>DATMTK010000122.1:0-15343 GCA_035564755.1 Devosia sp. | reverse complement strand
AGATGGATGCGTCGCCCGCTCAACCAGCCAACGGACGATTGGTTGCGTCGGACTGGCCGCCGGGACAGTAACAATTCGGCTCAATATACCGTGCGCTTCGCCAGGCGTCGCGGCGGGTTTTGCCACAAAGATGCCGCTATTCTAGAATATCATCCTAATTGCGGCGCGGCTACTTCAATTCGGTATGCCGGTATCGCACTGGCTCACGTCGGTCGAATTCATGCCGGTCTTGAACCACTGCATGCGCTGCGCCGAAGTCCCGTGTGTGTACTGCCTGGGCGAGATCGTATTGTGCGTCAGCGTGTCGTCGCCGATCTGGTTGGCGGCATTGATCGCCTCCTGCACGTCGCCGCTGTCGAGATATTGCTGCTCGCCGCGCGCCCACATGCCGGCGAAGCAGTCGGCCTGCAGTTCCACCTTCACCGAATAGGCGTTGGCCTGGTCCTGGCTCATCGACTGCCGCTGCTGGTTGAACGTGGGCAGGATGCCGAGCAGGTCCTGCACGTGGTGTCCGACCTCGTGCGCCACCACATAGGCCTGGGCGAAGTCGCCCGGCGCGCCGAACTGGTCACGCAACTGCTGATAGAAGCTCAGATCGATGTAAACCTTCTGGTCCTCGGGACAGTAGAACGGTCCCGCCGAGGAGTCGGCCGTGCCGCAGCCCGACGCGGTCTGCCCCGAATAGAGCACGACCTTGGGGTCGGTATAGGTCCCGCCATGCTGCTGGAAGTAGTTGCCCCAGAACGTCTCGGTGTCCTTGACCACCACGCCGACGAACTGGCGCAGCTCGTCCTCGCCGGCATTTTGCGACGGCAGTGTCGTCTGCCCCTGCGAATTGTCGAACGGCGAGTTCACGCTGGTCGAATTGCCGGTCAGCAGGTCGAGCGGATTGATGCCCATCGCCATGGCGATGATGACGAAAATGATGATGACGGCGAGGCTGCCGATGCCGCCGCGGCTGCCGCCGATCGGGATGCGGAAGCCGCCATTGTTGAGGCCGCCGCCGAGTCCGCCACCGCCAAGTCCGCCGCCGCCGCCTTCACCGCGGCGGTCTTCGATATTCGAGCTTTCCTCGCGACCTTGCCATCTCATGATGTCTCTCCCAAGCCGGACTGACCTTACGACCTCATAACGCGCGAATCCAGAATTTGACCAACCGGTCCAATTTTGACACGCTCCGACTCGCCGGTCATCGCGGCGTCACCTCGACACGGCACAAGAGCTGCTTGCCTGCGGCACGTAACAAGCACAGACGCCTGCCCGTTCCGCCCGCAAGCTTCGCACAGGGAGAACGACATGAATTTCCAACCACGGTTGTCACGGCGGGCGTTCCTCGCCGGTTCGGCCAGCGCCGGAGCGCTGATCGTCATGCATCCATTCGCCGCAATGGCGTCCACCAACCAGGCGCACCTGCGCCTCATGGAAACGACGGACATTCACGTCGCCATCTTCCCTTACGACTACTATGCCGACGCGCCCAACGACACGATGGGCCTGGGCCGTACCGCCGCGCTGATCAACCAGATCCGGGCCGAAGCGACCAACTCGATCCTCATCGACAATGGCGATCTGATCCAGGGCAACCCGATGGGCGACTACGTCGCCTATGAGCGCGGCTTCAAGGACGGCGACGTCCACCCGACCTTCGCCGCCATGAATACGCTCGGCTACGAGGTCTCGACGCTGGGCAACCACGAGTTCAACTACGGCCTCGACTTCCTCGGCAAGTCGCTGGCGGGCGCCAATTTCCCGCTGGTCTGCGCCAATCTCGTCAACGCCGCCGCCATCACCGGCGACGACCCGACCAAAGACAAGACCTACCTGCCGCCCTACAAGATCGTCGAAAAGACCATCAAGGACGGCGACGGCAACCCGCAGACCATCAAGCTGGGCTTTATCGGCTTCGTGCCGCCGCAGATCATGATCTGGGACTCCGCCAACCTGGTCGGCAAAGTGGCGGTGCGCGACATCGTCAAGACCGCCGAGGCCTGGGTGCCGCAGATGAAGGAGGACGGCGCCGACCTGATCATCGCGCTGGCCCACACCGGCATCGACGGCCAGCAGGGCGACATGATGGAGAACGCCGCGCTGTTCCTCGCCGGCGTCAAGGACATCGACGTCGTGCTCACCGGCCACCAGCATCTGGTGTTCCCCAACTCCAACGACTTCGCCAACATCCAGGGCGCCGATCTGACCAAGGGTACGCTGATGGGCAAGCCCGCCGTGATGGCCGGCTTCTGGGGCTCGCATATGGGTCTCATCGATCTGCTGCTCGAGAAAGACGGCGGCACCTGGAAGATCGTCTCGCACACCTCGGAAGCCCGCCCGATCTGGACCCGCGACGCGACCACCAAGAAGGTCGTGCCGACGGTGCAGGACGTCGCCTCGGTCGAGGACCCCGTCGAGAAAGACCACAAGGCCACGCTCGAGTATGTGCGCCGCCCGGTGGGCCAGACCGCCGCGCCGCTCTACTCCTACTTCTCGCTGGTCGCCGACGATCCGTCGGTGCAGATCGTCTCCATCGCCCAGACCTGGTATCTGAAGCAGAACCTCAAGGGCTCGCAGTGGGAAAACCTGCCGCTGCTTTCCGCCGCGGCGCCATTCAAGGCCGGCGGCAAGCCCGGACCGGACTACTATACCGACGTTCCAGTCGGACCGGTGGCGATCAAGAACGTCGCCGACCTCTACCTCTACCCCAACACCATCCGCGCCGTGGAGGTGACGGGGGCGCAGGTGCGCGAGTGGCTCGAGCGCTCGGCCGGCATCTTCAACCAGATCAAGCCGGGCAGCAAAGACGCCGCCCTCATCGACCTCACCTTCCCGTCCTACAATTTCGATGTGATCGACGGGGTGACCTACAAGATCGACGTCAGCCAGCCCTCGCGCTACGACCAGAAGGGCGTGGTCATCAATCCCGATGCCCACCGCATCATCGACCTGCAATATGCGGGCAAGCCGATCGACGAAACGGCCAAGTTCGTGGTCGCGACGAACAACTACCGTGCCGGCGGTGGTGGCTTCTTCCCCGGCGCCGACGGCAAGACCATCATCTTCCAGGGCCCCGACACCAACCGCGACATCATCGTGCGCTATATCCACGACACCGGCACGATCAACCCGGCGGCCGACGGCAACTGGTCGCTCGCCCCGCTCCCCGGCACCACCGTGATGTTCCAGTCGGGCCCCAAGGCCAAGGACCACGTGGCCGAGGTCAAGGGCGTCAAGATCGACTACGTCGACGATTCCAGCGACGGCTTCGGCAACTATCGGATCACGCTCGGCGCCTGATCCGCGCTCCGACGAGTTCAATCCCGCCCGGCCTGCATTTGCGGCCGGGCGTTGTGTATTTTGCAGCCAGGCCAGTCGCGAAAAGCTGATGCGGGGCCGACGATCCGGCGGAACCTTGAGGGATGGCCCAAATTCCGTCCGTATTGCGATGAAGCGGAAGGAGAATATCATGGCAAGACAAATGGCATCTGGACCGGCGGCCACCGCCAACTGGCTGACCCTGATCCTCGCTGTGTGGCTCTTCATCTCGCCGTGGGTGCTGCAAAGTGCGTCGATGGGCAATTTCGCCTGGGACGCATGGATCGTCGGCGTCCTCGTGGCCCTGCTTTCCCTCGGAGCGCTGTATCAGGTCACCGAATGGGAAGATTGGGGCAATCTGATCCTCGGCCTATGGCTCTTCATCTCGCCCTGGGTCCTTGGCTTTTCGGGCACCATGGCCGCGGCCTGGGACGGCTGGATCGTCGGCATCCTGGTGGCGGCCATCTCGATCTGGGGAATCACCGCCATCCGCGGCTACCACGGAGCGGCGCACGCCTGACCCGACCGGTGACCCCGTCGCAGGGGGCCACCGGCCTTATGACAACGCTATTGACAGGACCGGCCGCAGCGATTTGGTTCCGCCCCAACAGATAACCCGCGGGGCGTGAGAATCGTGACTGAGAAAGACCGGATCATCGGATTGCTCAAGGATGCCGGGGTGACCGTCAACGGCCCCAATCCGTGGGACATCCAGATCCACAACGAACAAACCTGGACCCGCGTCTTCGCCCAGGGCTCGCTCGGACTGGGCGAGGCCTATATGGACGGCTGGTGGGACGCCGAAGACCTCGCCGAGTTCTTCAACAAGGTCCTGCGCAGCAAGCTCAACGAAAAGCTCAAGCTCACGCCCAACCTGCTCTGGCAGATCGCCCAGGCCAAGATCCTCAACATGCAGACCATCGCCCGCAGCCAGCGCGTGGCGAAAATGCATTACAACGAGACCGACGCCTACAAGGCCTCGCTCGACAAGCGCATGACCGGCTCGTGCGGCTACTGGCCGGACGGTGTCAGCAATGTCGACCAGGCCCAGGAGGCCAAGCTCGACCTCGTCTGCCGCAAGATCCAGCTCAAGCCCGGCGAGCTCGTCTGGGACATCGGCTGCGGCTGGGGTGCCTTCATGGGCTTTGCCGCCGAGAAATACGGCGCCCGTTGCGTCGGCGTCACCGTTTCGCCCGACCAGGCCGCCTATGGCCGCGAGCGCTACAAGGACCTGCCGATCGAGTTCCGCGTGCAGGACTACCGCCTGTTCGAGGGCAAGACCGACAAGGTCGTCTCGATGGGCATGTTCGAGCACGTCGGCCACAAGAACTACCGCACATATTTCGAGAAGGCCCGTAGCGTCGTGAAGGACGACGGCCTGTTCATGATGCACTCGATCAGCTCGACCACCACCACCGAGACCATCGAGCCATGGCTCGAAAAGTACATCTTCCCCGGCGGCGTGATCCCCTCTCTGGCGCAGATCGGCAAGGCCATCGACGGCATCTGGGCCACCATCGACCTGCACAATATCGGCCCGCACTACGACAAGACGCTCTGCGCCTGGTACGAGAACTTCGACGCCAAATGGGGCAAGCGCACCACGCCCGAAGAGAAGCGCTTCTACCGCATGTGGAAGTACTACCTGCTGTGCTGCGCCGGCGGCTTCCGCGCCCGTGTGCTGCATGTCTGGCAGTTCGTGCTGTCGCCCACCGGCGTGCCCGAGGGCTACGTTTTCGCGCGGTAATCGGCAGCGCGACTCACCCCTTGACGGATGAGTACAAAAAGAGAACAAATGCCCCCATATTTGGGGAGGCATTTCATGAAGCGTATTGCCGGACTGTTGTTCATCCTGGGCGCGCTGCTGTTGGCCGCGCCCGCCTCGGCGCAGACGCGGCTGACGGGAACCTTCACCGCGACGCAGGCCTGCCCGGCGCTGCAGTCCATCAAGAAGGCCAGCAATCCCGGCAACGTCACGCTGGCGGTCGGTACCGCCTACAAGCTGATCGGCGGCAACAAGGAGCCGGCCACTTACTACTGGATCGTCGTTCCCGGCGCCTCGCCCGACTTCCGCTGGGTCGCGGTGGACTGCGGCAAGGCCGACGGCGTGACCGCAGCACCGCCCGCTGCCAAGACCGATTATGTCCTCGCCATCAGTTGGGAGCCGGCCTTCTGCGAGGCCATGCCCAGCAAGGCCGAGTGCAAGGCTGAGACGCCTGGCTCGTACGACGCGACGCATTTCTCCCTGCACGGGCTCTGGGTGCAGCCGCGCAGCAAGGCCTATTGCGGGGTCTCCGACGCCGACAAGGCCAGCGACAAGGCGCACACCTGGACCGCCCTGCCCGCCGTCGACGTGACGCCTGCCACGCGCACGGCGCTCGATCGGGACATGCCCGGGACCAAATCGGATTTGGAACGGCACGAGTGGATCGAGCACGGCACCTGCTCGGGCGTCTCGCCGGAGGTGTTCTTCACCCGCGCGACACTGTTTCTCGAGACCATCAACAATTCCGCGGTTGGAACGCTGTTCGCCGGCCATGTGGGTCAGCGGCTCGATGGGACCGACATCCGGCAGGCGTTCGACACCGCCTTCGGCGCCGGCGCCGGCGACCGGGTCCGTATCGCGTGCGAGACGCATGGCGGCCGTGGCCTGATCAGCGAGATCACCGTCGGCCTGACCGGCGACGTGGTCGGCAATGGCGGCATCGGGGACCTCATCGCCGCCTCGGGCAAGACCAGCCCGGGCTGCGCCGGTGGCATCGTCGACCCCGCGGGCAAGCAATAGGCAACAAGAAAAGAGCGGCCGCAAAGCCGCTCCTTCATTGTCCGAGGCGCACCAGATGTGCGGGTGCCGCCACCGCGGCCACCGGCTGGGTGTCGAGGTCGATTATCTCGGCCTGCGGCGTGCCGAAGCCGAAAAAGAAGAAGAACCCGACGACGACGAGTGCGACGACCACAAGGCCTGCCGTGATGGCTGCCGCACCGCCGTCCCCGGGGTCCATTTCGCGGTCTGCCATGTCATTTCTCCGTCATGTCTCCGTCGGTTGGCTTTCACGAGCCTAATGGGAGCGGCGGCATCGCGGTTCCGCCTGGCTGGGTTGCAATTTCTTAACCTCTCGGCTTCACCCGCCCTCAACCGCGCGAATTCTACTGTGGCGCCAATCGCTTCCGGTGCGCGTCGGCCACGCGCGACCAACCAAGAGCCCCGCGCCATGCCGGCCTCGCCTTTCGCCCTCGCCATCGAGGGACTGAGCAAGAGCTTCGACCGCCCCGTCGTCAAAGACCTTCACCTTCGCGTGAAGGCCGGCGAATTCTACGCCCTGCTCGGCCCCAACGGCGCCGGCAAGACCACCATCCTGCGCATGGTGGCCGGCCTGTTGCAGCCCGAAGCCGGCAGCATCTCGGTGTTCGGTGTCGACACCCGCCATGATCCTCTCGCCGCCAAATCGATCATCGCCTGGGTCTCCGACGAGCCGATGGTCTACGACCGGTTGACCCCGTACGAATACCTCGAATTCGTCGCCGGCCTCTGGCGCGTCGACGCCCGCGAGGCGCAGACCCGCTCGACCGAGCTCATCGACTGGCTCGGCCTCGCGCCGCATGCGCATCAGCGCTGCGGCGGCTTCTCCAAGGGCATGTTGCAGAAGGTGGCGCTCGCCGGCGCCCTCGTGCACGACCCCAAACTCATCATCCTCGACGAACCGCTGACCGGGCTCGACGCCGGCTCGGCCCGGCAGGTCAAGCAGGTGCTGCTCGACAAGGTCCGCCAGGGCGTGACGGTGATCATGACCACCCATATCCTCGAAGTCGCCGAACGCATGGCCGAGCGCATCGGCGTCATCAACCACGGCCGGCTGGTCGCCGAAGGCACGCTGGCCGAGCTGCGCACGCAGACCGGACGCGAGACCACGCTCGAGGAGATCTTCCTCGACCTCGTCGCGCAGAAAGAAATGGATGCCGCCCCCGCGGTGAGCGACGCCGCATGAGACTCGTGCCGGCCGGTCTGCCCTGGTTCGCCGCGCACGAAGCGCGGCTGATGTGGCGCGATGGCATCGCCATGATGACCGGCGGCTATCCTGCCCGCCGCATCGCGCTCGCGATCTTCGCGGTCATCGTCGCCGTGCTGATGCACCTGCTCGCCAATGCCGTGGTGTCGCCGTGGCTCGCCCATGGCATCGCGCCCGACAAGGCGACGCTCGTGCTGGTCACCGGTTCTGGAATCCTGTTCTGGACGGTCATGCTGAGCCAGGCGCTGGAATCGGTGACCCGCGCCTACTATTCCCGCGCCGATCTCGACCTCATCCTCAGCTCGCCCGCCTCATCGCGCACCGTCTTCGCCGTCCGCACCGGGATCACCGCGCTGACCACGCTGCTCCTCGCCTGCCTGCTGGCCAGCCCGGTGGTCGACGTCCTCGTCGCCCATGACGGACCCCACTGGCTCATGGCCTACCTGGTGCTCGCGGCGCTCTCGGCGCTCTCGACCGCCATCGCCGTGCTGATCACCGTGGCGCTGTTCCGCATCGTCGGGCCGCGCCGCACCCGCCTGGTGGCCCAGATCATCGCCGCCATCATCGGCGCCGGCTTCGTCATCGGCATCCAGGCCGTCGCCATCCTCCATTTCGGCAACATGTCGTCGCGCTTCGCCCTGTTCAGCGACCCGCAATTCGTCGCCGCCATGCCCGACGCGCAAAGCCTGCTCTGGGCACCCGCCAGGGCCGCGCTCGGCGACTGGTCCGCGCTGGCCGGCGTCGTCGCGCTCGGCGCCGCCGCGCTCGCGGGGACCATCGCCTTCGCCGCCTCCGGCTTCGGCCAGCAGGCCATCGCGGCCACCGGTGTCGGCCAGCAGCGCGTCGAGCAGCGCCATGGCAAGGTCGATTTCAGGCCGCGCAGCCAGAAGCAGCAGCTTCGCGTCAAGGAGTGGAAACTGCTCGCGCGCGACCCCTGGCTCGTCAGCCAGACGCTGATGCAGATCTTCTATCTCGTGCCGCCGGCGCTCTATCTCTGGATCAGCTACGGCCAGTCCGCCGGCACCTACGTCGTCGTCATCCCGGTGCTGGTGATGGCCACCGGCCAGCTCTCGGGCGGCCTGAGCTGGCTCGCGATCTCCGGCGAGGATGCGTACGATCTCGTCGTCACCGCCCCGGTCTCCGCCGCCGCGGTCCTGCAGGCCAAGATCGAAGCGGTGGCGACGGTCGTGCTTGTCGTCCTCACCCCCATCATTGTGCTGATGATGTTCGCGTCCTACGAGCTTGCAGCCACCACGGCAGCCTTTGCCGTCTTGTCGTCGGGATCGGCGACCGCCATCCAGCTCTGGTTCCGCGTCCCGATGCGCCGCGCCATGTTCCGCCGCCGCCAGGTCGCCTCGCGCGTCTCGACCATCTCCGAGGCCCTGAGCTCGATCTTCTGGGCCGGCGCCGCCGTTCTCGTTGCCGGCGACCAGGACCTCATCGCGCTGCTGCCCGCGGTCCTTGCCGTCGCCACCCTCGGCGTGGCGTATTGGCTGAGCCCCAAGGGCAAGCGAGTCTAGCCCTCGTTCACGCCGGGAATCGCCGATGCCGCTGACCTATCGCCACGCCACGCCCGCCGACCTGCCGTTCATCGTCAGGCTCGTCGTCGACGGCATCATCGTCCCGACCGAGGACGACCCCGCCGACGCCATGAACGCCGATTACGTGAATGCGCTGGCCGCGATCGACCGCGATCCAAATCAGGAAATGTTCGTCGTCGCGTTCGAGGGCCGCCCGATCGGCTGCTTCCAGCTCAGCTACATCCCCGGCCTGATGCGGCGCGGCATGACGCGCGGCCAGATCGAGCTGGTCCATATCGAGGCGGCTTACCGCAACCGCGGCTTCGGCACCGAGATGATGCGCTGGGCCATCGCGCGCTGCAGTGAAAAGGGCTGCGGCATGGTGCAGCTCACCTCGAACAAGAAGCGCACCGACGCGCACCGCTTCTACAACCGCCTCGGCTTCCAGCAGAGCCACGAGGGGTTCAAGCTATTTCTGTAGCCGAGGCTCTCAGGACCTTTCGATCGCCCCGAGCCGCACCAGCACCTCGCCGGGAATACCGTAGTCCCTGATGATCTGTTTCTGGTCGCGCAGGCCACAAAGCTCGCGCTGCACGAAAAAGGCCCACACCTCGCGTGCGGCTTTCTTGACCAGTCTCAACCGCTCGTCGGGATCGCCGGGCGCCGCGTCGAAGGCCCGCAGCGCCGCCATCGCGCTCTCGACCAGCCGCGCATGGTGCCCAAGCGACGAGGCCTTCTCGGCCATCACGTCGGCTTCGAGCACATTGAACGCAGCGTCGGAGCGGCGGGCGAGTGCGAGACGGTCGGGGAGATCGAAATCGGCCATGGCGAAAGGCTAACCCGGGGGCGCGCCGGAGGGCAATTTCCCTTGTTGCCGCAAATCCGCTACGGACGGGCATGATCGTCTCCCGCCGCGCTGCCACCGCCATCGGCTTCTGTGCCGTGCTGCTCTGGGCCTCGCTCGCCACGCTGACCGCGGCCAGCGGCTCGGTGCCGCCGTTCGAGCTTTTGGCGCTGACCTTCGGCGTCGGCGGTCTCGCCGGCGTGGCACTGTGGACGGTGCGGCCCGCCGCGGCAAAGGCCCTGCGCCAGCCTTGGCCGGTTTACCTGCTCGGCGTCGGTGGCCTCTTCGGCTACCACGCCTGCTACTTCATCGCCCTGCGCCACGCGCCGGTGGTGGAAGCCGGGCTCATCAATTATCTCTGGCCGCTCCTGATCGTCATGTTCTCGGCGCTGCTGCCGGGGGAGCGGCTCAAATGGCAGCACCTGGCCGGCTGCGTCCTCGCGCTGCTGGGCGCGGTGCTGGTCGTGACCAGGGGCCAGGGCTTCAACTTCGACGCCACCTACCTGCCCGGTTATGCCGCGGCGCTGATCGCCGCCGTCATCTGGGGCGCCTATTCCGTGCTGTCGCGCCGGCTGCCGCACGTGCCGAGCGACACCATCACCGGCTTCTGCCTTGTGACGGCCGCCCTCGCGACCGCCGTACATTTTGCGATCGAACCGACGGTCTGGCCGGCCAATGCCTGGCAGTGGGCGGCCGTCGTCGGCCTTGGCCTCGGCCCCGTCGGCCTCGCCTTTTATGTCTGGGACGTCGGGGTGAAGCACGGCGACATCCAGGTGCTCGGGGCGGCTTCGTATTCGGCGCCCCTGCTGTCGACGGCATTGCTGGTCCTGACCGGCTACGCCGCCTACTCCAATACGATCCTCGTCGCCTGCGTGCTGATCACCGCCGGCGCCGTACTCGCCGCCAGCGATCTCTTGTTCGGCCGCCGCCGCGTCCCGGCCTAGAACAGGAAGCTCGCGGTCGCCGGGTCGCTGCCGGTCCGCCCGGACGCGCCCTTGTCGAGCCCCGCGATCTGCTTCATTTCGTCGGCGCTGAGCTCGAAATCGAACACGTCGAGGTTCGCCGCCAGCCGGTCCGCATGTGTGGATTTCGGGATCACGATCAGCCCCTCCTGCAGGTGCCAGCGGATGATCACCTGCGCGACGGACTTGCCGTGGTCCCTGCCGATCCGCTCCAGCGTCTTGTCCTCGAGCACCTTGCCCGAGCCCAGCGGCGAGTAGCACTCGATGTGGATGCCCTGGCGCAGGATCTGGTCGCGCTTGTCGAGCTGCTGGAAATAGGGGTGAAGCTCGATCTGGTCCACCACCGGCACGACCCCGGTTTCCTTGATGATCCGCTCGAGATGATCCGGATTGAAGTTTGAAACGCCGATCGATTTCACCCGGCCCTGCTGCTGCAGCTCGACCAGGGTCTTCCAGGCTTCTACGTATTTGCCCTGGCTCGGCACCGGCCAGTGGATGAGGAACATGTCGAGCTGGTCGAGCTGCAGCGCGGTCATGGTCGCATCGAAGCTCTTGAGGGCCGCGTCGCGGTCATGTCCGCCATTGCGCAGCTTCGAGGTGATGAAGAGCTCGCTGCGCGGCACGTCGGCGCTCTTGATCGCTTCGCCGACGCCCTCCTCGTTGTGATAGCCTTCGGCCGTGTCGATCAGCCGGAAGCCGGCCTTGATCCCGTCGCGCACCACGCGCGCGGTGATCTCGGGTTCTACCTGCCAGACTCCCATGCCAAGCTGCGGAATCGTGTTTCCGTCGCGCAGCTTGACGGTCGGAATGGAATGGTGGGCCTGGGGCTCGGGCTGGCGCATCGCAGGAGGCATGGCATGGTCCTTCTTGAGCAGAGTTGCTGAGCGTCAGAACCAGTTGGCGCGCCGAAAGTTCACGCGGCGGGCCGGGCCCGCCTTCATCATGTCAGGGCTTTTCCTTGTTTTCCCCGGCTTGACTGCTATTTTGCGCCAGAATTTGCCGCTAATTGCCTGACTGCGGAAGACAATTCTCGCGGGACGTTGGGCCATGGCGGCTCCATCGTTCGACCGGAGCAGAGCTTTTTGCGTATCGGGGCCTTAGCCTTCGGAATCGTCGCCGGCCTGGTCGCCTCGCTTATCCTGGCGCTGGGTGGTCTCGACCCGACGACCCTGGACATCGTCGATGGCCGCCAGGAATCGTTGCTGCGCTTCTTTCTGTTCGTGATTGCGAATTTTGGCGTGCTGGGGGCCGGCATCGCCCTTGGGGCGCCATTGGCCGGCGCGAGCCTGCTCGTCATCGGCGCGATTGCCTGGATCGTGGCGTCGATCGTCCTGCATCATGGCCCCGACTACGTCATGCTGGTGCCGCCGGCCCTGCTGCTGATCGCAACGGCCTTCGCGGTACTCGCCTATGTCCGTCGTCCGGTGCCCGCCTACGAGTTCGATGAGGACGACGAGCATGTCGTGGCCACGCAACGCGCGGCGATGGCAGTGTCCCGCACCCCGGGCCGCAACGACGAAGAGGAGGAGGACGAACAAGAGGACGACCAGGAGGTTGACGACGAACCGGCCGACGACCGGCAGGGCGCCGTCCCCGTCAACGCCACCTTCTTCGGCGACGCCGGCACTGCCACTCCGCTCCGCGGCGCCATCGGCCGTCCGCCCGAGCCACCGGCGCGGGCCGCGCAATTCGACGACGAACCGCGCGCCAGATGGGAACCGGTGCGCCGCCGCACCGAGCCGCCACGCCAGAAATCCGTGTTCCGGCCACCCGAGGACGAATACGACGAGGAAGAATCCGGACTGGCCCGCGCCGGTCGCTACAGCGGCTCGATCCTCACCTTCGGGCTCTATGCCGCGCTGGTCGCCGCCGGCGTCCTGATTTTCCTCAACCTGCGCAACGCCGACAACGATCACGCCTCGGCCACCAAGATCGAAGCGTCCACGCCCGGGAGCTCGGCCCTGTCCTCCGCGGCGGTGGCTGAAGCGCCGGTCGTGGCCACGCCGAGCGCTGCACCGGCCGCGATAACCGCCCCGGTGCTGAGCCCGCCCTCCGCGTTGCCGTCTTCCGGATCCAGTCTTCCGGTGATCGCCGAGGCCAGCGAACCCATCATCCCGGCCTCGTCGTCGCAGACGCCGCCCGCCAACAGCTTCGCCGTGCCGCAGCCCGGCGTGATCGTGGCCGCCCCGGAGGACCAGCCTTCCGCGCCATCCGATGGGCAAGCCGCCACGCAACCGGTCGAGCAGGCGGCAGACGCCGCCGGATCGTCGAGCGGCCCACCGCTTCCCCTGCCGATGCCGGCCGCCATCGCGGCCGGACGCGGTGCCGGCCCGGAACGGCCCGCGACCACGCCGACGCGGACCTCCCGGACACCCGCCGACACCGGGATCTGATTTTCGGCCGGCTTCGTGCTAGATTTCGCCCGCTGGAGACCAGCCATGGCAGACAGCGACACCAAGACACGCCCCAAGACGCGCACCAGGACGGCCCGCCCGCCGCTCTACAAGGTCATTTTGCTCAACGACGACTACACGCCGCGCGAGTTCGTGGTGCGCATCCTCAAGGCCGAATTCCGCATGACCGAGGATCAGGCTCACCGAGTTATGATCACGGCGCACACCAAGGGCTCGTGCCTCGTGGCCGTCTTCACGCGCGAAGTGGCGGAAGACAAGGCCACGCGGGCGACGGATATGGCCCGCAAAGAGGGCTTTCCGCTGATGTTCGCAACCGAACCCGAGAACTGACCGCCCGCTCGCCCACCCCACCGACCGTTCCGGGGCGCGCGTCGTCAACCCTAATCGGCAACGTCCCTTGTTCAGCCGCATTATTTGCGTATCCCCATGCGCAACCCCGAACGGAACCGTCATGCGTCAAATCCTTCTTGCGTCCGCCCTCACCGCGGCCCTTTTCGCCATTTCCGCCGCTCCGGCTCTCGCCGGCCCCGCCGAAACCGCGTTCCTGCAGAGACTCACCGCCAACTGGACCGGCCGTGGCCATCTGAGCGGGGCACAGAGCGGACCGATCGCCTGCCGCGTCGTCATTTCCGGCCGCGGTCAGAGCGCCCAGTACCAGGGCCGCTGCGCCATCCCCGATCTGGCGACCCAGGCCTTCAACGGCTCGATCACCTACAACGACCGCACCGGCCACTACGAAGCGCGTACCGTCGGCGGCGTCGTCCAGGGCCAGAAGCGCGGCAATTCGCTGGTCTTCACCGACAGCCAGCAGACCATGGCCGGCAAGGCGTCCTCGACCATGACGATGTCGCCTTCGAGCCTCGTGATCGATTTCTCGCTGGTTGACCAGAACGGCGAGAGGACCTCCTCGCGCATCACCTTCGGCAAGTAGCGGCCGGCAACCTCAGGCCGGGACGTTCTGCCCCGCAAAGCGCAGCTTGCTGCGCTCCCGGCGCTTTTCGGCCTCGACCTCGCGGTCGCGCGGCGGTGCGTTCGTTTCGAGCGATTTGAGCAGCGTGCGCACCGATTTCTCGATTTCCTCGACCGCCTGGTGGAACGCCGCCTCGTTGGCCTGCGACGGGTGCGTGTAGCCCGAGACCTTCCGCACGAACTGCAGCGCCGCATCGTGCATCTCGTTCTTGGTCGCCGGCGGCTCGAAATTGAACAGCGGCTTGATATTGCGGCACATCTGGGCCTCCCGGTTCGGTGGTTGGCCAATCTTCGGCCGGCTCCGCGGCAAGGGCAAGGCCGCCGTGACCGCTGCACCCTTCCCTTCTCCGGCCCCATCCGCTAGAGAGCGGCCTTAACCTGCCGACTCCGCCCGAAAAAGCCCGCTTGCACCGGGGTCTTTCGGCGCGCCCGCGACGTACAGTGAGACCTCCATGCCCAAACGCACCGATATCAAGTCCATCCTCATCATCGGGGCGGGGCCGATCATCATCGGGCAGGCCTGCGAGTTCGACTATTCCGGCACCCAGGCCTGCAAGGCCCTGAAGGAAGAGGGCTACCGCATCATCCTGGTCAACTCCAATCCGGCGACGATCATGACCGACCCGGACCTGGCCGATGCGACTTACATGGAGCCGATCACCCCCGAGGTGGTGGCCAAGATCATCGAGAAGGAGCGCCCCGATGCGCTGCTTCCCACCATGGGCGGGCAGACCGCGCTCAACTGCGCCCTGTCGCTGCGCAAGATGGGCGTGCTCGACGAGTTCGGCGTCGAGATGATCGGCGCCGATGCCGATGCCATCGACAAGGCCGAGGACCGCGAGCTCTTCCGCGACGCCATGCAGAAGATCGGGCTGGAGACGCCGCGCTCGATGCTGGCCCACAACATGATCGAGGCGCTGCAGGCGCTCGAGGTGATCGGCCTGCCCTGTATCATCCGGCCGAGCTTCACGCTGGGCGGGACCGGCGGCGGCATCGCCTACAACAAGGAAGAATTCCTCGAGATCGTCGAGCGCGGCGTCGACGCCTCGCCCACCGACGAGGTGCTGATCGAAGAAAGCGTGCTCGGCTGGAAAGAGTTCGAGATGGAGGTGGTCCGCGACAAGAAGGACAACTGCATCATCGTCTGCTCGATCGAGAACGTCGATCCGATGGGCGTCCACACCGGCGATTCCATCACCGTCGCGCCGGCGCTGACACTGACCGACAAGGAATACCAGATCATGCGCGACGCCTCGATCGCGGTGCTGCGCGAGATCGGCGTCGAGACCGGCGGCTCCAACGTGCAGTTCGGCATCAACCC
>DATMTK010000121.1:0-25201 GCA_035564755.1 Devosia sp. | reverse complement strand
GGCCGGAAGCTCTGTGGGGGCGCGGTGGTCGCGCCGCCGGTATCTCGTTCGCGCGCTACGCGCCGCCGGTATCTCGTTCGCGCGCTACGCGCCGCGGGTATCTCGTTTGCGCGCTACGCGCCGCCGGTATCTTGCCTGCGCGCTACGCGCCGCCGTATTTCTGTGCTTGCCCTAGAACGGCAAGATGGCGTCGGCGATCTGCTGGCCGTAACGCGGCTGCTGAACGTCGGTGATCTGGCCGCGGCCGCCGTAGGAGATGCGAGCCTCGGCGATCTTTTCCGACTCGATGGTGTTGTCCGACTGGATGTCTTCAGGCCGCACAATGCCTTGCACGATCAGGTCGCGGATCTCGAAGTTCACACGCACCTCCTGGTGCCCCTCGATGACGAGGTTGCCGTTGGGCAGCGTCTGCGTGACCACCGCGGCGACGTTGGTGGTGAGCTTTTCGTTGCGGTTGACCGAGCCGGCACCGGCATCGTCCATGCTGCCACCCGTGCTGATGCCGCCCGAGGGACTGATGTCGGTGCCCACCGCCGGGACCTTGGAGTTGAACAGCGAGCCCAGCGTGGTACCGACATTGGCGCTGTTGTCCGCTGTGCGCTTGCGAGTGGTGGCGTTCGAAATCTGGGCGCTGTCGTCGATGGTGACGATCACGGTCAGGATGTCGCCGACCTTGAGGGCGCGCTGGTCCTTGAAGAAACCGCGGGCGTCGGTCGAGAACAGCGAGTTCGGCTGGTAGCTCGCCGGCACGATCTGCGGCATCGGCATGTTGACCGGCTGGTAGCCCGGCTCCGCCGTCGGGTCAGCGATCGCGGTGAGCTTGGGCTCCTCGCCGACACGGGAGAGCTGGTCGAAGGTGGCGCAGCCGCCCAGCAAGCCCACGAGCGCCAGAGTGGAAAGTAGTTTCAGAGCGTGCATTTGCGGTCTCACAGCGAGGCGACGGCGGTCGCGTTGAGGATCGACACGGTGCCATCGGTATTGGCGATGCCGTGAAGGATTTTCTTGGTCACGGTGTTGAGCACGTCGACCGGATCGCCGGCGGCGGCGTTGGTGAGGGCCTGGCCTTTGACGCTCAGGCTCATGGCGCCGACCCTGAGGACGACGGTGACCAGCGCATTGCGGGTGACGACCGTCGGCTCGGCCACGTCGCTGACCTTCAGCATCAGGCCCGCGCGGCTCTGGTGAATGAGCTGCTTGCCGATGAGCTGGTCGAGATCGGCGTAGCCGCCGGCATTGGCAGTCTTGACCGGAACCGGCGCCATCTCGAAATCCGAGGCGGCGAGGATTGTGCCGGGTGCGCGCGTGGCAACGAGGCGCGGCGCGGTGGTCATCAGCTCGACGACGCCGGTGAGATCGACGGGCTGGTCGATGCCGGCGATCATGAAGCGCGCGGTGAAGGCACCGGTATCGGCGGCGTAGCGCAGGTCAGTCAGCTGCGCCGGGTTCGCCGTCTGGGTGGCATTGAAGCTGATCACCGGCAGGTCGAAGTGGGTGTTGGCGGTGATGCCGTTCGACAGCACGCCGCGATTGGTGAGCTCAGTGCTGATCAGCGTGCCGAGCGCCGGGGCGTCGATGATCGTGGTCAGCCGCATCACACGAATGCGGGTGTAGCCGACATTGTCGAAATCGGTGAGGCCGATCGCTTTGGCAGCGCTGGCGACGTCGGCGATCGGCACGATGCCGGTGGTGCCGGGGGCCGGCGCGCGGAAGATTGCCGTTTCGGAGAGTGCGCCCGGATCGTTGAACATGTCGCCGACGGTGACGATGTCGGTGTTGACGGTGATGTCGCCCTTGAGCGAGGGCTGCGCAAAAGCGGAGCCGGTGGCCAGCAGGGCAATGGCGACGGCGAGGGGGATGAGCTTCATTTGTCAGGTCCTCAGCGCAACTGGCTCACGGACTGGAGCATTTCGTCGGCGCCCTGGATGACGCGCGAGTTCATCTCGTAGGCGCGCTGCGCGGCGATCAGGTCGGCGATCTCGGTCACCGGATTGACGTTGGCCTGCTCGAGATAGCCCTGCATGATATGGCCGGTCCCCTCGGAGTTCGGCGTGCTGGCCTGCGCCGCGCCGCTCGCGGCGGTCTCGACGAAATTGTTGTCGCCGACGGATTCGAGGCCCGCCGGATTGACGAAGCGATAGAGCTGGAGTTGGCCGAGTTGGGTGGGCGCCGTGGCGGTGCCGACATAAGCCTGGACGATACCGTCGGCGCTGATCGTCAGATTGCTGGCGTTCTGCGGGATAGTGATGCCGGGCTGCACCTGGTCGCCATCGACGTTGACCATCTGCCCGTCGGGACTGCGGTCGAACGAGCCATCGCGGGTGTAGCCGGTGCGACCGTCCGGAAGCTGCACCGCGAAGTAGCCTTCACCACTGATGGCGAGGTCGAGATCCTTGTCGGTCTCCTGCACCGTGCCCTGGGTCATGATGCGCGGAGTGGCCGCCGTCTTGACGCCCGAGCCCACCTCGATACCGACGGGCGCCGTGGTGCCTTGGTCCGACGTCTGCGAACCGGCGCGCAGGTACTGCTGATAGAGCAGATCCTGGAACTCGGTGCGCTGCCGTTTGTAGCCGGTCGTGCGCATGTTCGCGATGTTGTTGGAAATGACCTCGACGTTGCGCTCCTGCGCGGCCATGCCGGTGGATGCGATGTAAAGTGCCTGCACGATCCGTTCTCCCGGTTAGGCCGTCATATTGCCGAGCTGCTGCACAGCGGTGTTCCGCAAATTGTCCTGCTGCTGCATCAGGTTAGCGAGCGTCTCGTAGTTTCGCTGCACGCGGATCATGTCGGCCATGGTGGTCACGCCCGAGACGTTGGATCGCTCGATCGAGCCCTGTACGACACTGGTATCGGTGGCAGGTGTGCCGGCCGTGCCTGAGTAGTAGTTGTCGCCCTGCCGCATGAGGGACTGCGGATCGGCAAACTCGACGACCGCGAGCTTGCCCTTGCTGCCCTGGCTCGTGCTGATCGAGCCATCGCGCGAGATGGTGATGTCGGTGTCGGCGGAGTCGAAGGTGATCGGGCCGCCTTCGCCGAGCACCGGATTGCCGTCGAGATCGACGAGCGTGCCCTGGGCATTGATCTCGAGCGAGCCGTTCCGGGTGTAGCGAGTCCCGGCCGGCGTCTGCACCGAGAGGAAGCCCTTGCCCTCGAGCGCGACATCGGTGGTGTTGCCGGTCTGCTCGATCGGCCCGTTGGTCATGTCGTTCATCGTCGACCAGTCCTCGGTGTAGTGGAGGAGATCGTCGGTGCCGCCGAAATCGTTGTCGCGTGCGGTAGGCATCAGGTAGTCCTCGAACAGCATGTTCTCGGACTTGAAGCCGTTGGTGTTGATGTTGGCCATGTTGTTGGCCACGACATCCATCTGACGCTGCAGCGCGATCTGCCGCGACAGGGTTATGAGCTGCGCATTTTCCATTGGCGCATATCCCCGTGGTCTATCCCCGAAGCTGTCCGCATCCCCATGCGAGCCGCCTCGGCATTCACTTTGCAGAAACCGTGCCAGAGCAAAAAAACCAATGATTTCATGGTGGTCGAACATTCGCCGGGATCGCGACGGCATGACCGGATACGCCCGAGGGCAAGATCGACCCGGCAAAAACTGCCGCTTTGGGACAGTTGGTAAGGGATCGTTAACTATCGGGCGCTTAGCTGGCTGTGTTGCCGGAATCGTCCGGGAATGCGGGGTTTTTCATGGCCGTCGAAGCCGAAACCGAGGTTGAGGAAGGCGATGCCGCCGCAACGCCGGCCAAGAAAGCCATCCCCCGCCGGCTGATCATCATTGCCGCCGCCGCGCTCATCGTGATGCTGGTTGGTGGAGCGGCACTCTATTTCTTCGTGTTCGCGGGGCGTGGTGCCGACACCACCGCCAAGGCCCAGGCCGATGCAGCCGCGGCCGTACCGGATACCTTCATCTTCAACCTGCCGACGATGACGGTGAACCTCAACGACGACGGCGCCGCAGGGGATCAGTTCCTGAAGCTCACCGTGGCGCTCGAAGTCGCCAATGAAGGCGTGATGAAGGACATCCAGCCGCGCATGGCCAAGGTCATCGACGCGTTCCAGGTCTATCTGCGCGAGCTGCGCAAGAGCGACCTGCAGGGATCGGAGGGCATCTATCGCCTCAAGGAAGAGCTGCGCCGGCGTATCAACGTCGCGATCTTCCCGGCGCAGATCGACGGCATCCTGTTCAAGGAAATCCTGGTGCAGTGATGGCGGGACCGAGCGAACAAGACAAGCTGGCCGAGAACTGGAACCCCGGAACACCGGGGGAGGGCGACGGCATGTCGGCCGACTGGGCGGCGATGCTCGAGGCCGACGCCAGCAAGGGACAGGCGGACGACGGCGTCGACCGCGTGCTCAACCAGGACGAGATCGACAGCCTGCTCGGCTTCGACGCCAGCATGGCCAGCAATGTGGAGCTCACCGGCGTCCAGGCCCTGATCAATTCGGCGCTGGTCTCCTACGAGCGCCTGCCGATGCTCGAAATCGTCTTCGACCGGCTGGTCCGATTGACGACGACGTCGCTGCGCAATTTCACCTCGGACAACGTCGAAGTGTCGATGGAATCGATCTCCTCGGTGCGCTTCGGCGACTATCTCAACTCCATTCCGCTGCCGGCCATCCTGTCGGTGATCAAGGCAGAGGAGTGGGACAATTTCGGGCTGCTCACGGTCGACAGCAACCTCATCTACTCGATGATCGACGTGCTGCTCGGCGGCCGCCGCATCGGCGGGCAGATCCGGGTCGAAGGCCGCCCCTATACCACCATCGAGATGGCGCTCGCGCGCCGCATGATCGAGGTGATCCTCGAGGATACGCATCGCGCCTTCGCGCCGGTGACCGAGGTCACGTTCAAGCTCGAGCGGCTCGAGACCAACCCGCGCTTTGCCGCGATCTCGCGGCCGGCGAACGCCGCCATCCTGATCGAGCTCAGGATCGAGATGGACGACCGCGGCGGCAAAATCGAGATCCTGTTGCCTTACGCAACGATCGAGCCGATCCGCGAACAGCTCCTGCAGATGTACATGGGCGAGAAGTTCGGCCGCGACCCGATCTGGGAAGGCCACCTCGCGACCGAGATCTACTCCGCCGAGGTGCCGATCGAGGCGGTGCTGCACGAATTCGACCTGCCACTGAGCCGTACGCTCGACATGAAGCCGGGCGACACCATCATGTTCGACCGGTCGCCCAGCGAGCCGATCACGCTGCGCTGCGGTGACGTCGAGCTGACGCAGGCGCTGATGGGCCACATCGGCAACCACGTTTCGGTCCGGGTTACCCGGCCACTCAATCCGCCCAAGGTGACGATGGCGGCGTTCGAGGCAATCGACAAGCAGGCGGAGGGGCGCTGATGGGGTTCAGCCTTGGGATGATCGTCGAGGGATCCGTGGCGATCCTGCTCATCGTGACGATCGGATACTGCGCCGTTCTTAACCAGCGGCTCAAGCGCCTGCACTCGGATCGCGAGACGCTGGTCAAGATGATCGGCGATCTGGTGACGGCGACAAGCCTTGCCAACACTGCCGTGAGCGAACTCAGAAAGACCGCGCTCGAAACCGACGCGTCGCTGCAGGAACGCATCGCCGAGGCCGGCAAGTGCGAAACCGAGCTCGCGGGACAGGTCGCTGTCGGCTCGCAACTCGTGCAGAAGATCGCGCGCATCACAGCGGCGGCGAAGGCGCATCAGGTGGCGCCGGCCGCCGAGGCTCAGATGGAGGCCGCGGCGGTCGCGCAGATCGCCGACAAGCTCGAGCCGCAGAGTCGCCTGCATTCGGCGTTGCAACAACTGGCCATGCGTCCCGGTATCGGAGGCAAGGCCGCGTGAGGTCGATCCGTCTCCTTCCCATTGTCATCTTCGCCGCGCTGGCGCTGCTGGTCTTCAAGGGGATCGGGCTCGTCACCAATGGCGGCTACGTGCTGACCGGCACCGCGCAGGTGGTGGCCCAGGACGACGGTTCGAGCAGCAGCAGCGCCGATACCACCATGAGCATGACGATGCCGTCGGAGGCGATGGCGTCCGACGTCAGCCCGACCATCGACGACACCGCGCCGACGCTCGCGACCAAGGCCGATGTGCCCGGAGCCTCCTCATCGAGCGCATCCCCGTCGTCCTCGGGCGCCGCTTCCGCCGGGGGCAGCAGCAGCGAGGCCTCGTCATCGGCCGACGTGACGTCGAGCGTGGCATCGGCATCGTCGGCGGAAGCGGTCGCCAATGCCTGCGCTCCAGACGGATCAGCATCGGCCTCCGCCTCGCAGCCGGCCGTCCCCTGCGCGACATCAAGCATGCCGGTCGACCAGCATGGCGATGCGGTCCCAACCAAGCTCGATGCGAAAGGCCAGATCGTTCCGCTCGGGCAGGAAGACGACAGCCAGGCAGCTCTACTGCAACGGCTGGGCGAGCGGCGGGCCGAACTCGACAAGCGCGAGGCTGATCTTGCCATGCGCGAAAGCATCGTTACGGCGGCGGAGCAAAAGCTCGACGAACGGACGAAGCAACTGGAGGATCTGCAGGCGCAGGTGAACGCGCTGGTCGACCAGAAGCAAGCGGCCGAGGACGCGGCGTTCAAGGCGATCGTACAGATGTACGAGACCATGAAGCCGAAGGACGCTGCCAAGATTTTCGATACGCTCGATCCGGCTGTGCTGATCAAGGTGGCGCGGGCCATGGACCCGCGGAAGATGTCGCCCATTCTTGCGGCGATGAGCCCCGAGACGGCGCAGCGGCTGACAACCGCGTTCACACAGTCGGACGACGGCAACGCGGTCGCCTCCGCCACCACTGGCGGTAGCCAGAACCTTGCCGCATTGCCGCAGATCGTGGGCCACTGACGGCGCGCAAACCCCCGAAAGTCCGCATAAAAACCGCGGTTTCGTAAGCCGGTGTTAAGCCGGCGACCCTATGCTTAACGCTTGTTTGCGTAAGCGTTTGAGTCACAGCCGGCGATGAGTGCGTTAGGACGGCGGGCAGGAGTGCCGGTGCGGCTGTGGCTGTCCGCGCTACTTTGGCTCGTCCTCGGCACGCTCGCCGTGGCGCAGGACAAGGTCCAGTTGCAGGCGACAGCCGAGCAGGGCTATGGCCGCCTGGTGCTGGAGTTCAACGGCCGGCTCGACCTTCCCAAATACAAGATCGTCTACGACAACAACGTCCTGTCGATCACCTTCGACGATACGGTGACGATGGCCATGCCCGACATGGCCATGACCCTGCCGGCCTATCTCACCATCGGCCGGGTCGACCCCGATGGCCGCGGGGTACGCTTCGGCCTGCGGAACCCCGTCTCGATCCACAGCATGGAGGCGGGCGAGAAGCTCTTCATCGACATGCTGCCGGTCGGCTGGCAGGGCCTGCCGCCGTCGCTGCCGCCACAGGTCGTGGCCGAGCTCACGCAGCGCGCCAAGGATGCGCAGATTCTGGCCGAGCAGAAGCAGAAGGAAGAGCAGGCCAAGGCCCTCAACCCGCACGCGACACTACAGATCGGGCGCAACCCGACCTTTTTCCGCACCGAGTTCGACTGGAGCACCGATACCAAGGCCCGGTACACGCAGTACGGCACGACGGCGACGATCAGCTTCGACTGGCCGGTGGCGGTCGACCTTTATCAGCTCAAGTCGAACCTGCCGTCCGAGATCGTTGCGGCCACCAATTCGGTGTCGAGCAAGGGCAGCGACGTTATCCTGACCCTGGCGCCGGGGGTGACGCCGCGCTTCTACGCGGTCGATAGCCAGCATTTCACGTTCGACGTCGACCTCAACAAGGGCGAGATCGGCCAGAACGAGACGACTGCGGACGCTCTCGCCAAGAAGGCGGACCAGGTGGCGCAGGCGCAGGCGGCGGCCAAGCTCGCCGCCGGCTCGAGCACGTCCGCCGCCGGCACCGGCAATGTCATGGCCAGCACCTACGCGCCCGGCACGCCGATCACGCCGACGGTCGACGACAATGGCGGCACCGTGCGAGTCAGCTTCCCGTTCGACCAGGACACCGCATCAGCGGCGTTCCGCCGGGGCGATACGCTGTGGGTGCTGTTCGACACCCCGACGCAGATCAAGCAGCCGGCGCAATCGGACGCGCTCAAGTCGATCGCGTCCGCGTTCACCGTGATCAGCGCCGGCGACACGCAGGTCGTGCGGATCGACCTGTCGACGAGCAAGCTTGCGACGCTGGCCTCGGAAGGGCGCTCCTGGGTCCTGTCGATCGGCGATGTGCTGCTCAACGCGACACAGCCGCTCGAGCTCAAGCGCAGTCGTGACGAGAACGGGCATTTCGAGATGACTGCGGTTCTCGGCAAGCCATTCAAGGAGCACAGCTTCCGCGATCCGCAGGTCGGCGACGTGCTCGACGTAGTGACGGCCTTCCCACCATCCCGTGCCGCAGCGCGCGATCTGAGCTATGTCGACTTCGATGCGCTGAAGACGGTGCAGGGCCTCGTCATCCGTCCGGACAACGACAGTCTGCAGGTCAGCGTGGTCGACGACCATGCGCTGATCCGCTCGCCCGATGGCCTCTATTTGTCGGACCAGGATGGGCCGCGCGTCTTCGACAGCGGCAACGCCTCGCAATTCCGCGACAGCTATGTCGATTTTGCCGCGCTCAAGGAGGACAACCCGGCGACCTTTACCAAGCGGCTCGATGAGTTGAGCAGCGACGCAGCGGTGAAGGAGGGACAGGCCCGCGAAGTCGCACGATTGTCGCTGGCCCAGTACTACGTCGGCAACCAGTTCGGCCAGGAAGCCATCGGCGTGCTCAAGGTCTTGAGCAGCGATCTCAAGACGGACGATCTCAGCAAGAAGGTGAAGCTCACGACGGCCATCGCCGACGTGCTGGCGGCCCGCCCGCAGGATGCCCTCGGCATCCTCAACAGCCCCGCTTTCTCCGATGAAGTCGATGCCCTGTTGTGGCGGACCATCGCCCGCACCGACGCCTACGACTATCTCGGCGCCCGTACCGACGCGCTCGCGTCGGACAGCGTCATCAACAGCTATCCCGTTTGGGTGCAGCAGAAGTTCCTGTTCGCGGCGATCCGCGCGGCGGTCGAAACCAACGACGTGGCAACCGCGCAGAAATATCTGAAGCTGATCACCTTCGCGCAGCTCTCGCCCGAGGACGTGACCTGGTACCAGTTGTTCCAGGGACGGGTCGCCGAAATGCTGGGGCAGACGCAGGAGGCACTGGACACCTACGGCCAGGTGATCGCGGCCGACGTTCGGCCGACCCGGGCCGAAGCGGTTTACCGCACGATGCTGCTGCTGCGGCAGACCGGCAAGATCGACCTGACCAAGGCGACGCAGACGCTGGCTGCCGAGGCGATGCTGTGGCGCGGCAATCCGCTCGAAGTCGACATGGACAAGCTCCTGGCCGAGCTCTACTTCGCCAACAAGGACTACCGGCACGGCTTCGAGACCTCACGCGATGCGGCGGCGCACAGCAAGGAGAGCAAGCCGATCGACGATCTGATCGCCGAGACGCAGCAGCAGTTCACCGACCTCTTCCTCAATGGCGGGGCCGATCAACTGGGCGATCTCGATGCCTTGAGCCTCTATTACGATTTCCGCGAGCTCACGCCGGCCGGCAACAAGGGCGACGAGATGATCCGCAATCTCGCGCGGCGCCTGGTGAAGGTCGACCTGCTGGGCCAGGCGGCGGATCTGCTGCAGTACCAGATCGATAGCCGCCTCAAGGGCGTGGCGCAGGCGCAGGTGGCGACCGACCTGGCGCTGATCCGCATTGCCAACCGCGATCCGGAGGGCGCGCTCAAGGCAATCAACCAGACGCAGATGAGCAATCTGACGCCGACGCTTGACCGCGAGCGCCGCATCCTCGAGGCGCGGGCGCTGATCGACGCCGACCGCGAGGATCTGGCGCTTGATCTGCTGTCGACCGTCACTGGACGGGACGCCGATCTGTTGCGCGTCGACGGCTACTGGAAGACCAAGAACTATTCGGCCGCATCGGACATGATCGAGAACATCTATTCGGCCGATCCCAACGAGGTCCTGAACCAGGACGCGCGGATGAACATCGTCAAGGCAGCGGTGGGACTGGTGCTGGCCGGCGACGATCTCGGCATCAGCCGGCTGCGGAGCAAGTTCTCGGACCGGATGGCGCAGTCGCCGGAGTGGCCGATGTTCGACTATATCACCAGCCCCAACGCCGACGTCAGCGGCAAGGAATTCAAGGCGGCGGCCAAGGCGGTGGCCGACGTCGATTCCGTCAATGCATTCCTCAAGGCCTACCGGCAGATGTATCCAGTGGACCAGCAACTGGCGCCCAGCGCGGCGAGCCAGAAGGCGGCCGCGTAAGTCTTTGATTTGTCGCGCGTCCGAACCGCAAAAGCGGGCTCCACCTTTGCTGGAAACGCTCCGGGGCTCTATCCGCCGTTGAAGCTGCGGACGAGCGAGCCGGCGACCAGGTGCCAGCCGTCGACCAGCACGAAAAATATGAGCTTGAACGGCAGCGAGATGATGACCGGCGGCAGCATCATCATGCCCATCGACATGAGCACCGAGGCGACCACCATGTCGATGATGACGAAGGGCAGGAACAGCAGGAAGCCGATCTCGAAAGCGCGCCTGAGCTCCGAGATCATGAAGGCCGGCACCAGAATCTTGAGGTCGATGGACTTGGCGTCTGCCGGCGGCGGCGTGTTGCTCAGGTCGTAGAAGAGCTGCACGTCCTCCTGCCGGACGTTGGCGGCCATGAAATCGTGGATCGGCACGCTGCCGCGGTCGAACGCCTCCTGGATCTGGATCTGGCCGGCCAGCAGCGGGGCGATGCCCTGATCGTAGGAGGCCTGCAGCGTCGGCTGCATGATGAAGAACGTCAGGAACAGCGCAAGCGACACCATCACGGAATTGGGCGGCGCGCTCTGCAGGCCCATCGCCGTGCGGAGCAGCGACAGCACCACGACAATGCGCGTGAAGCTCGTCACCATCACGAGGATCGAGGGCGCGAGCGCGAGGATCGTGATGAGGCCGACGAGCTGGACTGCCCGCTGGGTCAGCGTGGTGTTGTCGCCGAAATTGACCGAAATGTCCTGGGCCAGAACTGCCGTCGGCACGAGCACTGCGGCGGCAACGGCCGCAAAGAGCAAGGTGTGCCTTAGGCGGTCAGTTCTGGTCGCGGCCGCGGATCCGGAAGAATCTGGTCCTGGCGCCGGTCGGGGTAGACCCTTGTCCATCGGGTGAGGATGTAGCTGAGTCGGCCGCGGAGCCTGCGGAATTATCGCCGCGGCGCGCCGGAGCGATGGGGATAACCGTCTCCGGCGTGCCGACGGGGCGCAGCAGGTTGGTGTGGCGCAGCGAAGTGTGGGGTTTCAACGGTGCGGGCCGGGCCAGGTCGTGCAGACGGTCGACGGCTTCACGCGGCACCGGGCGTTCGGCCGCGACAGGTCGCGCGATATCGTCGGCACGAGCCGGCTGTGCCGCCGGTTGCGCCGCCGGGCGCTGAGCGGCGCGACGCAAAGGTGGAACCGGTTGCGGGACGGCGATGCCGGATTCGATCACCAGATCCTGTGGGCCGCCGGTCATGATGACGTGCTCGACGTCGTCGCGACGGATGATCACCACCTGCCGCTTGCCGTCGACCTGCGCCTTGTCGACCACCACCAGGCGCTTGCGGGAGGCACCCATCTTGCTGGTGGCGTTGGTCAGAACCTTCAGCGCCCAAAGCCCGAGCACGATGAGGACGAGCACGATCCCGAGCGCGAACGCCGAGTTCAGCAGGGTATTTTCGGTGCCTCCGAAGAGGGCCGTCATGAATTGCATGCCGCTGCGCTCCATGGTGCGCCGTCCCCCACTTACGGCTCAGCCTGTGCAGATTTTGCCCAGTCGTACCGGGACATTATGCAAAATGCGAGGCAAATGCCGGTCGTTCCGAAGCAATTAACCAGCTCTTAACCATCGCTGGGCAAGATTTGCCTATCGTGGTGAACAGAGTCTGAAAATGGCCCTCTCAGGCATTCCGCTATTCCAGGCTTTCGCCGACAAGATGAAATGGCACCAGCAGCGGCAGGGCATCCTCGCCGAAAATATCGCCAATGCCGATACCCCTGGCTACATCGAGCGCGACCTCGACCCGTTCAGCATCGATGATGGCAATACGCCGCGTTCGCTGGCCATGGTCAGCGTAACCACCACGAGCCCGATGCACATCGCCGTGTCGAGCGACGACGGGAGCGGTCCATTCGGGGCGCAGTCGGCGCCATTCGAAATCCGGCCCAGCGGCAATGGCGTAACGCTCGAAGACGAGATGATGAAGGTCTCGGGCAACGACATGGACTATCAGACCGTCACGGCGCTCTACACGCGCTCCATGGCGATCCTCAAAACGGCCCTCGGCGGCTAAGGAGCGTGCGCGCAATGACCGATTTTCTATCCTCGCTCAAGATCGCCGCCACGGGTCTGCATGCGCAGAACGCCCGGATGCGGGTGATCGCCGAAAACCTCGCGAACGCCGACTCCACCGGCAAGACGCCCACCGATCAGCCGTACCGGCGCCGTATTCCGACCTTCGAGGCGCAGATGGATGACGAGGCCGGCGGCGAGATCGTCAAGATCGGGCAGATCAAGCAGGACATGTCGGACTTCCAGGAGAAGTACGAGCCGGGCAATCCGGCGGCCGACAAGAATGGCTACGTCAAATACCCGAACGTCGATCCACTGATCGAAACCATGGACATGCGCGAGGCGCAGCGGACCTACGAGGCCAACCTCAACGTCGTGACCGTGACGCGCCAGATGCTTGGCCGCACGCTCGATATCCTCAAGGGCTGAAGAACCGGCTGAAGGACAAGAATCAGATCATGAGCACGCCGTTCAACGCCGTCGCCGCCGCTTACAACAATGCCTCGCGCCTTGTTCAGGACGGCGCCAAGACTTCAACCGGTGCGCTAGGGCAGGGCGGACAAACATCTGATTTCGGCAAGTTTCTCACCGATCAGCTGCAGGGCGTGATGGACGCCGGCAAGACCTCCGATCAGATGCAGCTTGATCTCCTGAACGGAAAGGGGAACGTGGTCGACGTCGTGACCGCGCTGAGTCAGACGGAACTGGCGATGCAGTCGATGGTCGCGGTTCGCGACAAGGTGATTTCCGCTTACGAGGAAATCATGCGCATGCCGATCTAGGATTTGAAACAATGAGCGGAGCCCAGGTCCTCGATATCGCCCGTGACGGCATCTGGGTGATGATCCTGGTGGCCGCGCCGATGATGCTGGTCGGGCTGGTGGTCGGCA
The DNA here is from genome assembly GCA_035564755.1 of Devosia sp. Taxonomy (GTDB): domain Bacteria; phylum Pseudomonadota; class Alphaproteobacteria; order Rhizobiales; family Devosiaceae; genus Devosia_A. Next base: position 11,972 of record DATMTK010000121.1, on the reverse strand, counting down.
TCGTCATCGCGCTGGTGCAGGCGCTGACGCAGATCCAGGAACAGACCCTGGTGTTCGTCCCCAAGATCATCGCCATCTTCATCGTCATGCTCATCGCTTTGCCGTTCATGGGCGCGACTATGTCGAGCTACATGACCCGGCTCGCCGACATGATCGTGACCGGCGGATGATCTCGCTCAACTGGCTGCCGGCAACAGCCTATTTCTACATCCTCATCTTCGCCCGCGTCGGCAGCATCCTGATGCTACTGCCGGCCCTGGGCGAAATGTCGATTCCAGCGCGGATGCGGCTTGGCTTCGCGCTGGTATTTTCACTGGTGCTCTACCCGCTGGTGTCGCCGGCCCTGCCTGCACTGCCGAACGATCCGCTGCAGGTGCTGGTCTACCTGCTGCATGAGCTGGCGATCGGGTTGATCCTCGGGGCGATCACGCGGCTCGTGACGCTGGCGACCTCGATCGCGGGATCGGTCATCGCCTTCCAGACCGGCCTGTCGGGGGTGCAGGGCGCCGATCCGATCAATGGCGGGCCGCAAGGCGCACTGGTCGGTGCGTTCCTGTCGCTGCTCGGCGTCACGCTGATCTTCGCGACGGACCTGCACCACGTCGCTCTGATGGCGATCCGCGACAGCTACATGGTGTTTTCGCCCAAGGAGCCGCTGATGGTCGGGGACGCGGCGCAGATGGCGATCCAGTCCACCGCCTCGGCGTTCGTCATCGGCATCCAGATGGCGGCGCCGTTCATCGTGCTCGGCCTTGTCTTCTATCTGGGCATGGGGCTGCTGGCTCGGATGATGCCGCAACTGCAGGTGTTCTTCGTGATCATGCCCGCGACCATCTGGGTTGGGCTGGTGCTGTTCGCGCTGCTGCTCAGCATGATGATGGGCTGGTACCTGACCCATTTCCAGAGTGAGCTGGCACAGTTCCGGGTGCATTAGATGAGCGACGACGCTCCGGACCAGGAAGCCAAGACCGAAGACCCGTCGCAGAAACGTCTCACCGACGCGCAGAAGCGTGGCGACGTGGTCAAGAGTCAGGAGGTCAACAACTGGTTCATGATCGCCGGGTCGGGCCTGCTGTTCTCGCTGCTCGCCTGGCCCATGACGACCGGACTTGCCGGCAGCCTCAAGACCTTGCTCGCCAACGCCGATGAGTTCGAGGTCGGCGGGCCGGCGCTCGGCAATTTCTTCAACAATCTGGCGCTGACGATCCTGTCGACGGCGCTGATCCCGCTGGTGATCCTCGCCGCCTTCGGTATTGCCGCCAACCTCGTGCAGCACCGGCCGCTGCTGTCGCTCGAGCCGATCATTCCGAAGCTATCGAAGATTTCGCCGCTCGCCGGCGCGAAGCGCATGTTCTCGAGGGACGCGCTGGTGAACTTCGCCAAGGGCGTCTTCAAGCTCGGGGTCGTCGGCGGCATACTGGTCGCCGTGCTGTTACCCGAGCGCGACCGGCTCGAGACGATGGTGACGCTCGATCCGGGCGCGTTGCTGCCGGCCTTCCAGGAAATGGGGCTCAAGGTCTTCGGCGCGGTACTGGCGGTGGTCACCATCATCGCGCTGGTCGACTACGTCTATCAACGGCAGCGCTGGTGGACGCGCCTCAAGATGACGGTTCAGGAGGTGCGCGACGAGTTCAAGCAGATGGAAGGCAACCCCGAGATCAAGGGGCGCATCCGCAAGATCCGCATGGAGCGCAGCCGCAGGCGCATGATGGCCAACGTGCCCAAGGCAACGGTGGTCATCACCAACCCGACCCACTTTGCGGTGGCGCTCAAATACGATCGCACCATGAAGGCGCCGCAGTGCCTCGCCAAGGGCGCCGACGACGTGGCTTTCCGTATCAGGGAGCTGGCCAAGGAGCACGACGTGCCGATCGTCGAGAACCCGCCGCTGGCGCGGGCACTCTACGCCTCGGTGGATGTCGACGAGGTCATCCCGACGGAGCACTTCAAGGCAGTGGCGCAGGTGATCGGCTTCGTCATGCGGATGAAGGACAAGAAGGCGTGGCGCGCCTGACGCGGAATTGCGGGGAAGTCCGGGAACGTTGCCGCTCGGCGCTAGAGGCCGAGTCAGCCATTTGCTAGAGCTTGAGGGCGCGATTCGCGCGAGGGTCGAGGGGAACGGGATGTCCAGCATGCCGGCTGACGAGGACAACTACCCCAGCCCCTTGGTTTCGCGATCGCGCAGTGCCTCCGGGCTCTGGCGCGTGGTGGCGCTGGCCGCGGCGTTCATCGTCGTCGCGGTGGTGATCTCGATGCTCGGCGAATACATCCCGTCCGACCTGATCCTGGTGTTCGTCGGCATCCTCGCGGTGATCGGGGTCTTTTGCCTGTTTGCGCTGACGGCCGGCATTTTCCGCTTCGCCTCGAGCGACGAGACGCGGACAATGTCGAGAGCCATCGTCGACAGCCTGCCGTTCGGCGCGGTGGTGGCCGATCGCGACGGCAAGATCTCCTACGTGAACGCGCAATATGGTGAGCTCGCGGGCGGCGTCAGCGACGGCGTGCCGGTCGGCGTCCCGCGGCTGTTCGCCGGGCAGCCCGAGGCCAGCGAAGCCATTTATCGGCTGTCGCGGGCGGCGCGCGATGCGCGGCCGGCCAGCGAAGACATCCGGCTGATCGGCGGGCTGGGCGGCTCGCTCGGCGGTTCCAGCAAGCCGGTTTGGTACCGCGTCGCTGTGCGGGCGCTGCCTGAGGTCGAGGGCGCGGGAAAGCCGCTCGTGCTGTGGAGCGTCGAGGACATCACCCGTGACCGCGAGCGCCAGGACAATACGTTCCTCGAGTTGCAGCGTGCCATCGACTATCTCGACCATGCGCCGGCTGGCTTCTTCTCGGCCGATCCGCAGGGACGGGTGCAGTACCTCAACTCGACGCTCGCGGACTGGCTCGGCTACGACCTCGCCGAGTTTGAGGCGGGCACGGTGAGGCTTTCCGACATCATCCGCGGCGACGGCGCGAGCCTGTTGATGCGCGGCCGGGCCGACGGCGAGATTCGCACCGAGACTATCGACATCGACCTCGTCAAGCGTAACGGCACGACCATTCCGGTCCGGTTGCTGCACCGCGCCGCACGCATGGCCGACGGGGAGCTGGGTGAAACCCGGACCCTGGTGCTCGACCGGCGGAGCGGCACCGCCGGCGAGGAGGCGCTGCGCGCCTCGGAAGTACGGTTCTCTCGCTTTTTCAACGACACGCCCTTCGCCATCGCGACGCTCGACAAGGACGGCCGCATCATTCGCACCAACGCGCCGTTCAGCCGGATCTTCGGCTGGTCCGGCAACGAGCGGGCGCTCGACCGCGTCGCCATGGCGGAGCTGCTTTCCGATGCCAGTCGCGAGCGCTTCGCGGCGGCGGTGGCGGCGGCCGGTGCCGACAAGTCCGAGATCGAGCCGGTCGACGCGCAGCTTTCGCGTGAGGGCGACCACGCGGTCCGGCTCTATCTTTCGGCGTCGGAAGAGAGCGCGGGATCGCCGGAGCGCGTGAACGTCTATGCACTCGACATGACCGAGCAGCGCAAGCTCGAGGCACAGTTCGCGCAGGGCCAGAAGATGCAGGCGGTGGGGCAGCTCGCCGGCGGCGTGGCGCACGACTTCAACAATGTACTGACGGCGATCATCGGCTTTTCCGACCTGCTGCTGCTCAAGCACAAGCCGGGCGACCCGAGCTTTGCGGATCTGATGTCGATCAAGCAGAGCGCCAATCGAGCCGCGGGCCTGACGCGGCAGTTGCTGGCGTTCTCACGGCGGCAGACGCTCAGGCCGCAGATTCTCGAGATCCCCACACATGTCGACGACCTGACCGTGCTGCTCAAGCGCCTCATCGGCGAGCAGATCACGCTGCACGTCGACCACGCGCAGAGCGTCTGGCCCGTGAAGGCCGACCTCGTGCAGCTCGAGCAGGTGGTGGTCAACCTGGTCGTCAACGCGCGGGACGCGATGCCGAATGGAGGTTCGATCACTATCCGCACGCGAAACGTGGCCGAGGCCGAAGCCGCGACCATGACCTATACCGGGATGCCGGCCGCCGACTACGTGCTGATCGAGGTCGAGGACACCGGCACCGGCATGACGCCCGAAATCATGGAGAAGATCTTCGAGCCGTTCTTTTCCACCAAGGAACTCGGCAAGGGCACGGGGCTGGGCCTCTCTACCGTCTACGGCATCATCAAGCAGACCGGCGGCTTCATCTATCCGGAATCGCAGCTCGGTGTTGGAACGGTGTTCAGGATCTTCCTGCCGCGGCACGTGCCGGCGGAAGGCGAGGTGGTGGCGAAGCAGCAGGCGGCGGTGGTCAAGGACCTCACCGGCCACGAGCGCATCCTGTTGGTCGAGGACGAGGACAATGTCCGCTCGTTCTCGGCCCGCGCGCTGCGTGCCACGGGCTATGAAGTGTTCGAGGCGGACAGCGGCGAGGAGGCCCTCGACGTGCTGGCCGATATCGGCAACCAGATCGATCTGATGGTGTCGGACGTGGTGATGCCCGAAATGGACGGCCCGGCGCTGCTCCTCAAGGTTCGTGAGAAGCTGCCGGACCTCAAGGTGATCTTCGTTTCCGGCTACGCGGAAGAGAACGTGCGGCAGGACATCGCCGATGACCGCTCGGTTGAATTCCTCGCCAAGCCGTACTCGCTCGACCAGATCAATTCCAAGGTCAAGGAAGTGCTGGGGAAGGGCGCGCAGACGCTGCAGTAGAATGGCGTCGCATCCGCTTGACAATCCTGTCTGGAACGCGCTTGCCGGGCCGCAGGCGTCACTCGGCATCGCAAACGGACGGTTCCGCCGTTACGCCGACGATTTTGCCCTGTTCGCGGCGGTCGAGAATCCAGCGGACGGCTTCGAGGGGCTGGCCGAGACACTGCCAGCCGGTACGATCCAGGGACTCGTGGCCCTCCATCCGGCGGCGATTCCCAGCGGGATGGAATTGCTCGAGACAGCGAATGTCTCGCAAATGGTCGCAACAAGGCCGCGGTTGGTCGACGCGAGCATGCCGATCCGCGAACTCGGCGTCGCTGACGTTCCCGCGATGATGGAGCTGACGGCACTGACGCACCCCGGACCCTTCTTCGTGCGGACCATCGAGATGGGACGATATTGGGGCGTGTTGGAAGGCGAGCGGGTGGTCGGCATGGCCGGCGAGCGCATGCGAATTCCCGGCTTCGTTGAAATCAGCGCCGTGTGCACTCATCCCGAGCATCGGGGCCGCGGCTACGCCAAGGCGTTGGTCTCGGCCGTGGCCCGCGGCATTGTCGCCGGTGGAGGCACGCCTTTCCTGCATGTGCGCGCAGGTAACACGGTCGCGATCTCGACCTACGAGAAACTGGGCTTTGCGGTGCGGGAAACGATGGCCTTTACCGTCGTCCGGCGGGTCTAGCCGTCATTCTCTTCGACGATGTCCTCAATGCGGTCTTCCCAGGTATCGTGCGCCTGCGGCTTCACGAACAGCGTCGTGACTTCGGGGTGATCCTTTTGGATCGCGGCCTCGATCCGCTCGACGCAATGCTCGATGTCGTTGGCGGTCAGGTGGTCGGCAAACTCCACGCTCAACGAGGCGATCACCTGGTTGGGGCCGAACTGGGTTGTCACGACTCCGTTGGCTTTGCGGATTGCGGCATCGGCCTGTGCCACGCGCAGGATCGCGTCGCGAACCTCCGGCAAGGCCGGCTCGCCGATCAGCAGGTTCTTGCTCTCGCGTGCAAGGAAGATGGCCACTGCGCCAAGCAGTAGGGCGATAAGGACGGACGCAAGGCCGTCGAGCCGCGGCTCGTCCAGCAATTGTGCGAGCAGGATGCCGACGAAGGCGATGGCCAGGCCCAGTATCGCGACGGTGTCTTCGACCAGTACCGTGTAGGTCGTCGGATCCTTGCTCTTGCGGATGGCTTCGAGATAGCCGAACTCACCCTTTTCGGCGTTGAACTCGCGCAGGGCGACAGTCCAGCTCACGCCCTCGAAGATCACCGACAACGCGAGCACGACGTAGTTCGCGCTGGGTGTTTCGATCGGCTCGGGCATGAGGATGTGCATCACCCCCTCGTAGAACGAGACGCCGGCGCCGACGGCGAAGATCAGGAGCGCAACCACGAAGCTCCAGAAATAGAGCTCACGTCCGTGGCCGAATGGGTGCGTGGTATCGCGCGGCCGCCCGGATCGGCGCAGTCCGTAAAGGAGCAGGATCTCATTGACGGTGTCGACCAGCGAGTGGACGCCCTCGCTGAGCATTGCGGAACTGCCGGTCAGCCAGGCAGCCACAAATTTTGTCGCCGCGACCAGGAGATTGCCGGCGAGGGCGGCATAAATGACGAAATTGCTGCCCTTCTGCGCGGCCATGCGCCTCTAACGCATGACCGCTGGATAGGTAACGCTCAGGCCGTCGGCAGCGGCGTCCGCGGGTCGACGAGCGCGGCTGCGACCAGGTCGCGCCAGAAGCTGTGCGGGATGTCGACACTCCACCAGTCGAGGGTGGATTTCATCTCGGCGGGCGAGCGCGGCCCGGTCAGCACCGAGCAGACGGCCGGATGCGTCAGCGCGAATTGCAGGGCTGCGGCGCCGATCGGAATCTTGTGCTCCTTGCAGAAGGCTTCGAGCTCGCCGACGCGCTTGATGACGCTTTCGGGCGCGTTGCCGTAGTTCCACTTGCCGGTCCCCATGAGGGCGCCGCCATTGAACGGGGCGGCGGCGATGACCGACGTGCCGCGCTTGAGGCATGTGGTGAGCAGCGGGTCGAGCGAGGTCTGCTCCAGCATCGTGTAACGGCCGGCAAGGAGGAACACGTCCCAGTCGCCGAGCTCGAGCGCGTCCATCAGCACTTGCCACTCGTTGACGCCCAGGCCGATCGCCTTCACCTGGCCGGACGATTTGAGCTCGCTGAGCGCCTTGTAGCCGCCGGTCGCGAGCTGCTTCCAGTAGATGTCGTTTTGCTCCTTGCCGTGCGTCATCACGCCGATGTCGTGGACGAACAGCATGTCGATGCCGGCGAGCCCCAGCCGCTGCCGGCTGTCCTCAACCGAGCGCATGATGCCGTCATAGGAGTAATCGTAGACGATCTGGAACGGAAACGGCTTGATCCAGGCGTCCCGATTGACCTGGTCGCCGGCATAAGGCGCGAGCAAGCGGCCAACCTTGCTCGACAGCACCACGCCGTCGCGGTGGAAGCGCAGCGCATCGCCCACCAGGTGCTCGGCGCGGCCGAGACCGTATTGCGGGGCGGTGTCGACGAAATTGATGCCGGATTGGACGGCGGCCGTCACTGTATCGCGGGCCTGCTGGTCCGGCACCTCGGCAAAGATGCCCGCGATGCTGGCGCTGCCGAATCCCAGTTCGGTCACCCGCACTCCGGTCTTGCCCACCTGCCGCGTCTTGAAGCCGGCCATCATCGTCCTCCGTCGAAAGCGGGCGGACACTGACATGTTAGTGGCGCCGACGCAAAGGGTCCCAGCCCATCACTTCGTCGCAGATGAACAGGTCATTCGCGGGCGAGGGCTTGTACCGGATCGAGGCGCGCGGCCGAACGCGCCGGCATGAAGCCGAACACGACGCCGATCAGTGTCGAAGATGCCAGAGCCGCGACGATCGACACGGTTGAATAGGAGACGCGGGCGCCGGACAGGAAGTGGCTCAGCGCAAAGCCGAGCCCGAAACTCAGGAGGACGCCCGCCGCGCCGCCGACGATGCAGACCAGCACGGCTTCGGTGAGGAATTGCTGCATGATGTCGCCACGGCGGGCCCCGACGGCCATGCGGATGCCGATCTCCCGCGTCCGCTCGCTCACCGACACCAGCATGATGTTCATGACGCCGATGCCGCCGACGATCAGCGAAATCACGGCGATGGCCGAGATCAGCAGGGTCAGCGTCTGGCTCGTCGATTGGATGGTATCGCGGATCGTGTTGGTGTTCTGCAGGAAGAAATCGGTCTTGCCGCCATGCAGCCGTGTCAGCAGGTCGGTGATCTGGGTCTCGGCCTGGTCCATGTCGGCGTTGTCGGCGACGCGGATGGTGATCTGGCTCAGGTAGTGCTGGCCAAGGATGCGATCCATCACCGTCGTGTATGGCATGTAGATGCTCGGGTTCGAACTGCCTGGGCCGAACGTGGTCGCCGGCGCGACCACGCCGATGACGCGGATGGGCACGTTGCCGACCACGATCACCTGGCCGATGGGGTTTTCTCCATGCGTGAAGATGGCGGTCTGGGCGTTGGTGTCGATCACCGCCACCTGGGCGCGCTGGTCGACAGAGCGGTTGTCGAAGCTGCCGCCGTCGCTGAGGGTGGACCCGCTGACGCGGAAATAATCCACACCGACGCCGGATACCTGCGCATTGACCGCGACGTTGTTGAACAGGACTGACTGGTTGGTCGAAACGCGCGGCGTCACGCTGTCGGCATAGGGCTCCTTGGCAAGGGCATCGGCATCGGACGCGACCAGCGTCCGGATGCGGCCCTGGCCGCGGTCGCCGAAGCCAGTACCGGGGTAGACGTTGATCGTGTTGGTGCCGATCGCGGCGATGTTCTGCAGCACCGTTTCCTGGCTGCCCTGGCCAAGAGCGACCACCGACACCACCGAGGCGATGCCGATGATGATGCCAAGCATGGTGAGGAAGGTCCTGAGCTTGTGCGACGCCATGGCCCGAAGCGCCATGCGCGTTGCCTCGACCCCGCGATCCACCCACTGCAGCGGATTGAACCTGCGCTGGCCGGCGCTCCGGACATTGCTACCGTGAGGTATTTCCGCCGTCCGGGTGTCGGAGATGATCTTGCCGTCCTTGATCTCGATCATGCGGTCGGTCTGCGCCGCGATGTCGTGATCGTGGGTGACGATGATGATCGTGTGGCCCTCGCCGTGAAGCTCCTTGAGCAAGCCCATGAGGTCGGCGCCGCTCTTGGAATCGAGGGCGCCGGTCGGCTCGTCAGCGAGGATGACTTCGCCACCGTTCATCAACGCCCGGGCGACGCTGACGCGCTGCTGCTGGCCGCCGGACAAGGCGCCGGGGCGGTTGCGCAGCCGGTCGCCGAGGCCGAGGCGGACCAGCAGGTCGGTGGCGCGGCGGGTGCGCGCGCTATTGTCGACGCCGGCATAGATCGCCGGCATCGCGGCATTTTCGACGGCATTGAGGTCGGAGAGGAGCTGGTAGCGCTGGAAGATGAAGCCGAAATGCTCGCGCCGCAGCTCGGCGAGCTCGTCGGGCGCGAGCTTGCTGATGTCGCGGCCCGCGAAGGTATAGGTCCCTTCGCTCGCCGTATCGAGGCAGCCGACCAGGTTCATCAACGTCGACTTGCCGGAGCCCGACTGGCCGACGATGGCGATCATCTCGCCCGACCGGATGTCGAGATCGATATGGTCGAGCACCGTGACGCTTTCGCTGCCGGCCGCGAACCGGCGGGTGATGCCGCGCAGGGAAATCAGCGGGGTGTCGGCCATCTCAACCGCCCCGGCGTCCGCCGCCACCGCCGAACAGCGCGCCGGCGCCGCCGAGGCCGCCCGGCCCGCGCCGGTTATTGTTCGTGGTCGCCGGGCTGGTCTGGGTCGAGCCACGCGGCATGACCACGAGGTCGCCCTCGTTGAGCCCGCTGACGATCTCGGCAGTGATGTTGTCGTTGAGCCCGACCTTTACGTCGGTCGGATGCACGCGTCCGCTCGAGGCATCATAGACCAGCACCCGGTAGCCGCCATCGGGCGTCTGCGTGCCGAGCGCCGAGGCGGGCAATGTCAGGACGCCGGTCTTGGCGTTGATGGTGATGGTCACCTGCGCCGTCATGGCGATCCGCAGGCGGTGGTCCGGATTGGCGACCGAGAACAGGCCATTGTAGTAGACCGCATTGTCGGTGCTGCTCAGGCCGGTGTCGGAGGTGGTGATCGCATCCGGTGCGGGCTCGACCGAGAGCAGCGTCGCCGGGATCTTGGTGCTGGGATCACCCAGGATGGTGAAGGTCGCCTTCTGGCCAGGCGCGACCTTGGTCACGTCGGCCTCGGAAATCTGGGCCTTGATGATCATCGTGTCGAGGTCGGCGATCTTGACGATCGTCGGCGAGGTCTGATTGGCGTTGACGCTCTGGCCCTCGGTCACCAGGACCGCGACGATCGTGCCGTCGACCGGCGCGGTGATGCGGGTGCGCGACAGCGCCAGATTGGCGTCGTCGACGGCGAGCTGGGCCTGGCTGATCTGGGCATTGAGCGAGGCGATGGCCGCCTTGGCGGCCGCCAATGCCGACTGTGCGGTCATGAGGTCGGCGGTCGAAATGAGCTTTTGCGTCGACAGCGTGGTGGCGCGATCGAGTGCCGCCTGGGCGCCGCTGAGGTCGGCCTGCTTGGATTGCAGTTGCGCCTGCAGGTTGAGTAGCGCCGCCTGCGACGACTTCACCGCATTCTGCTGGTTGGTGGAATCGATCTGGGCGATCGGATCGCCCTTCTTGACGGTATCGCCGAGCTTGACCGACAGCGTCTGGATAGTGCCGGAGACTTCGGCGCCGACGCTCGTGACGTTGCTGGCCTCGAGCGAGCCGGACGCGAGCACGGTTTCCGCGATGTCGCCGCGAGTGACCTTGAGCGTCGCCGGTTCGACCCGCGCCTCGGACGGGGCAAGGTACATCCAGCCGACGACCCCGGCGATGCCGAGCAGCACGACGGCGATCGCAATGCGCGTGAAGAGTTTCATCTTCGACCCGGATGTTGTGGGCTCCGTCATGTGGAGCGCTCCGGGCTCGAATATGGGAAGGGCGCGGTGCGAAGTAACATTATGGTTCAGTAAGCTAGCATAAGCTTTGGTAAGGTCGGCGCCACCGCCTTTCCACCGTGCCAAAGCTTCTGTGCGAAACCTGCACCGGGCATATCCGCCGGATACTTCGATGATAGTTTGACTACATCGGGCTTGGGCGGCGGGCACTGGGATGGCAAAGGCGCTCTACATCGTCATTTTCAGCCAGGGAAAATGGTGGGTGGACTTCGAGGGACGGGCGCACGGACCGCATCCGACCCGCGAGGTCGCGGCGCTCGAGGCGAGGAACCAGGCGCAGTTTTCGGCGCATATGGACCGGCCCTGCGAAGTGCTGGTTCCCGATGCTGGCGGCAGGTACTGGGTCGTTTGGGACAGCCGCGATGCCGGTGCCGGCGTGCCGCACGCCGTGAGCGGTACGCGCACCGCTGCCTGAAGAATTCCTGACACTATTCAGGCGCTTAGAATGCTACGCGTCATGGAACCGCCACGAAGTTCAGCGCTTTGTTCACGGAAGCCTCGCGGATTCGCGAGGTGCATGTGAGGTGACCCCAATGACCAGACTCTCGCTCGGCGCCCTGGCGCTCGCAGCGGCTCTCGCCCTCGGCGCCAGCTCGGCCTTCGCGGCCGGTCCGCCGCCACCGAACTTCAGCTTCGGGCTGACCATCGGCAATCCGCCCCCGCCGGGACCGCCCCCGGGATTTCATCGCGGACCGCCGCCGCCGGACGACTGCCTCAGTCCGCGCCAGATCTTCCGCTTGCTCTCGAGGCAGGGCTACTCGGATTTCCGGCACTACAATGATGCCGGCGACGATTTCCTCGTCGATGCCCGCCGTGGCTTCCGCTGGTACGAGCTCGATGTCGATAGCTGCAGCGGCGACATCCTCGACCGGCACCGGCTGTACGGACCCGGCCCGATGGGACCGGGCGGTCCGATGGGCCCCGGTGGTCCGGGCGGTCCGCCGCCATGGGGCCATTGAACGTCGGCAACAAATCGAGCCTCGCCTGACGGCGGGGCTTTTTGTTGCGCCGGTGATTTCGGGAAGTGGCGCGCCCAAGGGGAATCGAACCCCTGTTCCCGCCGTGAGAGGGCGGTGTCCTGACCGCTAGACGATGGGCGCGGAGAACGACGTCCAAGTATAAGTTTCGCCGATGCCCGTCAACCGAGGACTGGCGCGCCCAAGGGGAGTCGAACCCCTCTCTCCACCGTGAAAGGGTGGCGTCCTAACCGATAGACGATGGGCGCCTCCGGCGCCCGCGGTCTATAGAGAGT
>DATMTK010000120.1:0-6707 GCA_035564755.1 Devosia sp. | reverse complement strand
ATCTCAGAGCCGCAGCAGCGCTGGGGGTTGCGCAGATGAACGCGTGTCGGTTGGGGGCACAATCGCTCCCCAACCGCGAGGTCATCCCCGCGCAAGCGGGGACCTCTGTTTGTGTGGCGCAACGGAGGTTCCCGCGTTCGCGGAATGACCCGGTGGGTGGGAAGCCGAGTGCGATGACGGTGGAAGGAGCGTCGCGCGAGCGGCCGCCCCCTCCACCGCCTGACGGCGGTCCCCCTCCCCGGCAAGCGGGAGAGGAGCGCAGACTGCGGGCTTTGCGTCGATCTCTCCGCCACCACCCTGACGCGTGTCGAACCCTGAAGACGGATGCCGACGGTGCGCGTCACTTCTGCTGCGGCTTCAGCATGGCGGATCTAGCGGAGGCGGTGATGTCGTCGATCCAGGCGAGGAGGGCGTCGCCGGTGAGGCCGGCGTATTCGCCGGACATGACAATGGCGAGCGCGAGCGCGGCGCGGGTGGCGGTGGGGCTCGCCCCGTGGAGGACGGCGATGAGGCCGAGATAAAGCTCGGCGACCTCCCCGGTGCGGCCGGGCGAGCGCGGATCGTTTGGCATGGCTGGACCGGCTTTGGTTCGGCGGCGCACTATGCGAAAATGCTGCGACGCCGACTCGCTTGGTGCAAAATTATTTTGGCATATTGCAAACTAAAATTTGCGCCGTCAAGGGGTCTCGCGCATGGATGAGACGGGGCTGGCGGAGCGTGTGGCCTGGCTCGTGGCGCAGGTCGGCGGGCCGGTGCGGGCGGCGGCGCTGATCGGCAAGACGCGCACGCATGTCGACAACATGCGCAAGCCCGAGGCGCCGCTGCGGCTCGACGACGTGCTGGCGCTGGCGCGCGAAGCGGGCGTGTCGCTCGACTGGGTGGTGAGCGGGCAATCGGTGCGCCCGGATCTGCTGGCGCCGGCGGGCGCGCTGGCCGATGCCGGCACGGCGGCGTTCGAGGCGCTGCCGGGGTTCGTGCGGCTATCGCCGCTGAAGCCGGAGATCGTGACCGTCGGCGGACGCAGCATCGAGCGCTGGACGCCGTCGGGCTTCGCGGTGAGCGTCGAATGGCTCGACGGGTTCGGGCTGACGCCGGACAGTGCGCGCTATGCGCTCGCCGGCGACGACGGCATGGCCCCGGTGATCGGCAAGGGCGCGGCGGTGCTGGTGGATATGCGGACCGCGCCGCCTAGAACCGGGCTCTACTGCGTGGTGCTCGACGACGAGCTGCTGGTGCGGCGGCTGCAGCGGCTGCCGGGCGGGGTGAGCGAACTGGTCGCCGATGCCGATCCGAGGTGGCGGTTCGTGCTGGGGCAGGCGGTGGAGATGTATCGGGTGGTGTGGGTGGGGCAGGCGGTCTAGCCGGCTCTTTTGCGCTCTGGACCGAGCGAGCCTAAGAAGGCGATTGCTTGCGCGATTCAGAGCGTGGGGCCGCCCCCTCCACCATGCTTCGCATGGTCCCCCTCCCCCGCTGTGCGGGAGAGGAGTCCCGACTGCAGCGCTCGTTCCAGGTTCGGGGTCGCGGCGATGAGCTCTTGCGTGTAGGGATGCTGGGGGTTGGCGAAGATTTCGGCGGTGGGGCCGGTCTCGACGATCTTGCCGTTCTGCATGACCAGCACGCGGTCGGTGATGGAGCGGACGACGCTCAGATCGTGCGAGATGAAAAGGTAGGAGAGCGCGAGGCGGTCGCTGAGCTCGGCCAGGAGGTCGAGGATCTGGGCGCGGATCGAGACGTCGAGAGCCGAGACCGCTTCGTCGAGGACGATCAGCGACGGCTCGATGATCAGGGCGCGGGCGATGGCGATGCGCTGGCGCTGGCCGCCGGAAAATTCGTGGATGTATTTGCCGGCGTCGGCGGGTGACAGGCCGACAGCGGTGAGCGCGGCATCGACGCGGGCGCGGCGCTCGGCGCCATGGGGGGCGTCGGCGCCGAGCAGGTGGAAGGGCTCGGTGATCAGGGTTTCGACACGCTGGCGCGGATCGAACGAGCCATAGGGGTCCTGGAAGACGACCTGCAGCTTGCGGCGGCTGACGAGATCGCGGTCGCTCAGCGGCGTGCCGTCGATGGCGATGCTGCCGCCCTGGGCCGGCTCGAGCGCCATGATGGCGCGGGCGAGAGTGGACTTGCCGCTGCCGCTTTCGCCGACGAGCCCGACATTCTCGCCGCGCTCGATGCGCAGGCTCACGCCGTCGACGGCGCGGAATTTTCCGGCCGGCGCGAGGAAATGGCGCGGCGGGAGGCGGTAGTCGCGGATCAGGCTGTCGACGACGAGGACGGGTTCGCCACCTGGTCTTTCTTGCGCTGTGTCCGACCGATCCCCAGAGGGCTCGCCCGGCCAACCGCTGCGGGAGGGATCGCGGCGCGGCACGTGGGAAGACGCATCGAAGAGCTGGCGGGTGTAGGGGTGGGCAAGGGCGCGGAAGACGTCGCGGGTCGGGCCGGCCTCGACCACTTCGCCGTGCCGCATGACCGCGACGTCGTCGGCGAGGCCGGCGACGACGGCGAGATCGTGGGTGATGAAGATGAGGCCGGTGCCGTCCTCGTCGACGAGACGGCGGAGGAGATCGAGGATGCGCGCCTGGGTGGTGACGTCGAGCGCCGTGGTCGGTTCGTCGGCGATCAGAAGCTTCGGCTTCAGCGCGATGGCGGAGGCGATGACGACGCGCTGGCGCTGGCCGCCGGACAATTCGTGCGGATAGCGGTCGCGCGGAAACAGGCTGCGCGGCAGGCCGGCGCGGTCGAGCACGCGGTCGGCCTCGGCCATGGCCTCGCGGCGGCTCATCTGGTCGTGCACCCAGATGGTCTCGGCGACCTGGGCGCCGATGGTCTTGAGCGGATCGAGGGCGGTCATCGGTTCCTGGAACACCATTCCGATCTCGCGGCCGCGAATGGCGCACATCTGCTTTTCGGTCTGGCCCAATAGCTCAGTGCCGTTGAGGTGGATCGCGCCGCTCGCCGCGCTGCCGGCGGGCAGGAGGCGCATGATGGAGAGCGCGGTCATCGACTTGCCGGAGCCGGATTCGCCGATGATGCCGAGGACCTTGCCGGCCTCGAGGTCAAGATCGATGCGGTGGAGGATCGGCGTGTCGCCGATCGAGAGCCGGAGGTTCTGGATGGCGAGCAGGCTCATCGGCGGCTCCGCTGCAGGCGCGGATCGAAGATATCGCGCAGGCCGTCGCCCACCAGGTTGAGGCCGAGCACGGTGAAGACGATGCAGAGGCCGGGGATCAGGGCGAGGTGCGGGGCGAGCGAAATCAGGGTCTGCGCGTCGGCCAGCATCTTGCCCCAGCTCGGGGTCGGCGGCTGCGCGCCGAGACCGACATAGGCGAGCGCCGCCTCGGCGAGGATGCCGAGGGAGAACTGGATGGTGATCTGCACCACCAGCGTATTGAGGATATTGGGCAGGATGTGCTCGAGCGAGATGCGGACGGCGCCCTTGCCGGCGACGCGGGCGGCGAGAATGAAGTCGCGGGTCCAGAGGCTGAGCGCGGCGGCGCGGGTGAGGCGCGCAAAGACCGGGATATTGAAGATGCCGATGGCGATGATGGCGTTGGTGGCGCTGGGGCCGAAGACCGAGGTGATCAGGATGGCGATGAGGAGCGCGGGGAAGGCGAAGACGAGATCGTTCAGGCGCATGATGATTTCGTCGAGCAGGCTGCCGCGGCGGGCGGCGGCCCACAGGCCCAGCGGCACGCCGACGCCGATGCCGAGGCCGACGGCGATGAGGGCGACGGAGATCGAGGTGCGGGCGCCGACGAGGATCTGGGAGAAGACGTCGCGGCCGTACTGATCGGTGCCGAACCAGTGCTCGGCGCTCAGCCCGCGCAGCTTGTGCGGAATGTCCTGCGCGGCGAACGGGTAGGGGGTCCAGACGAAGCTCAGGAGCGCCATGGCGATAAAGAGCAGGGTGATCAGCGCGCCGATGACGAAGCTGGGCGAGCGGAGCGCGGTGCGCAGCAGCGTGCCGCGTGGAGCATCGGGGGAAGCGATGACGATCTCGCTCATCAGCGCCTCCTGAGCCGCGGGTCGACGAGGATGTAGCTCAGATCGACGAGGAAATTGACGAGGATGACGGCGAAGACGAGCAGCATCACCACCGACTTGACGACGATCAGGTCGCGCTGGGTGATGCCCTGGAAGATCAGGCGGCCGAGGCCGGGGAGGAAGAAGACGTTCTCGATGATGATGCCGCCGGCGAGCAGGAACGCGAACTGCAGGCCGATGATGGTCAGCACCGGGATCAGCGCGTTGCGCACGGCGTGGCGCCAGAGCGTGGCGCTGCGGGAAAGGCCGTGGGCGCGGGCGGTGCGGATGTAGTCCTCCTCGAGCGTATCGAGGAGCGAGGAGCGCATGACGCGCGCGAGGATCGAGGCCTGCGGCAGGGCCAGCGCGATGGCGGGCAGGGTAAGGGCGCGCAGGCCGAGCCAGAAGCCCTGGTCCCAGCCGGGAAAGCCGCCGGCGGTGAACCAGCGCAGGCTCACCGAAAAAACTAGGACGAGCAGCATCGCGAACCAGAAGTTCGGCACGGCGACGCCGAGCTGGGTGATGCCGGTGACGACCAGGTCGGTCTTCGAATTGCGGCGGGCGGCGGCGAGGATGCCGGCGGGGAAGGCAATGAGCATGGTCAGAAAGAGCGAGAGCAGCGCCAGCGGCAGCGAGACGCCGAGGCGCTGCAGCACGAGCTCGCTCACCGGCGTGCGGTAGGTATAGCTGATGCCGAGATCGCCATGCAGCATGCCGAGCACCCAGGTGATGTAGCGGGTCCAGGCGGGGGCATTCAGGCCGAGCTGCTCGCGCAGCGCGGCAAGCGTATCGGGGCTGGCATTGAGGCCAAGCATGAACTGCGCCGGATCGCCGGGCACCACCTCGAGCACGAGGAAGATGACGATGCTCGCAACGATCAGGCTGAGGATCAGCGAGGCAAGGCGGCCGAGGAGGTAGGAAGACATTCAGCTAGTCATACGCGGGAATCGTGAGGGGGCGCCAGATGCTCTCGGGCAAGCGGCTGCCCCCTCCACCATGCTTCGCATGGTCCCCCTCCCCCGCTTCGCGGGAGAGGAGTCCCGACTGCAGTCACTGTGCCCAGGACATCTCGCCGATTTCGACGGCGGGGATGGGGGCGTTCTTCCACAGGCCCTGCACGTCCTTGTTGGCGACGACGATGTTGGGGTACTCGAACAGGAAGCCGGCGGCGAAGTCGTTGGCGAGCTGCTTCTGAGCGTCCTGCAGCAGGCTCTTGCGCTTGTCCGGGTCGGTCGCGTTGTTGAGGTCGGTCATGATCTTGTTGAACGCGTCCGAGTGGTAGTTGAAGTAGTAGCCGGGCTTGGAAAAGACGCCGATGTCGTTGGGCTCGACGTGGCTGACGATCGACAGATCGTAGTCCTTGTTGGTGAAGACGTTCTGCAGCCAGTCGGCCCATTCGACATTGGTGATGTCGACCTTGATGCCGACGTCGGTGAGCTCCTGTTGGATGATCGGGCCGGCGGCGCGGGCATAAGAGGCCGGCGGCAGCTTCAGCGACAGATCGAGATTCTTGACGCCGGCATCGGCGAGGAGCTGCTTGGACTTGGCGGGATCGAAACTGGAGATCGAGGTCAGATCGACATAGGCCGGATCGCCCGGCGGGAAGAACGAGCCGATGGGCGTGCCGAGGCCGAACATGGCGCCGTCGATGATGGCCTTGCGGTCGATGGCATGGGCGATGGCTTCGCGCACCTTGATGTTGTCGAGCGGCGCCTTGCCGTTGTTCATGGCGAGCACCGTTTCACCTTCGGTGGTGCCGATATTGACGACGAAGCGCGGGTCGTTGCGGAACTGGCCGAGCGATTCCGGCGAGGGGAATTCGGGGCTCACATCGACGTCGCCGGCGAGGAGCGCGGCGGTTGCGGCGGTGGGGTCGGCGATGAACTTGAAGGTCGCCTTGTCGAGCTTCGGCGCGGTGCCCCAGTAGCTGTCGTTCCTGACCAGATCGATGTGGTCACCCTTGACCCAGGTGCCGAGCTTGTAGGGGCCGGTGCCGACCGGGGCGGTGCCGTTGGTGGCGGCGGTCTTTTGCGACACGATCACCGCATCGCCCCAGCCCATGTCGTAGAGGAAATCGCCCTGCGGCCCCGACAGCGTGACCTTGACGGTCTGCGGGTCGACGACGTCGACCGAGGCGATCTTGGCAAAGAGCTGCTTTTGCGCGTTGACCGATTTGTCGCCGCGCGCGGTGTCGAGCGAGTATTTCACGTCATCGGCGGTGAAGGGGGTGCCGTCGGAGAACTTGACGCCCGACTGCAGGTGAAAGGTGTAGGTGAGACCATCGGGGGAGATGTCCCAGGTCTTGGCGAGGAGCGGCTGCACGTTGCCGTCCTTGTCGATCCTGGTCAGCCCCTCGAAGATGTTGCCGTAGGTCACCTCACGGATCGCCGCGGCGGCGCCGCCGGTGGTGGGGTCGAGGCTGGGGGGCTCGAGCTGCAGCGAAATGTTGATGTCGGTGCGGGCGGCCGCGTAAGCCGGCGTCAGCGCCGTAGCCGAGATGAGTGCGCCGGCAATGGCCAGCAAAACCAGTGAGTTGCGCATAAGCGTCCCTTCCCGTGAGCGGCCGCCTGGTGCGGCCTTGGCGGGGACTGTAGGACGATTTTGCGCAAGCACAAATGGGGTTTGGGGAGAGAAAAATGCGCCCTGGGCGTGCGGTGGGGGGAAGCGCGTTGTCGCCGAGGTCA
>DATMTK010000119.1:0-3937 GCA_035564755.1 Devosia sp. | reverse complement strand
TCGTCGGGCAGCGCCTCGGTTGCCGGGATCACCGGCACGCCGGCGGCAATCGCCATGTTGCGCGCCGCCACCTTGTTGCCGAGGTCGCGCATCGTCTGCGGCTTCGGCCCGATGAAGATGATCCCGGCGTCGTCGCAGGCTTCCGCGAATTCCGGCGATTCCGACAACAGCCCATAGCCCGGATGGATCGCATCGGCGCCCGAAGCGCGCGCCACCCGGATGTACTCGTCGATCTGCAGGTACGCCTCGACCGGCCCCTTGCCCTTGCCGATCAGGTACGCCTCGTCGGCCTTGAAGCGGTGCAGCGCCAGCTTGTCCTCTTCGGCGTAGCAGGCGACCGTCTTGATGTTGAGCTCGTTGGCCGCGCGGAACACACGGATGGCGATTTCGCTGCGGTTCGCGACGAGGATTTTCTTGATCGGCATCGATTTCAGTCCGGTCGGAGGGGACGCGGGCGGCAATCCCGCGCGGGCTAAAAACAAAGGCTCCGGAAGGTCCCGGAGCCCCGCTTCTCTACTGTTTCTGGCTCAGATGTCCGAGCAGGTGGGACATGTCGTATCCCGCATGTGCCGCGGCCTCGACGATCTCGCTGGCCGGCCGCTTGCCCGCCTGGCTCAGCGCCCACAGCGTCGTCGAGCGGGTGCCCGACCGGCAGTAGCAGAACACCGGACCGTTGCTCCCCTCGAGCACCGACCGGGTATCGTCGACCATTTGCGGGGAGACCCCGTCACGGCCGAGCGGAATGTAGTGGTAGGCAAGACCCGCCTTTGCGGCGGCGGCCTGCATCGTCGCCGAGCTCGGCTGGTCCGGCGACTCGCCGTCCGGCCGGTTGTTGACGATGGCCACGAAACCGGCGGCCTTGATCGCGGGAATGTCGTCGGGGCTGATCTGCGGCGAAACGCTGACCTGATCGTTGATCCGCTTGACGTCCAATACGCTGCTCCACGCCGCCCGAGGCTTGCCGGGAAGGGTTATAGACGGGTGATGAACGGCGGCGCAACTCTGAGCTATTGGCCGCTGCGCCCGACCCATTGCTGCCAGACCTCGCCGCGTGCCGCGACGAACGCGTCGGCGACGCTTTGCACCGTCGCCCCCGGCTCGTTGAGGTTCTGCAACAGCGCATTCATCTCCGCAAAGGGCATATGTGCACGCTGGAAATACGCGGCGACTTCCGGCGCCTCGAGATAGACCCACTGCGCCAGCGCCACGATCACCGGCTCCGCCGCGAACCCCGACGGCTGCGGATCGGGACACGCCACCTTCCCCAGGCAGGCGAAATTGTCCTTGTTGAACGGTCCGAGGTCCAAAGACTTGAACCCGAACTGCGCCAATACCGCGTTGGGCTGCCAGTAATAAAACACGATGGGTTGCTTGCGGCTCTCGGCCTCCGAGATCAGCGTATCAAGTTCAAATCGGTTCGCCGGCTCGACAATATCGAAATCGTCCTGCAGTCCATTTGCCTTGATCAGGTTGCGATTGAGCACGGAGCAGGCCCAGTCGGGCGGGCACGAGATGAACCGCCCCTTCTTGCCGCCCGGCACGGCAAATTCCTTGGCGTATTTCTTGAGGTCCGCCGGCGTCTTCAGGTCCGGATGCGCCGCAGCGACATAGTCGGGGATGAACCATCCCTCGAACACCGGATCGGCGTACGTCACGCCGGCCTGCCGCACCTCCTGCGTCTTGACCGCGCCGTTCCAGATGTCGGAGATCCGCGTGATCCACAGCTCCGGCGCCACCGCCGGCTGCCCGTTCGCCCCCATCGACGAGCCGGTCGAGGCCAGGTCTCCCGGCACGATTTCGACGTCGCAGCCGAAATTCTGCTTCAGCAGGCGCGCATGGATTTCCGCCAGGAGCTGGGCCGACGGCCACTGCATCTCGGCGATCGTGATGGTCTGCGTGCCGCAGGGCGGCGGCCCGGCGTCCGGCGCGCTCGACGGCTGATCGCCGCTGTCGTCCGATGCCGAAGCCGGCGGCAGCGAGGTGACGGAATCCTGCGCCAGGGCGGGGGCGCATAGCAGCGCGCCCAGCACCATCGCTACCACCAACCGCACCATCATCGGCTCGCCGCTCGCCTTGAAACCGCGCGACCCTATGCGCTCCGGCGGCCGTTAAGCAACCGCCCGACAGCTTTGACCAGCCGATCAAATCCGGGTGACTCGTGCCGATCAAATGTGCAATATCCGCAGCCAGCGGAGCGCCTTTTCGGGGCTCCCACAAGACGTTGCGCCGGTTGAACAAGGCCATCAAGGCCGCCAGAACGGGGCAACCTTTGCAGAGGGACATCATGAAGAAATCCTACACACTGGCCGGTCTCGCCGCCGCGGGCCTGCTGCTTGCCGCGCCGGCCATGGCGCAGGACGTGAAGCTCGGCTTCCTGGCCGACGTCACCGGCCCCATCGCCGGCTTCGCGCCCACCATGGTCACGTCGGGCAACACTGCCATCCAGAACGTCAACGACCAGGGCGGCATCCTCAATGGCGGCAAGCTGTCGTCGGTCGTCGCCGACACCGCCTGCTCCGCCGACCAGGGCGGCCCGGCCGCCGATCGTCTCGTCAACACCGAGAAAGTCACGGCGATTTTCGGCGCGTACTGCTCCGGCCCGACCATCGCCGCCGCCAACGGCGCCGCGATCCCGGGCAATGTCGTCATGATCTCCCCGTCGGCCACCGCGCCGGCCGTCAGCGAGCTCAAGGACAACGACCTCATCTTCCGCGACGTGGTTCCGGACTCCGAGCAGGGCACCAAGGGCGCCCAGTTGCTGCTCTCCAAGGGCATCAAGACCGTCGCCCTCACCTATGTGAATGGCGACTACGGCAAGGGCCTCGCCGACGCCTTCACCGCCGCTTACACGGCCGCGGGCGGCAAGGTCGTGGCGAGCGTGCCGCATGAAGACGGCAAGTCGGACTATCGTCCGGAAATCGGCCAGCTCGAATCCTCGGGTGCCGATACGCTCGTGATCTACGGCTACGAGAATGCCGGCGGCGGCACCATCCTCGACCAGGCGGTCGAGTCGGGCACCTTCAAGCAATATGTGGGCGGCGACGGCATGGCCGGCGACGCGCTCGTCAAGAACCACAAGAACATCGACGGCATGATCCTGACCAAGGCCGCTCCGGCCGCCGGCCCGGCCTACGATGCCTTCGTGGCGCTGGCCAAGGCAGCCAATTTCGACCCCACCTCGACCTATGCGGCGCAGTCCTATGACGCCGTCTTCGCCCTCGCGCTCGCCATCGAAAAGAACGGCAACGCCGACCGCGCCGGCGTCTCCAAGGCCCTGCGCGACGTGGCCACCGCTCCGGGCGACGTGATCCTGCCCGGCGAGTGGAAGAAGGCCGTGGCCGACATCAAGGCCGGCAAGGACATCGACTACAAGGGTGCCTCGACCGAGATGGAATTCGACAAGAACGGCGACGTCCCCGGCGCCATCGAATGGTTCACCATCGAAAAGGGCGCCGTGAAGGACCAGGGCCTGATCAAGTAATCGGCTTCGACCAAAAAGACACCGAGGCCCGGGACCACTCCCGGGCCTTTTTGCTTCGGTTCGGCGATCCGATCTTTCGGTTCGGTGATCCGATCTTTCGGTTCGGTGATCCGATCTTTCGGTTCCGTCATCCGATCGTTCGGTTCGGTGATCCGATCTTTCGGTTCCGTCATCCGCGGACTTGATCCGCGGACCCAGCCGAACTCTCCGCGCACCCCGACGGTGCGTTTGGTCGCCCGGCCATGACGGACCGAAAGACTCGCGCGAAGCCCGCAGTCGGCGCTCCTCTCCCGCTTGCGGGGGAGGGGAACCATGCCAAGCATGGTGGAGGGGGCGGCCCCAAGCACCGGCGCAAGCGGCCGCCCCCTTCCGTCACGCTTACGCGTGCCACCTTCCCCCGCAAGCGGGAGAAGGACCCGACTGCCGGCCTCCAACCGACACGCGTTCATCTGCGCA
>DATMTK010000118.1:0-13581 GCA_035564755.1 Devosia sp. | reverse complement strand
CGTGGTGATGACCGAGTTCGGGCGCACCGCGGCGATCAACGGCAATGAAGGAACCGATCACGGCACAGCAACCACCGCGTTCCTGCTCGGTGGGGCCGTGAAGGGTGGACGCGTCCTCGCAGACTGGCCCGGCCTCAAGCCGAACCAGCTCTACGAGGATCGCGACCTGTTCCCCTCGCTCGACCTGCGCGGCGTGCTGAAGGGCGCGCTGCGGGATCATCTGGGGATCAGCGAGGCCGATTTGACGGGCAAGGTGTTCCCCGACTCCATCGGGGTGAAGCCGGTGGATGGGCTGATCGCCTGAGGCTTGCCGCGCCGCGCGGACGTTCCTACATCGGACGCCAGCAGCGGGGGAGCCATGCTCAGTCTCTATCTCGCGGCGGCGCCGATGCGCCTCCGCCACTATGCCGAGGCCGGCGGGCGCGCCATGCTGCGGCAGTGGCAGGGCATGCTGATCCTCGGCCTGCTGGTGGTCGGGCAGGCGACGACGATCCTGATGCTGCCGGCGGCGATGCTGGCCGGGCTGGTGCGAAACCCGAATGCGGTTGGTGTGGCGACGCTGCTGGTTGCGGCGATGCTCTATGTCCTGCCGCAGCGGGCGGTGCTCCGTGGCGGCGGGATGCGTGGCTATGCGGCGACGTTGCCGATCCCGGGGCCGGCGCGGCTGCTGCTCGATGCGACTGTGCTGCTGCTGGCGGACGCACTGCTCGTGCTCGAGCTGGTGCTTGCGGCGGCGATCGGCGGCATGGGCACTCTGCCCGGACTGATGGGCCTGCTGTTTGCCGTGCTCGCGGTGCAGCTCGTGATGCTGCGTCTGACGCTGCCCGATCCTCGGCGGGCGGTCCGTGCGCTGCCGCTGCCGGCGCTGCTGCGGACCAACCTGCAGGTGCTGGCGGAGCGGCCGGTGACCAATGGCGGCCGGTATCTCGTGGCGCTCGCGGCGGCCGCTGCCGGCGCCGCGGTTGCGACGGCGTTCCACTTCGACGGTCGCGCCCTGCCGGTGGCGATCGGCGCGCTGGCCCTGAGCGGCTTCGTGCTGGCCGATTTCTACCGCCTGCTGCGCGAGGCGCATGCACCGATCCGCGCGTTCCTCGCGACGCTGCCGGTGTCGCCACGTTCCCTTATGACGCGCGACGTGGTGACGGTGCTGTGCCTCGGCGCGGTGCCGTACCTGATGCTGGCGGTGTGGTTCGGCGCCTTCGATCCGGGCAGCCTCGTCGCCTTCGGCCTGCTTGCGGTGGCCTACGCCGGGCTGCTGGCGGTCCTCCGCCTGCCGATGCTGCGCGGCGGGCAGCTCGGCGCCATGCTCGCCGCCCTCATCGCTGCCGGCTGGGCCGGCAGCGCCATCGCCATGGTGCTCAAATGACGCTGCTCGCCGCCCGCACTCTTGCCGCCGCCTATGACGGCCGCACGATCTTCGCCGGCCTCGATCTCAGTCTCGATGCCGGCACCTATGCCCTCACCGGCCGCAACGGCACCGGCAAATCGACGCTGCTGCGGCTGTTGAGCGGCGCGCAGCGGCCGAGCGCAGGACGCGTGAGCATCGACGGGCACGATCTGGTGCGGGACCCGATCTCGGCGCGGCGGCGGCTATCCTATGTGCCGGACGAGAGCCCGGCCTATCCGTTCATGACCGGCGCCGAGCTGCTGCACCTGGTGAGCACTGCCAGGCGCGCCGGCCCCGATCCGCTGGTCGACGAGCTGGTGACCGCGTTCGGGCTCGCTGCGCATCTGGGCGCGCGGTTCGACGCGATCTCGCTCGGCACGCAGAAGAAGCTGCTGCTCGCGGCCGGCTGGATCGGGCGGCCCCGCGTGATCCTCCTCGACGAGCCGAGCAACGCACTCGACGCCGTGGCCCGCGCGGCGCTGATCGCGCGGATTGGCGCGGATGCCGCGCACGATGTGATCCTGTTCGCCTCGCACGATGCCGAATTCGTCGCCGAGACCGGCGCCACCGTCATCCCACTCGAGACGCTGGCGGCTGCGGCCTAATCGTCGTTCGGGCGGATGCTGCGGAGCTTCTTGACGCCGCCGCGCTTCACCTTGGCCTCGACGCGGCGCTGCTTGCTGGCGAGCGTCGGGCGCGTGGCGCGGCGCGGCTTGGGCGGAATGGCGGCCTGCCGCAGCAGCTCGAGCAGGCGCTCGACGGCGTCGTCGCGGTTGAGCGCCTGGGTGCGGAAGCGGTCGGCGGTGATGACGATCTCGCCCTCAGTGGTGAGGCGCGTGCCGGCCAGCGCTCTGGCGCGGCTCTTGACCGGCGCCGGCAGCGACGGCGAGCCCATCAGGTCGAAGCGGAGCTGCGCCGCCGTCGAGACCTTGTTGACGTTCTGCCCGCCCGGCCCGGAGGCGCGGATGAAGCTGATGGTCAGCTCGCCCGGATCGAGCGACAGCGACGAGGTGATGGCGAGCGGCGGCATGGCCTCGCCGCTTTAGCAGATCGCGGCCGCTTTGGCGTGGCATCGTTACAGCCACGGCTTGTAGTCGCGGCCGATGCGGATGAGGCCGAGGTCACGCTCGAGCCGGGCGGCGGGCATGCTCTCGAGATAGCGCCGGTCGCCGGCGCTCAGCCGCACCCTCCGCCGCCGCGCCCGCCAACGGCAGGACAGAACGATGAGCAGGCGCCTGAGCGGCGCCCATTTCGGCCGACGGTAGAGCATTGGAGGCGATCTCGATTGAAGGGAATGGGCCGCGCGAGGTGCTCTGGTCGTCGGGAGATGGAACACCCCGCGCAGCCTTCCTCCGGGAAAGGATGCAGTCCCCCCGGAGGAATTGGGTTGTCGGGCGCCGAGCTCAGCGCTCGGTGGTCGGGTCGATCAGCGTGTTGACGAGGGTGACGATGTTGGCGGGGAAGCCACTCAGCCTTGCGTGCTCCCGCACCGCCTCGACGCTGTCCGCGAGGTAGATGCAGAAGGTCTTGTTCTCGGTGACGTAGGAGTGCTCCCACTGCACGCGCGGGGCGAGCTTGCCGAGGGCGGCGTTGGAGACCTTGGCGATGTTGCAGTAGCCGGCCTGGTCGTTGCGGCCGACGCCGGGCACGTCGCGTTCGATGACGTAACGGTTCATCATGATCTGGTGTCCTTTTTTGCACGCGGCCTTACATGCCGTCGCCCATCACGGCGGCACAGGAGACATTGGGGTTCATGTCGGCGAAGGCGCCCATCGGGTTGTCGCGCCACGCCCACACATGCAGCGAGTAGAAGGGCGGCAGGCCGTACCGGTTGGGTGCGTTGGTGAAGGTGAAGAGCTGGCCGCCGAGCGCAGCCGGCCCCTTGGGCGTGATGTACTCGACGGCGACGAGCGTGAGCGCGCCATTGGCGCCCGGCTCGTAGAGGATCGCCTCAGGATGCGCGACGTCCACGGCCGGATCGTCGATCAGCTTCTGGTTGACGTAGTGGATGCCCATCGCGCCGCCATCGGGTCCGGAGACGCACGGGATCGGGGCGTAGCCCTCGGATTTGGCGACGGCCACGTCGGAAAAGCGCGCATCGGCGGCGCGCACCTTGTCGGCCAGCGGGTTGCTGTCGTCGGCGAGCGCCGCGCTCCCGACGGAGATCGCCAGCAGGGCAAGTGTTGCAAGCCCGGCGTTTCGGGTCATCTGACGTCTGTTGATATGTTCTGCATGCCGCACAACACCAACGTTGCCCGGCTTAATCCCGGCCTCGATAAACTTTTGCATGGGTATCTCGTATTGACGGTTTGAGGGTCACGCGGCATCACAACCGCGCGGTGGGGGCACCATGATCGGGACCACCAAGGATGACCATGATCGAAACACCGGGCGAGCTGATCGAAACGCCGCCCGTCGGCGAAGCCGATGATCCTCGCGGCGCGCTGTTGGCGGATGTGCTTGCGCACATTCGCCTGAGTGGAGCACTGTTCCTGCGTGGCCACTACTCGGCCCCGTGGTCGCTTCATTCGCCCGGCAACTGCGATCTTATCGACCTGCTGTCGCCCGAAGCGGAGCGACTGCTGGTCTTTCATACCGTGCGCAAGGGTCGCGTCGTCGTGACCGCGCGCGGCGAGAGCGTGGTGCTCGAGGCGGGTGAGATGGCAGTCCTGCCGCACGCCGACAGCCATGTCATGGCTGGCGGCGATCACGCGGTGCCGACGCCGATCGGCAAGCTCCTGCCGGTCGCTCCATGGAACGATATTCCGTTCCTGCGCTTCGGGGGCGGCGGCGAGGAGACCGAGATCGTCTGCGGCTATTTCCGCTGTGACGAGCTGCTGTTCAACGCCGTGCTGCGGCGGCTGCCGCCGGTCTTTGCGGTGCGGCCGGTCGGGCGCGCGGCAGCGCTGTTCGATGCCGCGGTGAACTACGCACTCGAGGACGGCTCGCGCTCCGGCGGCCTCACCGCCATGGACCATGTGACCGAGCTGCTGCTGCGCGAAGCGCTGCGGCTGTATGCCGAGGACACGCCGGGTGATGGCGGCTGGCTCGCCGCGGCCAATGATCCAGTGGTCAGCCGGGCGCTGAAGCTCATCCACGACGACCCGGTGCACAACTGGACGGCCGGCGAGCTGGCGCGCCGGGCCAACACCTCGCGCTCAGTGCTGGGCGCCCGCTTCAAGACGCTGCTCGGGCAATCGCCGATCCGCTACCTCGCCGAGTGGCGGATGCAGCTCGCCGCCGACCTGTTGCGCCGCGGCAACCTCAAGCTCGCCGCCATTGCCGAGCAGACCGGCTACGGCTCGGAGGCGGCGTTCAGCCGGGCGTTCCGGCGGCAGGTGGGGCAATGGCCGGCCGAGTGGCGGGACAAGGTCTTGCGCGCCGCGTAACCCGGCAAAGATAGGGCCCGCCGGAGCGGGCCCTCGAGCTCATTTCACCTGGCCGATATTGCCGGGACTTTCGCCCGGCGACAGCAGGTAGCGCCAGATGACGGCGCCGAGCGCGCCGCCGACCAGCGGGCCGACGATGAACAGCCAGATCTGGCCCCAGGCGCCGGTGGTCGCAAAGATCGCCGAGGCGATCGAGCGGGCCGGATTGACCGAGAGGTTGTCGACCGGGATGCCGATGATATGGATCACCGTCAGGCAGAGGCCGATCGCCAGCGGCGCGAAGCCGGCCGGCGCCGCCTCACTGGTCGCCCCGAGGATGACGATCAGGAACATGCCGGTGAGCACGATCTCGGTGAGCAGCGCCGCCAGCATCGAATAGTGGCCGGGCGACAGATCGCCATAGCCATTGGCGGCAAAGCCGCCGGCGTTGAAGCCGGTGGCGCTCGAGGCGACGACATAGACGATGACGGCCGCGATGGCCCCGCCGACGATCTGGGCGATCCAGTACGGGATCAGATCCTTCCAGTCGAAGCGGCCGGCGATGGCGAGGCCGAACGACACCGCCGGGTTGAAGTGGCCGCCGGAGATGCCGCCCACGGCGTAAGCCATGGTGAGCACCGCAAGACCGGCGGCCAGGCCGACCCCGATCCAGCCGACCCCGACATCGGGAATGCCGGCCGCCATCATCGCGGTGCCGAGCACCGCGAGGCAGAGCCAGAAGGTGCCGAAGAACTCGGCAAAAAGCTTACGCGCCATTGTGACAAGTGCCCCCTAGGGTTTGTTTCCCACGAGGACTAGGCCTAGCGCCGCGAGTCCCGGCCGGGAATCGCGCCCGTCGCGTTACGCACCGGAATGTCTGAGTGGAATCAGTCGAGCCCGACGTCGGCGAGCAGGCCCTTGGCGCGGGCCTCGTAGTAGTAGCCGCGGGCGTAGTTGCGCACGGCGCCGTCGGAATTGCCCGCGCTCACGAGGTAGGCGCCGCTGAGGTATTTGACGCCGTAGCGCAGATTGGTCTCGGCATCGAGCAGGCCGGACGGCGGGCCGCGATAGCCCATCGATCGCGCCGTATCGTAGCGGATCTGCATCAGCCCGTAATACGGGCCGTTGCGCGCCCGCGGATTGTAGCGGCTCTCGCGCACGATGACGCGGCGGACCAGCGATTCGGGGACATTGTAGGTGGCGGCGTATTTCGAAATGAGCCCATCCATCGCGGAGGGCGCGGCGGGCTCGCGCACTTCGGCCATGGCGGTGGCGGATGGCGCCGGACCGTAGCCGTGGGCCCGCGCCGGGATGAGGCCGCTGAGCGCCGCCGTGCTGGCGCAACCGGCCAGCAGCACGGCCGCCGCACCCGCCACCACAATGCCCCGCACGACCCGCAAATCGATGACCCCGCTCACCCTGAGCCCTGCTCCATCAGTAACATTTGTGGCCGTTCCATGAAAACCGCGCGGGATTGCCGCGGCGCCGCCTTCTCAACGGGCAGCGCAAGTGCTTGAATATTCAGCGGGGCTTTCCCTCGGGCGGCAAAAATCACGATGGCGAAATCCGGGTCACGACGCGGCAGCCTCGGGCACAGGCTGCGCTATCAGTTCGATAAATCGATGGCGGCGGGGCCGGTCGCCCTGATCGGCTGGCTGGCGCTGATCTCGCTGATCGTCATCGCCATTGCCGCGGCGGTGATCGCGCTGCTCCAAATCGCGCCGGACGGCGGCAGCCCGATGGGCTTCGGCGAAGCGGCGTGGGAAGCGCTGATGCGCACGCTCGACTCCGGCACCATGGGCGGCGACACCGGCTGGGCCTTCCGCGCGGTGATGCTGCTGGTGACGCTGGGCGGCATCTTCGTGGTGTCGGCGCTGATCGGCGTGCTCTCGACCGGGCTCGAGGGCAAGCTCGACGAGCTGCGCAAGGGCCGCTCCGAAGTTCTCGAGCGCGACCACACGATCATCTACAACTGGTCGCCCTCGATCTTCGACATCATCTCCGAGCTCACCATCGCCAACCAGAGCCGGAAGCGGCCGCGCATCGTCATCCTCGCCGACAAGGACAAGGTCGAGATGGAAGACGAGATCGCGCAGAAGGTGCCGCGCCTCAAGAACACGCGCGTCATCTGCCGCTCGGGCGACCCGACGGACCTCAGCGATCTCGGCATCGCCGCGCCGCACAGCGCGCGCTCGATCATCGTGCTCGCGCCCGAGGGCGACGATCCCGACAGCCGGGTGATCAAGACCGTGCTGGCGCTGGTCAACGACCCCGGCCGGCGCAAGGACAAGTACCGGATCGCGGCTGAAATCCGCGACAGCAAGAACGCCGATCTGGCGCGGATCGTCGGCGGCGACGAGGTGCAGCTGGTGCTCGCCGACGAGCTGATCGCCCGCATCGTCGTCCACTCGTCGCGGCAGTCGGGGCTGAGCGCGGTCTATTCCGAACTCCTGGATTTCGACGGCTGCGAGATCTACACGGTCGAGCAGAAGCCGATCGAGGGCTCGAGCTTCGGCGACGCGCTGATGGCGTATGACGAGTGCACGCTGATCGGCCTCACCGACCCGACCGGCAAGGTGTTCCTCAACCCGCCGATGGAAACGCAGATCCGCGCCGGCATGAAGGCGATCCTCATCGCCGAGGACGATACGACCATCAAGGTCACGGCCAATCCGCTCAATGTCGACCACACGGCGATCACCCTCTACCGCCGGCAGGAGAGAAGCCCCGAGCGCACACTGATGCTGGGCTGGAACCGGCGCGGCCCGATGATCGCCTTCGAGCTTTCGCGCTACGTGGCGCCCGGCTCGGTGCTGACCATCGCCGCGGACACGCCGACGCTGCAGGAGGAGATCGGCGCGCTGATGGTGTCGGGCAACAATCTGCAGGTGGAATACGGCATCGTCGACACGGCCAGCCGCGCGGCGCTCGAAGGGCTGAACCTACCTTCCTATAACCATGTTCTGGTCCTGGGCTATTCCGGCATCATGGACGCGCAGGCGACCGATACCCGCACGCTGGTGACGCTGCTGCATCTGCGCAAGATCGCCGAAAGCACCGGCAGCCACATCAACGTGGTGAGCGAGATGATCGACGTGCGCAACCGCCAGCTCGCCGAGGTGACGCGGGCCGACGACTTCGTGGTCAGCAACAAGCTGGTGAGCCTGATGCTGGCGCAGGCCAGCGAGAACGAGAATATCGGCGCGATCTTCGCCGATCTGCTCGACGAGCAGGGCAGCGAAATCTACATGCGGCCGGCCGACACCTATCTCGAGCTCAACCAGGAGATGAGCTTTTACACCGTCACCGAAGCCTGCCGCCGCCGCGGCGAAGTGGCCATCGGCTACGTGAAGAAAGCCGCGGCGACGCCGGACGATCCGCGCAACATGGGCGGCGTGGTGGTGAACCCGAAAAAGTCGAAAACACTGAGCTTCGAAGCGGGCGACAGGATCATCGTACTGGCACGGGATTAGTGGCGCGAGGATGGTGAGGTCGGCCGGAGGATGACATCCGGGGTGAAACAGCGTTCATCATCGGTTCATCGAAACTCCGCAAAAGCACGCGCGCACAAGAAGGACACCGACGATGAAGATGCAACTCCTGTTCATTCGCCGCAAGACGAAGCGCAAGCCGGCCGCGGCGCACATGCCGGTCAACGACTGGACAGTGCGCGAATGGGCGGACCTGCCCACCCACCATCCGAAGCGGAACTAGAGCGCGCCTCTACTCGCAGAGCCGTGCCGTGCACAGCTTGCCGTGGCAGGCGAGATCGAGGTGGATGTTGTTCTGGTGGAAGCTGTCGGCGTCCGGGCCGAGCACCGTCATGAAGTGCGTGCAGGCGCTGTCGCGGGCGAAGTGCAGGATGTCCCGCCCCTCTGCGGCCGTGCCGTTGAAGCCCGGATCGATGCTGACGGTGCGGCCGTCCGCGAGCACGAAGCCCATGAGATCGAGCGCATCGGCGAAGGCATGGAAGCTGAGGTTGCCCGCCCTGGCGTGGTCGACATTGCGGCAATCGTAGCTGGTCGAGACGTCGATCGACTTGATCTCGGTGTTGTCGTGCGCCTTGAGGTAGCTGTCGACGTCGCCGATCCAGCCGGGCAGCGCGGTCGCCATGCCGCAGTCGGTGGTGACGGCAGCATTGAGCGGGATCGACCGGCCGTTGGCGGTGATGGCGGTGAGCGCCAGCGGCGACTGGATGCCGCACTGGCCGTCGTGGATCGGCGGCATCGCCCTGGCGGTCACCTCGCCGTTCATCACCGCGGGACACGCGACCTGATAGTCGCGCGGCGGCCTGGGTTCCCCGGAGGACGACGAAGCGGCTTGGCTGGAGCTCGAGGCCTCGCTGCTCGCTGACGGCTCCGGTGCGGGCGCCGAGGACGACACATCGATCAGGGCTGGCCGCTCCAGCGGCAGCGGCACGGATGAGGAGGCCGCTTGCGGTGCCGGGCGTTCGCGCGGCAACGGCACGGCGCCGGCGGCGAGCGCCAGCGCGGGGACGACGAAGGCGGCGAACAGCAGCGGGCGGATTGGCATGGACCCGCCAAACGCAGAGCCCGGGGCCGAAGTTGCCTCCGGTCCCGGGCCGCCTGAGACGCAGGGAAGGAGCGCCCGGCTCAGATCTCCAGCAGGCGCGGCGCCTTGGCCGGCCGCATCGCGACGAACGAGGCCGCCACGAGGCCGAGCAGCACGCCCTGATAGAGGTACGTCGTGATGACGAGACCGAGCACCGGCGCCAGGAGGCCGGCAACGATCGCCGGCAGCGCGAAGGCGAGATAGCTCGCCACGAAGAACGCGGCGAGAAGGCCCGCCCGCTCGCCCGGCCCGGCCAGCGGCAGGAGCGTGCGCAGCATGCCGGCGAAGGCGCTGCCGAACCCGCCGCCGACGATGATGGTGCCGAGGATCATCACCGGCGCCGAGCGCAGGGCGATGCCGCCCAGCGTCAGCACGATGCCGAGCGCGAGGCCGCTCATGCCGACGTTGATCAGCCGCTCCGCCGCCTGGTGGCGCAGCACCAGCACTGCGACGGCCGCCGTCAGCATCAGCGCCGACACCACGGCGCCGCCGATAAAGGGCGAGTCGATGTGGGTGGCGACGCCGACCAGCGTGGGCATCAGCGAGAAATAGAAGCCACCCAGCGCCCAGCCGGCGGTATTGAGCGGCAGCAGCCGCAGCATCGCGGGGCGGGCCGCGGTCGGCACCGCGGCGTGCGGGATCAGCACCCGGAGCGCGCCGGGATGGCGCGTGGTGGTCTCGGGCGTGACCAGCAGCACCGCCACTTCGAGCAGCGTCGCCGCCAGCAGCACGATATAGACGAGCTCGGTGGGCAGCGGCGCGAAGGCCACCAGCACGCCGGCGAGCAGCGAGCCGACCATCAGGCCGAGGAAGGCGGTCACCGAGTTGTAGAGGGCGCCGTTCCTTGGGTCGGTATCGAGGATGGAAGCGCCCAGCGTCGTCATGGCGATGCCGTTGCCGATGCCCTGCACCACCCGGGCGAGGATGAGCTGGCCGGCCGAGGCCGCGGTGATGAAGATGAGCAGCGACGCTGCATTGAGCAGCAGCGAGACGAGGATCATCGGCTTGCGGCCGACGAAATCGGACAGCCGGGCGATGGTGAGGAACGAGGCCAGCATGGCGAACGCATAGGACGCAAAGACCAGCGTGATGGTGAGCGGCGAGAGCGCCATCGCCTGCTGGTACACGTGATAGAGGGGCGTCGGGGCACTCGTACTGGCTGAAAAGCTCACCGCGGTCAGGAAAGCGAAAGCCGTGGTGGCGCGAGGGGAAAGCATGCCCCGAGGGCTTGTAAACCGGGCTGGAATGGACAATCTGTCCTCCTAAAGCTAAAACTTAGCGTTAGGACAGATAGGCCGGTTCGGCGCTTAATGCAATTCCTTAGCATTAAGCTTTGCTCATGACCGGTATGCACAAACAAGGAGTTGCCCATGGCACGCGAGATGGTGCGCGGGGGCGGCCGCAGCGCCCGGATCCAGAAAGCGGTACACGGCGTCACCAGGGCGCTGCTCGAAAAGCTCGACCGCAGCGAAATCACGGTGCCGATGATCGCCGAGCAGGCGGGCGTCACCCCGTCGACGATCTACCGGCGCTGGGGCGATATCGGGCAGCTCTTCGCCGACGTCGCGGTGGAGCGGCTGCGGCCGATTGCCGAGCCGGAGGATACCGGCAGCACGCGCGGCGACCTCGAAGCGTACCTGCTGCCCTATGCCGAAGAGATGGCCTCACCCGTCGGCGAGCAGCTGATCCGCGACGTGCTGACCGACGCGCAGACCGGCGTCGCCGCCGGAAAATGCTGCCAGTACACCTATGATGCGTTCGATGTGATCGCGGCCCGGGCGCAGGCGCGGGGCGAAGTACCGCTGTCGTCGGAGGAGCTGATCGACCGGCTGGTGGCGCCGATCAACTACCACATCCTGTTCGCCGACCGGGACGTGGGCCCGGCCTATTGCCGCGCGCTGCTCGACCGGCTGCCGCCGGTGCAGATGGCCACGGCCGCGGCGGCGTGATCAGTGGATGAAACGCAGCGACAGGGTCAGCACGGTCGCAGCGAGCAGCAGCGGCAGGAGCATGATCGCGGTATCGGCGAGATCGAAGTAGTGCTGGTAGTCCATCTGAGCCTCCGCCCGGTTCGTCGTTGGGCTCTTGATATGGCCCTCAGACTGAACCAAAGCGGGACGGCCGGTTTAGATTTCGTTCATTTACGTTAAAGCCCGAGCCGGCTGCGGCGGGCCGACCGGACGAACGGCGACGGCTCCGCCGAAGCGGCCCAGACCCAGAATTCGAGGGTCATGAGCATGGCCCCTCAGTGCACGAGGATGATCTTGCCGGCGGGGTGGGCGGCAAGCGCCGCATGCGCCGCGCCGCGACGCGCGCGACCGAAGCGACGTCGTCGCGGTCCGATCAGGCGGCGGCCGGGCGAGCCTCGAAGTAGGTGCCGTGCTCGAGGTCATCGAGCAGCGACGGACCGGTCGGGGTCCAATTGAGCCATTCGCGCGTCAGCGCACTCGAGGTGACGAGGTCCAGGCCGGCGAATGCCCCGAGCCAGCCGAAGTGCCCGGCCGCCGCGTCCGGGGCGATCGATCGCACCGGCAGGTCGAGCCTGCGGCCGATGACCGCCGCGATATCGCGCATCGGCACGCCCTCGTCCGCCACCGCGTGATAGCGCCGCCCCGCCGTGCCGTCCTCCAGTGCCAGGCGATAGAGCTGCGCGGCGTCGTCGCGATAGACCGCCGACCAGCGGTTCTGGCCGTCCCCGATATAGGCCGACACGCCCTTTTCGCGGGCGACGGCGATCAGCGTCGAGACGAAACCGCGGGCTTCGCGGCCATGCACCTGCGGCAGCCGCACGACCGACGCGCGGACGCCGGGGATGCCGAAGGCAGTCTGCTCCGACTTGCGCGGAAAGCCCGGACGCGGCTCATCGAGCTCGGTGCCGGCGCGGCCCTCGGCGTCGGCGACGGTTCCGGAGGTGACAAGCAGCAGCTTGCCGGTATCGGCGATGGCGCCGCCCAGCGTCTCGATCGCGCGCCGGTCGACGACCACCGATTTCTCGTAATTGCCGAAGTCGTGGATGAAGGCGCAATGGATCACGGCGTCGGCGTCGCGGGCGCCCTTGTCGAGGACCTCGAGATCGTCGAGATCGCCGCGCAGGGGCGTGCCGCCACTGACGCGCACGATCGCCTCGGCCGCCTCCGAGCGCGCGAGCCCGACGACCTCATGGTCGGCCGCGAGCAGTTGCCGCGTCACGCCGGTTCCGATCCAGCCGCTTGCACCCGTCACAAAAACACGCATGGTCTTTCTCCTGTCCTGGTGGCAGGACAGATAGACGTGCGGCCAACCCGCAAAAGACGTGACGTCATACCGGTATGGAAACTAACAGGCTGAGCGGATGGAGCAGTCGACCAACCCTCTGGGCAGCTTCCTCAAGGAGCGTCGGGCGCGGCTCGACCCGGCGGCCTTCGGCCTGCCGACGACGCGGCGGCGCACGCCCGGCCTGAGGCGCGAAGAGGTGGCGCAGCTCGCGCATGTGAGCGCCACCTGGTACACCTGGCTCGAACAGGGCCGAGGCGGCGCGCCCTCGGCCGACGTGCTGGAGCGGCTGTCGCGCGCCTTCGCGCTGACGCCGGCCGAGCGCGAGCATTTGTTCCTGCTCGCCCAGGACCGGCCGCCCAAGGCGCAGCGGCCGGAGCCGGCGGCGATCTCGACGCAACTGCAGCACGTACTCGAGGCCTTTGCCGATACGCCCGCCATCATCAAGACGGCCGAGTGGACGGTCGTCGCCTGGAACCGCGCGGCGAGCGCCGTGCTCGTCGATTATGGCAAGCTGCCGCCCGATCGCCGCAACATCCTTAGAATGATGTTCCTCGACAAGAAGCACGACCATCTGCCGGACTGGAAGGCCGTGGCCCGGCTGGTCATCAGTACCGTGCGGCGCGACGTCATGCTGGCCGGAGCCAATGCCGACACGCAGGCGCTGCTGGCCGAGCTCGAGGCGCAGAGCGAGGAGTTCCGGCAGATGTGGGCGGAACAGGAGGTCCGGCCTTATGGTGAGGGCCACAAGACCATCATCCACCCCGAGGCCGGCGCTTTGGTGCTTGAATACTCGACCTTCGCCGTGGACGGCCGGCCGGACCTCGCGCTGGTGGTGTTTAACCCGGCGAGCGAGGCCGATCGCGGCAAGGTGCGCCAACTGATCGCGGCGGCCGGCGCAAGAAAATAGCGCCGGCATCGCTGCCGGCGCTCCTGATCTGGCGTCCTAGTTACCGAAGCGGACCGGGTCGGCCGAGCGCTGCGTCCTGGCCGCCTTCTTGC
>DATMTK010000117.1:0-5366 GCA_035564755.1 Devosia sp. | reverse complement strand
CCACACGCACATCCCGACTGCCGACGCCCGCATCCTCCGCCAGGGCACCGCGGTGATGTCGGACGCCGGCATGTGCGGCGATTTCAACTCGATCATCGGCATGGATGCCGACGAGCCGCTGAACCGCTTCACGACCGGCATTGCGCGCGAGCGCTTCACCCCAGCCGAAGGCGAAGCCACCCTCTGCGGCGTCGCCATCGAGACCGATCCCAGCACCGGCCTTTGCACCCGGGTCAGTCCCGTGCGCATCGGTGGAACGCTGTCCCAGTCGCTGCCGTTCGCCTAGCGCCGGAAAAACGCGTCGGCGGCCGCCTTGCTCTTCTGCTTGGCATCGATCGCCGCGCGCAGCCGGCCGATCTCGTCTTCGAGCATCCGGATGCGGTCGCCCAGCTCTTCGACCGACATGGTCTCGATCGGCATCCCGACTTCGTGTCCCTTGGGCTTTTTCACCTCGTCGTCATCGAACATGGCGGTGCTCCTTCTCTTGGGATTATGAAGTTTAGCCCGATTGTCCCAACCCGCAAAATCCCGGTTGCCCGATGCCGCTGCCCGCTGAAATGTCCGCCATTGTCGCCGCCCATCCCGGCGGCCCCGAGGTTCTCGCGCCGGCCCGCGTGCCCATGCCGGAGCCCAGGCCCGGCGAGGTGCTGATCCGGGTCGTCGCCGCCGGCATCAACGCGCCCGACCTCGCCCAGCGCGCCGGCCTCTATCCGCCGCCCGAAGGCGCCTCGCCCCTCCTCGGCCTCGAGGTCTCGGGCGAGATCGCCATCGCCGCCGGCGCATGGAAGCTCGGCGACAGGGTCGTCGCGCTCTGCAACGGCGGCGGCTACGCCGAATACGTCGCGGTCCCCGCCGGCCAGGTCCTGCCCGCCCCGGACAACTGGTCGCTCGAGGACGCCGCCGCGCTGCCCGAGACCTGGTTCACCGTCACCCAGACGCTGGTCATGCGCTCGGGGCTCAAACCCGGCATGTCGGTGCTGATCACCGGCGCGGCCGGCGGCATCGGCGGCGCGGCCATCCAGATCTGCAGGATCCTCGGCGCCGATCCCATCGCCGTCGTGTCGTCGGCCGAAAAGGCCGACTACGCGCTGAGCCTCGGCGCCCGCGCCGTCATCCGCCACGACCGCGAAGCCGTCGCTATGCGCGCCCGCGAGCTCACTGCCGGCCGCGGCGTGGACCGCGTCGTCGACATGGTGGGCGGCGAGGTTACCCGGCACAATATCGACGCCCTGGCCCGCTTCGGCCACCTCGTCCTGGTCGCCACCCTCGGCGACCGCAATGCCGAGTTGCCCCTCAACAAGCTGGTCGGCAACCAGCTTACCGTCTCCGGCTCGACCCTCAGGCCGCAGACGCCCGAAACCAAGACCGCCATTGCCGCCCATTTGCGCCGGCACATCTGGCCGGCACTCGGCGACCGGGCCCTGCCCCACCCGAAAATCCGCTATTTCGCCCTGGCCCAGGCCGCCGACGCACACCGCGCCGTGGCCGAGCGGAGCCACTTCGGCAAGGTCGTCCTGCTCACCGCGCCGGCGGCGCACGCGCTCGCCTGACGGAAAGCGTTGAAAAACCGCCGCCGAGGCCGTATGTTCTTCGCTGGTTCCCCCTCAGCATTGTGTTCGAGGCGGGGCGGATCGGGTGAAGCCCCGGCCGCACCGGAAAGCGAGATTTACCATGGCCACCACCCTGTTGATGCCCAAAGCCACCGCCGTCTGGCTGGTCGACAATACCTCCCTGAGCTTTGACCAGATTGCCGCCTTTTGCGGCCTCCATCCGCTCGAGGTGCAGGGCGTCGCCGACGGCGACGTCGCCGGCGGCATCATGGGCGTGAACCCCATCCAGAACGGCCAGTTGACCCGCGAGGAAATCGAGAAGGCCGAGGCCGATCCGGCCTACCGGATGAAGGTCTCCGAGCCCAAGGTCCGCGTCGCCGCCGCCAAGCGCAAGGGCCCGCGCTACACCCCGATTTCGCGCCGCAACGAGCGCCCCAATGCCATCCGCTGGCTGCTGCGCAACCACCCCGAGCTCAAGGACGCGCAGATCATGCGCCTCGTGGGCACCACCAAGTCGACCATCGACTCGGTGCGCGAGAACACCCACTGGAACTCGGCCAACATCCAGCCGATGGACCCGGTGACGCTCGGCCTGTGCAGCCAGATCGACCTCGACCTCGAGGTGAAGCGCGCCGCCGCCAAATCGGGCGCCGTCACCGCCGACGAGGCCGACGACGGCACCATGCTGCTCAGCGCCGAGGAGGCGCTGGCGACCGCCGGCGGCCGCAGCGGCTCGACCGCCGAGCCGCAGCCCGACGAGACGCGCCGTATCCAGCACGAGGAGGACATCGACGCCGACTCCGTGTTCGCCAAGCTCAAATCGCTCAAGAGCGACGACCCTGAGCACGATCGCGACCAGTAAGCCGCCCGCGTCCGGCGCTCGTCGCGCCGGGTGACAACTCGGCCGCGGGGGGATGACGTCCCGCGGCAACTCATGGCAGGGGAGAAGCCATGGCCTCTAATCCCCTGTTTGCCGTCCTCGTCCTGTTGGTCGTCGCCGTCGCCCTGGTGCCGGTGTTCAAATGGCTCGGCCTCGGCACGGTGCTGGGCTATCTGGCGGCGGGCGTCGTCGTCGGCCCCTACGGCCTCCGCCTCATCTCCGACACCACGACCATCCGCTCGGTCTCCGAGTTCGGCATCGTCATCATGCTGTTCCTCATCGGCCTCGATGTGCATCCGCTCGAGCTCTGGCGCCTGCGCCGCAAGGTGCTGGGCCTGGGCGTCGCGCAGATGCTCGCCACCGCCGCCATCGTCGCAATCGTGACCTTCATCCTCGGGCTCGGCTGGCAGGCGGCCGTCATTGTCGGCCTCGCCATCGCCATGAGCTCCACCGCGATCGCCATGCAGACCGCCGAGCAGCGTTCGCTCATGATGACCGACACCGGCCGCGCCACGCTGGTGACTCTCCTGGTCCAGGATCTTGCGGTGATCCCGGTTCTTGCCCTGATCCCGGTCCTGGCCGCCACCCGCCATGTCGATCCGCACGCCGTCGGCAAGACCTTGCAGGGTGCCGCCGGCGCCGTCGCCAATCCCTATGGCTGGTGGATCGCGCTCGTCATCCTCGGCGGCTTCCTCGCCGTTACCCTCGCCTCGCGCTATCTCGTCAATCCGCTGATGCGCTGGGTGGCGATGGCCCGCGTCCCCGAGGCCTTCACCGCGCTCGGCTTGCTGCTCGTCATCGGCGCTGCCTTCGCGACCGAGAGCCTCGGCCTCAGCCCCGCCCTCGGCGCCTTCCTCGCCGGCATGCTGCTCGCCGACAGCGAATACCGGCACGAGCTCGAAGGCAATCTCGAGCCGTTCAAGGGTCTCCTGCTCGGGCTCTTTTTCATCACCGTCGGCATGGGCATCGCCTTCGGCGTCCTCTTCGCCGAGCCGTTGCGCGTGCTCGCGCTGGTCCTCATCGTGCTCGTCGTCAAGATCGCCGTGCTCTATGTGCTCGGCAGCTTCTTCAGGATGCACGTCGCCGATCGGCTGCTGCTCGCCCTGCTGCTCAGCCAGGCGGGCGAGTTCGCCTTCGTGGTGCTGAACTTCGCCCAATCGGCCGCTCTCCTGCCGGCCCGGGACGCCCAGCTCTGGGCGGTGGTCGTGGCGTTGTCGATGGCGCTGACGCCGGTCCTGTTGCTGCTCTTCGACCGGGTCTGGGTGCCGCGCATCAATGCCCGGCGGCCGCAGCCCGACGTTCCCGCCGACCTGCCCGACGATCGTTCGGTGATCATGCTGGGCTACGGCCGCTTCGGCCAGATCGTCACCCGCCTGCTGCGTGCCCAGGGCTACTCGATGACCCTGATCGACGACGATCCCGCGCAGATCGAGCTGGTCAAGCGCTTCGGTGTAAAGGTGTTCTACGGCGATGGCGGCCGGCTCGATATCCTGCGTGCCGCCGGCGCCGCCGATGCACGCCTCATTGTTATCGCCGTGGCCGGTGGCGACCGCATCATCGCCATTGCCGAGCTGATCCGCCGCAACTTCCCCAAGGCCCGCATCGCCGCGCGCGCTATCGATCGCGGCCATGCCCACCAGTTGATGGCGCTCGGCGTCGAGGTGTTCGAGCGCGAAACCTTCCGCGCCGCCCTCGCGCTCGGCGAGAAGGCCCTCGTCACGCTCGGCACGGCGCCCGACGAGGCGCGCCGCATCGCCGCCGCCTTCGAGGAGCATGACCTGAAACTGCTCGGCGACTCCTATGCGCTCCGGAACGATCGCGACGCCTATATCGGCTTCGTGCGCCAGTCGACCGAGATGCTCGATCAGGTGATGCAGGCCGATCGCGAGCGGCAGGAGCCGGCGCGCGTCCGCAACAAGGCCGCGGAATAGCTGCCGCGCAGGGCTGGCGGATCGCCAGCCGCCCTGCGGCGGTTGGCGCTTTGCAGACGCGGGCGCCTTGACAATGCTTTCGGCCCGCCGTTCGTATGCCCGCGCACTTTCCCACCTTCGCCGAGTCTCCATGTTCGATCCCTGGTTCTGGTCCGTTGCGGTCGCGACGATCGCAATCGTGGCATTGAGCAAGTCCGGCTTCCTCGGCAGCCTCGGCATGATGGGCGTGCCGCTCCTCTCCCTGCTGATGCCGGCGCGCGAGGCCGCCGGCATGCTGCTGCCGCTGCTCTGCCTCATGGACGTCATCGGGCTGCTCGCCTTCCACCGCGAGTTCGACGCCCGCAACATCCGCATCATGCTGGTCGGCGGTCTCATCGGCACGCTGGTCGGCTGGGCGCTGTGGAGCGTCATCACCGATGCCGAGGTGCTGCTGATCGTCGGCATCATCACCATGCTGTTCGTCATCGACGCCGTGGTGCCCTGGCGCAAGCGCCTCGCCGAAGGCGCGCCGCCCTCGCGGCCCTGGGGTGTCTTCTGGGGCGCCGTGTCGGGCCTGACCAGCTTCATCAGCCACACCGGCGGACCGCCGGCGCAGGTCTACCTGTTGCCGCAGAAGCTGCCGCCCAACATCTATTCCGGCACCACCGTGGTGTTCTTTGCCGCCGTCAATTTCAGCAAGCTGATCCCGTACTATTTCCTCGGTCAGCTTTCGGTCGCCAATCTCGAGCTCGACCTGCTCCTGGCGCTCCCCGCCATCCTCTTCATGATCTCGGGCGTCTGGCTCGTCCGCCGCGTCTCCGCCGCGCTCTTTTACAACGTCGCCTACGTCCTGGTGTTCTTCGTCGCCCTCAAGCTCATCTACGACGGCTACACCGGCGTCTTCTTCCCCGGCCACGCCTGAAACCAGACAGCGGTTGGCTGATCGAGCCGGTTTGGGATCGATCAGTCCAGAGCACAAACCAACTACGGTTGGCCGAACGAGCCCCCTCGGGATCGCTCGGCCAG
>DATMTK010000116.1:0-4751 GCA_035564755.1 Devosia sp. | reverse complement strand
GTCGCCCGGCGCGCCGCCCCAGCGGCGGGCCAGTGTGCGGGCATCATTGGCGCGGCGCGAGCGGTCGGCGCGGAAGCGGTCGAGCCGATGCGCCAGATCGGTGCCGTCGCCGCCGAGGCCGCGCTCGGTCAAGAGTACCGCGAGCTCGGCGGCGGTGCCCTGGTCCTCGGCGCGATGGATCATGTGGGCGAGGCGCGGATGGAGCGGCAGGCGGGCGAGCGCCCTGCCCTCCTCCGTGATGCGGCCGTACCCGTCGAGCGCGTCGAGCTGCTGGAGCAGCGTTACGGCTTCGGTCCAGGCGGGCCTGGGCGGCGGATCGAGGAAGCGGAGCGCCGCCGGATCGGTGACGCCCCAGCTCGCGAGATCGAGCACGAGGCCGCTGAGATCGGCGCTCAAGATCTCGGGCGTATCGAAGGCGGGCAGCGCCCCGGTCTGGCCCTCGCTCCAGAGGCGATAGCAGATGCCGGGGCCGAGGCGGCCGGCGCGGCCACGGCGCTGGTCGGCGGCGGCGCGCGAGACGCGGCGGGTTTCGAGCGTGGTGAGGCCGGTCGCCGGATCGTAGGCGGGGACGCGGGCGAAGCCGGAATCGACGACGATGCCGACGCCCTCGATGGTGAGCGAGGTTTCCGCGATCGACGTCGCGAGCACGACCTTGCGGCGCCCGCGAGGGGCCGGCGCGATGGCACGGTCCTGCTCTGTCGCATCGAGCTGGCCATAGAGCGGGGCGAGATCGACATCGCCGGGGAGACGCGAGGCGAGGCGCTCGGCGGTGCGCGCGATTTCGGCCTGGCCGGGCAGGAAGGCCAGCACGGAGCCGGGATCGGCGCGGAGCGCGGCGAGGATCGCGGCGGCTACCTGGTCTTCGAGGCGCTGCAGTGGATCGGGCGGCAGGTAGCGGGTCTCGACCGGGAAGGCACGGCCTTCGCTCTCGATCAGCGGCGCGTTTGCTTGAGGCGACGCCGCGCGCTGGCTGTCGTTCATGAGCTGCGCAACGCGGGCTTCGTCGATGGTGGCGGACATCACGAGGATGCGGAGGTCGGGGCGCAGGGCGGCGGCATCGAGCGTAAGCGCGAGGCCGAGATCGGCATCGAGGCTGCGCTCGTGGAACTCGTCGAAGAGGACGGCGGCGACGCCCTTGAGCTCAGGATCGTCGAGCAGCATGCGGGTGAAAACCCCTTCGGTGACGACCTCGATCCGGGTCCTGGGGCCGATGCGGCTGTCGAGCCGGACGCGGTAGCCGACGGTCTCGCCGGGCGGCTCGCCGAGCGAGGCGGCCATGAAGCGGGCCGCAGCACGGGCGGCCAGCCGCCGCGGTTCGAGCATTATTATGCGCTCTGGACCGAGCGACCCGGAGACGGGTCGTTCGGCCAACCGCTGGGTGAGCCAAGGCGCGTCGAGCAGCGCCAGCGGGACGCGGGTGGTCTTGCCGGCGCCGGGGGCGGCGACCAGCACGGCGTATGGCCCGCGCTCGAGCGCGGCCTTGAGCGCAGGGAGGACGGCATCGATGGGGAGCGGCGGCATTAACGGTGTCTTCGCCGCAATCCCATCCGGCCGCAAGGGGCGAGCAACCTCTGGCGTACACTCCACGTTAGGGCGCGCAGAGGAGGCGCCGATGTTGCTTCGTTTGACCGCCGACCAACGCCTTGAGGGCATCAGGGCCATGCTCGACATCTGGAACGCCGAGGCCGACCGCTTCCGGACGGCGGCAGTGCAGACGCGCGCCGGTGAATCCCCCTCATCCACCCTCGTTGCGGCGGCCGAGGAGGCGCATGACGGGCTGTTTTCGCTGATCGAGGAGATCGACCGGACGCTGGAAACGCTGCCCGCCGGACACAAGGATTTCGCGGCGCTGCTGCAGGCGCAGAAGGTCGCGATCAGCCTTGCCGAGCACGTCAGCAGCTCGCTCGACAGCCTCGAGCCATTCGCGGTGGCGACCGAAAAACCGCCGGTGCGGATCGTCCATACGCCCAAGCTCGCCGCCGCCGAATGAGCGCGACCGACCCGCAGACCCTGCTGCTGCAGCCGGGCGACAGCATGCCCAACAGCCGGCTGCCGGTGCTGATCTATCGCGGCGCGCTCGAGGCCGAAGCGGCCAACACGGCCGGCGAGTTCGACCGGCTGTTCGCGCGGAATGGCTGGGGCGGCATCTGGCGCAACGGCGTCTATGATTTCGACCACTACCATTCCAATGCACACGAAGCGCTCGGGGTGGCGCAGGGCAAGGCGACGCTGCAGCTGGGTGGCTCAGGCGGCGAGGCGGTCGACGTCGAGGCCGGCGATGCGCTGGTGCTGCCGGCCGGGACCGGGCACCGGCGGATCAGCAAGAGCCAGAATTTCGTGATCATCGGCGCCTATCCGCCGGGGCAGGAGCACTACGACATCTGCCGCGAACGGAGCCCCGAGGCGGAGCTTCGGATCAGCAAGGTGAAGCTGCCGCAGACCGATCCGGTAAGAGGCCAGGACGGGCCGTTGCCGCGGCTGTGGGTGTAGGGCGCAACGCAATCGTCTCGGCAGCCGAACCGGCCGCCAGCGACTGCGAGCCTACTGCAACTGCGGGCGCTTGAGGAAGCTGTTGCGGTCGGCGGATTTGACGCGGACCCAGTTCTCGCGGCCATCACGCACGAGGCGCAGCGGCACTTCGGCGCCGGCGGGGCCGAGGCCCCAGACCTTGCGGTAGAAATCGGCGAGGCCGCCCACCTGCTCGTCGCGGATGTCGGAGATGATGTCGCCGCGCTGGATGCCGGCCTTGTCGGCGGGGCTGTCGGGCGAGACGTTCATCACCACCACGTCGCCGTCGCTTTCGGCCGAGAACACGCCGAGCCAGGGACGCGGCGGGCGGTCGGCCTGGCCGCGGGTCACGAGGTCGTCGAGGATGGGCGGCAGCAGGTCGATCGGCACGGCCATGTTGATGTCGGCCACCTGGCCTTTTTCGATCATCTGCAGGCGCAGCGAGCCGATGCCCAACAGTTCGCCATTGCCGCCGAGAAGCGCGGCGCCGCCCCAGGATTCGTGGGCCGGCGCGGTGAAGATCGCCTCCTCGAGCAGGTACTCCCAGTAACCCGCGAATTCCTGCCGCGCGACGATGCTGGCGCGGGTGGCGTTGCCGAGGCCGTCGACGAGGGTCACGGCGTCGCCCAGATGTGCCGCGCCCGACTTGCCGAGCGGCACGGCAGGCAGGCCGAGATCGCCCAGCGACTGCACGAGGCCGAAGCCGGTCTCCTGGTCGTAGGCGAGCGGATGGGCGGCGTGGACCTTGCCGTCCTGCGTGGTGAGCCAGACCTCTTCGGCCTCGGTGATGAGGTAGCCGATGGTCAGC
Organism: Devosia sp.; assembly: GCA_035564755.1. GTDB lineage: Bacteria > Pseudomonadota > Alphaproteobacteria > Rhizobiales > Devosiaceae > Devosia_A. The sequence goes on along the minus strand of DATMTK010000116.1, from coordinate 1,435 downwards.
ACGAGGCCGCGATTGCCGATGACGACGCCGCTGCCCTCGCGGCTGGTGCCGAGGCCGGCGGCGGTGAAGGCGTCGTCCGGAACCGCGGCGCGCAGGGCGACGACGGACTTGCTGGCGGTCTCGATGTCCATGGGAGCCTCCGATGAAAGGGGATGCGCCAAGGCGCTGGAACCCAAGACATATGAAGACGGAGGCCGGGCTGCAAGCGAGGGCGGCGAGACGTGAGGGGGCAGGGCGCCGGCGCGAGCCACCCGGCGTCTTCACCCCCCTCCCCAGCTCCGCGACGGGCCGGCCGGCTCCAGCTGCGCTACCCTCCCCGCGACGGGAGGGTGAAGAAAGGAGTCAGTCCTTGGCGCGCTCGACATAGGAGGCGTCTTCGGTCATCACGACGACGCGGGTGCCGACGCCAATATGGGGCGGGACCATGGTCTTGACGCCGTTCGACAACAGCGCCGTCTTGAACGAGGACGAGGCAGTCTGGCCCTTCACCACCGGCTCGGTCTCGACGATCTCGAGGGTGACACGGGCGGGGAGCTCGATCGAGAGCGCGTTGCCCTCGAAGGTCTTCATGAAGACCTTCATACCGTCCTGCAGGAAGGCCTTCTGGTCGCCGATGACGTCCTCGGGCACGGCGATCTGCTCGTAAGTCGTGGGCTCCATGAAATGGTAGCCCTCGCCGTCATTGTAGAGGAACTGGTATTCGCGCTCGTCGACATCAGCCTTCTCGACCATCTCGGTGGTGCGCCAGCGCTCGGACACCTTCACGCCATCGCTGATGCGGCGCATATCGACCTGGGTCACCGACGCGCCCTTGCCGGGGTGGATGTTCTCGGCCGTGAGCACGACGTAGAGCCGGCCGTCCTGATCGACGACCTGGCCCTTGCGCAGCGACGAGGCGATGACTTTGACCATTATTTCTTCCTTGTTCGGGGCACCCGCTGCGCTTAGAGCACCGCGGTCTGGGCCGGAGCGGAGCGGCAAATCCTGAGTTCGGCGCCGCCGATACCGCAAATCCGGCAAAACTGCCAGTCCCGCGCGAAAAAGAGCCTGTTCTTGCCCACTCCGCCTTCCTCTGCCCCCTCGCCCTGGTGGACGCCGGGCGTCCATGCCGACCGGCGGCCGTTCCTCATCGGCCGCAACAAGATCGAAACGGCGATCCGCGGCTATTTCGCGGACCAGGGCTTCCTGATGGTCGACCCGCCGGGGCTGCAGGTGAGCCCGGGCAACGAGACGCATCTGCATGCCTTCGCCACGCAGATGATCGGCGAGGACGGGAGCGCACAGACCCGCTACCTCCACACCTCGCCGGAATTTTCGATGAAGAAGCTGCTGGCGGCGGGCGAGACGAGGATCGCCAGCATGGGGCATGTGTGGCGCAACCGCGAGCGGACCGGCACGCACCACCCCGAATTCACGATGCTCGAATGGTATCGCG
>DATMTK010000115.1:0-4058 GCA_035564755.1 Devosia sp. | reverse complement strand
GGCGATGCGGCCCTTGCGGCCCCACGCGCTGCGGTTGAGCGCCAGCAGCCCCGACGCGCCATCTTTCAGGTTGAACAGCACCGTCGCGATGTCGGCGGTCTCGACCGCGCGCGCCGCGCCGTTGGGCTGCGGCCGCGTCGCGTACGGCTTGCTCTGTTGCGCAATCACGCTGGCGATCGGGCCGCAAAGGGTGGTGATCAGCGACAGGCCGTGCACGCCGAAATCGTCGAGCGCGCCGTGGCCGGACGACTTCTCGCTCTTGAGCCCGAACGGCGCCTCCGGGTCGGCCATGAAGTCCTCGTCCATCTCGATGCGGACGTGGTTGACGGTGCCGATGGTGCCGGCCTTCAGCAGTGTCTCGATCTGCCGCATGATCGGGTTCTGGATGTAGTTGTAGCCGAGAATCGCGACCTTGCCCGATGCCTTGGCGGCATCCGCCATGCGGCGCGCATCGGCAAGGTTGGTCGCCATCGGCTTTTCGCACCAGACATGCTTGCCCGCTTCGAGCGCTCCGATGGCCATCTCGGCGTGGAAAGCGTTGGGCGTGGTGATCGACACCACGTCCACTTTGGGGTCGGTGACCAGCGCCCGCCAGTCGGCGCCGGAGCGGGAAAAACCGAACTCGGCGGCGCGTTGCGCGGCGAACTCGGGGGTCGTTTCGCAAAGGTGCTCGAGCCGCACGCGCGGGCCGTCGCCGAATACCGCGTGCACCGCGTTCCAGGCCAGCGCGTGGCACTTGCCCATGTATCCCGTGCCGATGAGGCCGACGCCGATCGAGTCCATGTGGTCCCTCCCCCAAAGGCAGCAGACCACCCCTTGACGGCGCGCGCAATTGCGGCTCGGTAGGCCCTATGTCCGTGTCCGAAACGCCCTATGTTGCGCCCAAGGATTTCGACGAGCTGCGCAGCGCCATCCTCGAGCGCAAGACGACGCTGCCCAAACGGCTGACCCAGGTCGCGGTCTATGCCCTTGATAACCCGGACGAAATCGCCTTCCGCACGGCCGCCAGCATCGCCAGCGCCGCGAGCGTGCAGCCCTCCACCCTGGTCCGCTTCGCGCAAAGCTTTGGTTTTGAAGGCTTTTCGAGCCTCCAGCAGATCTTCCAGGACCGCCTGAAATCCCGCACGTCGAGCTACGAGGAGCGGCTCAGGCGGCTCGAGCAGGACAGCGCCTCGGTGCCGGAAAGCCAGGCGATCCTCAACGGCTTCGTGACGGCCGGGCACCGCTCGCTCGATGCCCTGAGCCAAGCCATTGATCCGCCTGCCTTTGAGCGCGCGGTGGACATCTTCGCCAGGGCGCAGACCATCTTCCTCATCGCCAAGAGGCGGTCGTATCCGATCACCTCGTATATGGCCTATGCCTTTGGAAAGCTTAGGGTAAAATGCATCGCAGTCGGAACGGCGGCGGGCATCGACGACGACGTGCTGGCACTCGCCGGGCCGAACGATGCGGCGTTCGCGGTGAGCTTTTCGCCCTATGCGGCCGAGAGCGCGGGGCAGGCGCGGACCATGGCGGCACGCGGCGTACCCGTTGTTTCGCTTACAGATTCGGCGTTTTCGCCGCTGGCGGAGGTGAGCAGCGTCTGGTTCGAGGTGGTGGAAGCGGACCATGCCGGCTTCCGCTCGCTCTCGGCCAGCATGGCCTTCGCCATGGCGCTCACGGTGAGCGTCGCCGAGGCGCGCCGGCATCACTCCGGCTGATTTTTTTCACGTCACACATAGGCCCTTTGGGGACGTGTTTTGCGCGACGAATCCCACTTCGGCGAGCAACACGATTGGAACAAAAATTCCATGTTGACTGTGTCGCAGAACCGGTGTTTCGGTAGCCTGCATCAGGGAGGCTGACGTGGCAACGATGCGCGAAGACGCGGGCGGACGCCCGCTCGATGTCATCACCATCGGACGGGCCTCGGTCGACCTCTACGGCCAGCAGATCGGCACCCGCCTCGAGGACATCGGCAGCTTCGCCAAATCGGTCGGCGGCTGCCCCGCCAACATCGCCGTGGGCACCGCGCGGCTCGGCCTCAAATCGGCGCTGCTGACCCGCGTCGGCGCCGAGCAGATGGGCGGCTTCATCAAGGAACAGCTCGTCCGCGAGGGCGTCGAGACCAAAGGCATCGTCACCGACGCCGACCGGCTGACGGCCCTGGTGCTGCTGGCCGTCGAGGCCGAAGGCCGCTCGCCGATGATCTTTTACCGCACCGACTGCGCCGACATGGCGCTCGACGAAGCCGACGTCGATGAGAGCTTCATCGCCTCGGCCCGCGCCGTGGTCGTGACTGGAACGCATTTTTCCACCGCCAACGCCGCCGCCGCGCAGAAGAAGGCAATCGGTCTCGCCAAGGCGCATGGCGGCAAGGTGGTGTTCGACATCGACTACCGCCCCAACCTCTGGGGCCTCGCCGGCCACGCCGCCGGCTTCGAGCGTTACGTGCAATCCGACCGCGTGACCGCGATGTATCAATCGATCCTTGCCGATGTCGACCTCGTGGTCGGCACCGAAGAGGAGATTGCCATCGCGGCGGGCACGTCGGACCTCCCCGCCGCGCTCAAGGCGATCCGCGCCCTCACGGGGGCAACGATCGTCTTGAAGCGCGGCGCCAAGGGCTGCATCGTCTATGACGGCCCGATCCCTGCCGACCTCGAGCAGGGTATCGTCGGCAAGGGCTTCCCCATCGAGATCTACAACGTGCTGGGCGCCGGCGACGCCTTCATGTCGGGCTTCCTGCGCGGCTGGCTGAAGGGCGAACCCCATTCTACCTCGGCCACCTGGGCCAATGCCTGTGGCGCCTTCGCCGTATCGCGGCTGCTCTGCGCGCCGGAATACCCGACCTGGGACGAGATGAGCTTTTTCCTCAGGCACGGCAGCAAGGAGAAGGCGCTGCGCAAGGACGAAGCGCTCAACCATCTGCATTGGGCGACGACGCGCCGCGAGGCGATCCCGCAACTGATGGCCTTGGCCATCGACCATCGCGCCCAGCTCGAGGAGCTGCCGGGCGCAACGCCCGAGAAGATTGCGGCATTCAAACGGCTGGCGGTGAAGGCCGCGACCAGAGTGGCCCGCGGCCGACCCGGCTACGGCATGCTGCTCGACGACAAATACGGCCGCGACGCGCTGTTCGATGCGGGCGATGCCGGCAATCTGTGGATCGCCAAGCCGATCGAGCTGCCGGGCAGCCGGCCGCTGCGCTTCGAGTTCAGCCAGGACCTCGGCAGCCGGCTGGTCGACTGGCCGGTGGACCATTGCATCAAGGTGCTGTGCTTCTATCGGCCCGACGATCCGGCGGAGCTGAAGGCCGAGCAGATCGACAAGCTGCGCCAGGCTTATGACGCGGCGCGCAAGATTGGGCGCGAGCTGCTGATCGAGATCATTGCCGGCAAGCACGGCGCGCTGGACGACACGACGGTAGCGACGGCCCTGAGCGAGCTCTATGCCGCCGGGCTCAAGCCCGACTGGTGGAAGCTCGAGCCGCAGGCCTCGCCGCGCGCCTGGGCCGAGATCGACCGCGTGATCGAGACCAACGACCCCTATTGCCGCGGCGTCGTGCTGCTCGGCCTCGACGCGCCGCAGGACGTGCTGGAGCAAGGCTTTGCCGCGGCGCGCAGCGCCCGCACGGTGAAGGGCTTTGCGGTCGGCCGCACGATTTTCGGCGAGACGGCGCGCAACTGGCTTGCCGGCCGGGTCAGCGACGAACAGGCGGTGGGCGAGATGGCGCGACGGTTCGAGTCGCTGACAGAAACGTGGCAACGCCTCGGCGAGACGGCCGCGGCTTGATATACGAGACGGTGACAACAGGACGTGCAGTCAGATCACCCTCCCCCGTTGCGGGGAGGGTAGCGCAGCTAGGGCCGCCAGGTCCGTAGCGGAGCTCAGGAGGGGGGCGAGGCAGTCTCAATGCCGACTGCTTCCCCCCTCTGGCTCGATGACGGACTTAGCCAAGGGCTAAGTCCTATCTCGCTTCCTCCCCCGCAAGGGGGGAGGCGCGCCGACCGCAGCATCCGGCTTGAACCGCAGGGCGTTCTGGGCCAGATAGCGCCACACTCTCACACAAAGTTGCG
>DATMTK010000114.1:0-14178 GCA_035564755.1 Devosia sp. | reverse complement strand
CGAACGGCCCCCAGCCGGTCACGCCGCGCGCAGTAAAGCCGAGGCCGGACCAGAGATTTGCGACGTAACGGTCGTAGCGGGCGAGGCTCGGGCGGCGGTCGCCATACTGCGGCACGAACACCAGCGGGCGGCGCTGACCGGCGCGGACCGCAGTTTCCACCAAAACATTGTTGTAGCCGTAGAGGCTGTTGCCCTGTACCGGCACATGCACGCGCACGACGTGGAAGCCGTCGCCCGCCAGTCGTTCGGCCGTCGCGTCGAGTGCGGGCGAGGGGGACTGTGGCCGCGCGAGCAGCACGATCGGGTGCTCGCGGGCGGTGTGACAGCCGGTGAGCGCCAGGGCGAGGTCGAGATGGAACGGCTCCTGCGCCCACGGCATGCCCGCAATGGGTGTTTCGCCATAGCCGTAGATATGAAGGCGCCGCGGATCGAGCGAACGATGCCGCTCGATGGCGCGGCGGATGGCTGCCGGCATGCCACGCCCGGCATCGTGCAGAACGGCGTCCGCTCCGGCGAAGCGGAAGTTGTGCCCGACGAGGTTGTTGCCGCCTGACAGATGGAGCTGGGTGCGGTCGACCCCGGTCCCATCTGCCGCCGCCAGCCAGTGCGCGACGGGGTAGGGATATTCCGAGGCTACACGCAGATAGGCGCGTCGCCCGCGATCGGTAGTCACGAGGACCGGGTCCTGCACCCAGATGGCGTGCTCGTCGAGCTCTTCCCCGGCGGCCACGACGGCATGCCGTCCCGCGTGCTGGCGATCGAGCCACGAACTGACCGCTGACACATGCTCGGGCGGCGTCGCCAGCGTCACCGCGATCTCGGCGGGCAACTGCCGCAGCAGACCGCGGTGCGCGGCCATCAGCTCGCGATGCTCGAGCCCGCGCGGCAGGCACAGGGCAATCGCCTCGATCAGGCCGTCGGTATCGCTGAGCAGGCGGCGCGTCATGGGCGTCTCAGCGAATGTCGAGGGCGCGAGCGAGGCCGGTGAGATAGCCGGTGGCGTTGAGCTCGAAGGGCGCCGGCTTCGGCAGCAGGCCACTGCGCAGCCGGTCGAGAAGCGCACGTGCGTCGTCGGCCTTGCGGCTTGGTTGCGCCTCGGCAAGGACCGCGAGGTCGCGATCGTCGCAGATGGCGGGCCAGGTGCGCTGCTTGAAATGGAGCTGGCAGGCTCGGGCGAGGAGTCGCTTGTGCACCAGCCGGTCGATCGCGCCCTGTGCCAACAGCGCGGCAAGTGCCGCCTCGGCATCGACCAGCGCGACGGTCAGCGGCTGGTAGCCCAGCTCGGCCGGCGCGTGCATCACTGCCACGTCGGCGTCGGCCGTGCGAATCCCGTCGCGATAGTCCGCAAAGATGCCGCCGATCCCGACCATGCCGAAGGCCGCGCATTCGGCGGCGCGCAGGGCCCCCATGCTGGCCGCGCCCAGCACTGGAATGCCGATCGAGAGGGCATGGAGGATCTCCTTGTGCCACACCGCCGGCTCAGATTCGTAGACGCCGTCGATGAGGCCGATGGCGGACGCCCCGTCAGCGACTGCGGCGAGAATGGCGCCCCGCCCGGCTGGCGGTCGCATGTCGAGGCCCTCGCTGGCCGTGTCATCGAGGCCGAAGATGCTGGGTCCGGCGAAGACGACCGGCGGCCCTCGGCGGCTCATGCGAGGAACTGCCGCGCCGCAGTCAGCCCCAGCCGGAGCTGGCTGGCCGACCCGGGCGATTGCAGGTCGGGGACGAGCACGCGGACGACGCTGACCGGTCCCGGCGGTGCGAGGTCGAAGACGTAGACCTCGTCGATGCCGGCCGCGTGAAGCGCGGCAGCGGTGGTATCGGGGTCCCCGGTCGGTCCTTGTTGCCGGCCAGCCAGTCGTGTCTCCGGCAGTTGCGCGCCGATATCGTACGATGCGGGCGTGAACGCGTCCGCGAGGATGTCGTCGCGTGCGCCGGCGATGTCGGTGAGGCGGGATTGGACCGCTTCGAGCAGCGCCGCAAGCGCAGCATCGGCGATGTCGACGCGGCAGGCGAAGCCGGCGGTATAGGCCACGCCGTTGCCACCGGGCCCCGCAACGTCACGGCCGACGAAGCAGCCGATGACGGGCAGGTCGACGGCACCGCGCAACCGGCAGAAGCGCACCGTCAGTCCCGCCGCCGTCACCTTGCCGAGCGCCGCCTCGAGCTCCGTCGAGCCGGCGATCTCCGGCAGCGGCTCCGCCAGCTGCTCTGAAAAGCCGAAGATTTCGAGCGCCGCAGTCGCGTCGTTCTCGATCACTTCGAGCAGCGCGTGGCGGATGGCCCGGTCGCGATCGCCATGTGCCGCGAGCCCGATGCTGGTCATGTGGAAGCTCTCATGGTCCCACAGATCGCCCTCGCGATAATCGATTCCGACCAGCTCATAAGGCGCGTAGACCGGCACGCCGGAGCCCAATACGGTTCCAGGCACCCACGCATAGATGCGCCGCGGATCGACCTGCGCACTCGCCGTCCGCAGCAGCCGCTCGAACGGAACGGCCGCAAGGCCCTGCGCGGTGAGATCGTCGAGCGAGCCTACGAACCGCACCAGCGTCTCGCAGCGCTCGGCATAGGCGGTCTCCACTGCTTCCATGGCGGCCGACAGCCTGGCTTGCTCGTCTGTCATCCCCTTGCCCTGCGAGACGGCAAGGCCGCGCGAATTCGGCCGCGCCGCAAACCACACCGGGAGGCCGACGATGTCGAGCCCGGTGTGGTCGCCGATCCGCGTGATGCCCAGAGCCGGCAGGTCGAGCTGGTCGAGCATCACCTACTTTTTGGCCGGAGCCTTCTTCGCTGCGGCTTTTTTCGCGGGAGCTTTCCTGCCGGAGGCCTTCTTCGCCGCCTTCCCCGGCGAGAACCCGACCGTCGGGATCGTATCGCCGGGTGCCTTGGCGCTGCTCAGTGCCTCGATCGCATCGCTGATCGGCGCCGCGGAGAAGCGGGCGGATGAGAACCGTGCGGACGAGAACCGTGCCGACGAAAAGCGCGCCGATGAGAAGCGGGCCGAGGAGAACCGTGCCGACGAGAACCGGCCCGCCGAGAAGCCCTTTGCCGCGTCCGCGGAGAGGTCGGCGACGAAGCAGAAATCGGCGTCCGACAGCGTTTCGCCACCGGCGATCAGCTCGCCCACCGCCTTGAACATCGGGCTGTTGTCGGGGTAGCGCGGCGATTTCGAGCCCTTGTTGGCGACGAATTTCGCCACCGATCCGACGCGGCCGAACGCCTCTTCGAAGCTGATCTTTTCGGCTTTCGCGTAGGCTTTGATCGCCGCGGTCGGGATGATCACCGAGCGCAGCGGATCCGTCTTCAAGAATAGAACGCCAGTCTTTTTGTCACCGATCACATAAAGTCTAGCCATTTGGTGAATCCCCCTAAACGACCCCCGCCAATCGGAGGCCTTCCATAAAACGCGCAACAGACTCACGGTCACGACTGGGGACGAGGGCGCTGATGGTCTCCCGCGTCGCCCCCGGGTAGGTTTCCTTCACTCGCCTGGCGTAGGTCTGCGCCACCCCGACATCGCCAAGCAGCGCGTGGGTTGAGGCCAGCAGGCGGATGGCCGCCAGGTCCGACTCCATCTTCGCGCAAAGAGCGATCACGGCGTCGTAGCGTTCCTCGACGAAGGCGATGCTGGCGCCGGCCCACCAGTAGTGGTCGGGCGGCATCGGGTTGAGCTGCAGGGCGCGTTCGAACCGCTTCCACCCCTCCTGCGGGCTGCCCAGATGCGACAGCGCATCGGCATACTGCACCAAAAGATCGGCGGAGTGCGGGCTCAGCGACTCTGCGATGGCGAAGTGTTCCTCGGCGGCGTTGAAGTCGCGCTGGTAAAGGCCGACGACGCCGCGCATCCAGTAGCCGTCGGCGCCTCCCTTGTCGTAGCTGATGGCGTGCTCCGCGTGCTGGCGCGCCTGCAAGAGCAACTGCGGGTCGGTACCCCCCAGCAGCAGCCATTCGAGATAGAGCGTCTGCGCCACCCGGGCATGGGCCGCCGCGTAGCGAACCTGCTCCTCCGCCGCGGCATTGAAGGATTTGCGGGCCCGGCGCAGGTGCACGAGCTCGGTGCTCGCCAGCTCCATCTTGCCCCGGAGGAAAGAGAGATAGGCGCTCGGCGCGGGGTCGCGGCTCTCGGCGGAAATGCGCCGATGCTCCAGCGCGTCGGCAAGCGAGGCCGCAATCTGTTGCGACAGCATCCGGAACGTCGAGATCAACTGCTGTGGCGCGATCGAGTAGTCGGCGGCCCAGATGATCTTGGCGGTCTTCTGCTCGCGCATGCTGAGCGAGAGGGTTTCGCCATCGGGCAGCACATAGCCGCGGACATGGTAGTCGGCCGCGAGCGCCAGATTGGGCGCCGTCTCGCCCGTCACCGGCCGGCGGAAACTGCTGTGGACCGCCAGCACCGTCAGCGAGCGGTAACGCGCGAGATTGTTGGCGACGTCGTCGAACAGCGCGCGCACCAGCGTCTCGTCGCCTGCGGCACTCAGCATGGTGAGCGGCAGGAAGGCCACCCGCGCCAGATCGAACTCCGGCCGCGCCGGGCCCTGCGTCAATCCCGGCAGGCCGGCGGTCGCACGGCGGAACACCGCGCGGGTCTCGCTCGAGACATCGGCGTTCAGCTCGCTCTTCAGCACGTGTTCGAGTGCCGCGTAGAGCCGGACCGCCTCCGATTTCATGCCGTTGCGGCCATAGGCCTCGATCAGCGCCCGATAGCTCGCCTCGCGGTCGCGCTCGACCGCAAGCATCCGGATTTCGACGGCCTTGAGCTGCTCGGGCGCCGCATTGCCGAACCGGGTCAGCTCGATCAAGGCGCGCGACGCGGCGGCAAAGAACAGCTCATGCAGGGTTTCGCGCGCGCCGCGCAGCCAGTCTGCGAACTGCGCGGTACAGTCGGCGACATCCGCCAGCAGCTCCGCGTGGTAGAGGTCGAGCGCTTCGATCGCATCGTCGAGCGAGCGCGTGTCGATGAGCTTGAGCAGGCGCGATGCGTCGATGCTGTTCTCGGCATCGACCAGCCAGACCGCGCCGGCGTCGGCATCGATCAGGGGAGCGACCGCAGGGTTGCGCCGCAAGCGCAGCAGCAATTGCCGCAAATTGCCGAGACCCGTTGCCTCCGGCGCGACCCACAGCAGATCGGCGAGTTGCCGGCGGGTCGCCCGCCCATTCGGGGCGAGCGCCAGAAAAGCGAGCAGTTGCATGCCCCGTTCGGGAACGCGCGGCCGCGTTTCCGGCGTGACCAAGCCGGCGTTCGCGAGCACGCGGAACATCACAGGCATTGCAGCGGGCCCCCGGATGCAGAGCATATCCGGTGCGGGGAACTGCGCAAGACGAGGGTTTTCGCGAGATCGCAACAATCCCGCCTGTTCCGCGTAACGCCTGTGTCACGCCGCCGCCGCTAAGCTAGACGGTCTCTGGGGGGACAGCCGATGCAGCATGCCACGATCGGGCGCGATGCGCGCCACGAAGCCGGCCCGGCCACGCCGGCATTTGTCGCCGCGCAACCGGCCCTGCCGCCTGCGGCCTTCGACTCCGAGGTTCTGGCACTCCTTTGCCCGGATTGGCACGATGCCATGATGGTCGTCGACGCCGTCACCCGGGAGGTGGCCTACGCCAATATCCGGGCGCTCGAGATGCTGAAACGGCGCCACCCGCTGATGGTCAATCGCGGTTGCCTCGAGCTCAGCGAGACCGATGGGACCGACCCGCTCGGCGCCAGCCTGCGGCAGATCGTCGAGACCGACGTGCCGCGCAGCTCGATCATCGTCGACGACGAGCCGCACGGCATGACCTACGGCTTGCGCCTCTGCCTGCCGCAAGGCTTTCTGCGCGATGTCCTCCGCCGCAACCTGGCGTATGGCGGACGGCTGGTGGTGCTCGAGGTGGTGACCGGCAAGATGACGCTGTCGCTGTCCGACCTCAACGCCCTGGGCAGCGCCTTCGGCCTGACCTCGGCCGAGCTCAGCGTGCTGTCGCTCCTGGCCCAGGGCCGCTCGCTGCACGAGATCGCCGAGCTGCGCGGCGTCGAGTTCGAGACGGTGCGCAACCAGAACAAGAAGCTGCTCGCCAAGACGCGCAGCCGCCGCCAGAGCGATCTGGTGAAGCTGGTGGTGGCGCTCTGCGCACGGGACGGCTTCGTGCCCGAATAAGCGCTCCGCCGCCGACCTCGCCGATCCTTGACCGTTTGGTCAAAAAGCCGCACTGTCGCCGGCATGAAAATCCTCATCCTGGGCTCCGGCGTCATCGGGACCACCTCGGCATATTACCTGGCCAAGGCCGGACATGAGGTCACCGTCGTCGAGCGCCAGCCGGGCCCCGGGCTCGAGACCAGCTTCGGCAATGCCGGCGAGCTGAGTTACGGCTACGCCTCGCCCTGGGCCGGCCCGGGCATTCCGGTCAAGGCCATCAAGTGGCTGCTGATGGTCGACGGCCCGCTGGTCATCCGGCCGATGCTCGATCCGCGGATGTGGCTGTGGGGCCTGCAACTGCTCGCCAATTGCACCGAGCGCGCTTACGCCCTCAACAAGTCGCGCATGGTGCGCGTCGCCGAATATTCGCGCGACAAGATGATCGAGCTGCGCGCCGCGACCGGCATTGCCTATGAAGGCCGGGAGCAGGGGACGCTGCAGCTCTTCCGCGAGCAGAAGCAGCTCGACCACATCCACGGCGACGTCGAGGTCCTCAAGCAATACGGCGTGCCCTACCAGGTGCTCGACCCCAAAGGCTGCATCGCCGCCGAACCGGGATTGGCAACCGCCGCGGTGCCGTTCGTCGGCGCGCTTCGCCTGCCCAACGACGATACCGGCGACTGCAGGCTCTTCACCGAGGCGATGTCCAGGCTCGCGGCCGCGGCCGGAGTGACGTTCCAGTTCGGCACCGAGATCCAGGGCATCCGGACCGAGGGCGACCGAGTCACCGGCGTTGTCACCGCGAACGGCACGCTCACCGCCGACACCTATATCGGCGCGCTCGGCAGCTATACGCCGGGGATGGTGGCGCCGCTCGGCATCCGCTTGCCGGTCTATCCGATCAAGGGCTATTCCTTGACCGTGCCGGTCATCGACGATGCCGTGGCACCGGTCTCGACCGTCATGGACGAGACCTACAAAGTGGCCACCACACGCTTCGATGATCGCATCCGCGTCGGCGGCACCGCCGAGATCGCTGGCTGGGATCGCACGCTTCGCCCACATCGCCGCGGCCCGCTCGAGCGTTCGCTGCGCGATCTGTTCCCGCGCGCCGGCGACGTCGGCAAGGCGACGTTCTGGTGCGGTCTACGCCCGATGACGCCCGACGGCACGCCGGTGATCGGCCGCACCCGCTATGGCAATTTCTACCTCAACACCGGCCATGGCACGCTCGGCTGGACCATGGCGGCGGCGTCGGGCCAGCTCATCGCCGATCTGGTGGCGGGCCGGAAGCCTGACATCGACACCTCCGACCTCGACCTCAGCCGCTACCGCTGAGCCCAGAGCCTGTCCGCCGCGGCTGAGCCGCGTTACCCCGTGGGTGGTCTTGGCCCAGTAGATCGGCCGGCGGATGAGCTCGACCGCTGCACGCACCGCGGCGATGGTGTGCAGCAGCCAGTAGAACGGCAGCACAATCTGGATTGGCAGCAGGTGATAGGCGCGTTGGTGGATCAGCCCGCTGACCTGGATGGCAAACGCGCCGCCATAGCCGGATGCAAGGATCGCCACCGCGGCCCAGTCCCAGATGTCGCGCGGCACGAGCCCGACGACGCCTTCCATGCCAAGCCGCAACAACAGGGACGCGACGAACAGGGTGTGCAGCAGCGAAGCGAGGATCATGCCGCCCACCAGCACCTGGAAGCCGAGGAAGCCGCGCCAGCCGGCCTCGCGCAGGAACTGGCGCGGCGCGCGGTTGTGGACGATGAAGGTTTGCATCCAGCCTTTCATCCAGCGCGTGCGCTGCGCCATCCAGGCCCGCATGGTGAGCGGCGCTTCCTCGAGCGTGCGGCTGGCGATCATTTCGGCACGCAGGCCGCGACGCGCCAGCCGGACGCCCAGATCGGCATCCTCCGTCACGTTGAACGCGTCCCAGCCGCCGATTTCGCGCAGGATCTCCGTCCGGAAGTGGTTGCTGGTGCCGCCCAGCGGTACCGGCAACCGCCAGCGCGCCAAGGCTGGGAGCAACCGCCCGAACAGCCCCGCATATTCGCCGGCAAACAATGCCGTCAGCGCGTTCTCGCTGGCATTTTCCGGCACCAGCTCCGCCTGCAGGCAGGCGACGCGTGGATCAGCGGCGAACCGGCTCGCGGCGAGTCGCAACTGGCCGGGGTCGGGCACATCCTCGGCATCGTAGACGACGAGATACGCGCCACGCGCCAGGGGCAGCGCGTAGTCGATGGCTTTGGGTTTGGTGCGTGGTGGCCCATCCGGCACGAGCACCATGCGGAACATCGGGTCGGCGAGCACCTGCCGTACCGCGAGCACCGTTGCCTCGCTCCGCTGTTCGACGACGAATTTCACGTCGAGCTTTTCGGCCGGATAGTCCAGTGCCCGCATCGCGCGCGCCAGCATCGGCACCATCGGGGCTTCGTCGCGCAGTGGGATGAGTACGGTGTAGATCGGCAGCTCGACGTCGCCCAGCAGCTCGACGCTGGGCGGCGGCGAGCCGCGTAGAGCAGCGAGCAGGCGCAGCAGCCCGGGCGCCATCAGCAGGCTTGCGACGGCCGGCACCAGCAGTGGTCGCGCGACGAGCCCGGCGACCATGGCGATGACGATCAATAGGGCGAAGGTCGCAACGAAACCGATGCGCACGCCGAGCGTCAGGTCCTGGGCGGCGCTCGCCTCAGGCCAGAGCTGCGTGATGCGCTGCCGAGCCGCATCGATCAATTGTCCGCTGGCGGCGCGGGCAAGGCCCGCCTCTATGGCGTTCGGCGGCACGCAGCGCAGCCGCGCCTTCACCGCCTCGCCGGCCGACCGCAGGCTCAGCAGTTGCTGGAAGTTTGGGGCGATGAACAGCAGCTCCTCGCCGAGCACGTGCTGCCGGAAGCTGCGGACATCCGCCAGATGTTCGAGCCGTGCGATCTCCGGCAGCGGCAGTCGGCACGGCGTTTCGGCGGCAAAGCACAGGCCAGCCCAGTGTGCCGCCCGGCGCCACACCGGTTCGTTGCCGAGCCCGAAGCGGTGCGCGCAATAGTCGAGTGGGTCGACGCCCAGCCGCTGTGCGTCGATCAGATAGTGCCGCGCGGCCAACTCCGTACCGCATTGGTCGGCAAGTATCGCACGCAATAGCGCGACCGCCTCGTCGGGCTGAGACACCCGCTGCCCCCGCAGCTCGCCTCGGAAAATCGTCTAAGTATCAATGCGGATATGGAATACCGTGCCGGGCATCCTGGCAAGCCGCTTTTGCGGCCCTCGCCAGCGCCGGCGAATTGCGGCATAAGCTGCCGTCACGCCGGCCCGGAATCTCGATGCGCGCTCTCTTCGCTTTTGTGCTGCTGCTGCTTGCCGCGCCCGCCTTCGCCCAGAACCTGCCCTATCATTCCGATCCGACCGCCCGCGAGCTGGTGCCCAATCTGAGCGCGGTGCCGAACATCCGCTTCCTCACCACCGCGGACTTTCCGCCGTTCAACTATCGCGACAAGTCCGGCGAACTCGTCGGCTTCAATGTCGATTTGAGCCGGGCCATCTGCGCCGACCTCAACATCACCTGCACCATCCAGGCGTGGCCTTGGGAACAGGCGGGCAAGGCGCTCGAAGACGGGCAGGGCGACGCGCTGATCGCGGGCCTCGCGATGACCCCCGAGACTGGGGCGCTCTACGATTTCTCCGACATCTATTTGATGCTGCCCGGCCGCTTCGTGACACTGAAGGCCGCGACGCAGAACTTCGATCCGCTGAAGCTTGGCGGCAAGACCGTGGCCGTGCGCCAGGGGTCGGCGCACGAGGAGTTCGTCAAGCGCTACGTGCCGGGAGTGAAGATCGCCGAATACGATACCGAGATCGCCGCGCTCGAGGCGGTGCGCGACAAGAAGGCCGACGCCTATTTCGGCGACGCCATGCGCGCGAGCTTCTGGTTCAATGACAACCCGGACTGCTGCGGCTTTGCCGGTCCGCCCTATTTCCGGCCCGACCTCTTCGGCAACGGCATGGCCATCGCCGTCGCCGCCGGCCACGACGCCGTACGCCAGGCGATCGATTACAGCCTTGCGCGCCTCAAGAAAGACGGCACGCTGGACGAGCTGTACCTGCGCTGGTTCCCGGTAGGGTTCTACTGAGCCACTCGGCGATTAGCCGAGCGCGCCCCCTGGCTCGCTTGGTCCGGAGCGTAAAGACTACGCCCTGCGCAGCCGCGCCCTTGCCGAGGCTTCGATCGCCGCGGCCGTCAGCCCGTCGAGCTCCAGCGTATCGCGGATCATCTCCAGCAGGCGCAATTCTTCCTGCTCGAGCCGCAGGTCGACCGCCGCAATCTCGACGGCCAGCGCATAGGCCGTGTCGTGCAGCCGGTCGGGTAGGGCACCGAGGATCATCTTGAGCACGTTGTCGAGACTGGAGCTGTCCTTGATCAGATCGATCGCTTCGGCGGCCACCCGGCCGAGCTGGTCGCGATTGAAATTCTCGAACACCGGCAGCCGCGTCACAAGACCGCCGATCGCCTCGAGCTCACGGTCGCTGACCTTGGCGTCCGACGTCGCGGAGACCACCATCAGGTAGATCAGGGCATCCTGGGCGGAGAGGGTCATCGGTGGCTCCAAAGCGTCTGAATCGGCGTGATACCTAGGAAGGCGGCCGGGCTTTGTCCAGCGCTGCGCCATTGACTTTGCCGGCTGAGGTGGGCAACACGGCCCAATTCAGCAAAAAGGCCCGTATTCCCGTGTCGACCGCTCCCGTTCCGCCGCTCGATCCCGCATTCTTCGATGCGGCCCAGACCGCCAAGGCCTGGCCGTTCGAGGAAGCGCGCAAACTGGTGGCGCGGCTCAAGCAGACGGGAAAGACCGAGGCACTGTTCGAAACCGGCTACGGCCCCTCGGGCCTGCCGCACATCGGCACCTTCGGGGAAGTCGCGCGCACCACCATGGTCCGCACCGCCTTCCGGCTGCTGACCCGCGACGAGATCCCCACGCGGCTGCTCTGCTTTTCCGACGACATGGACGGCATGCGCAAGATCCCGGAGAACGTACCGGACCGGTCGTTCCTCGAGCCGCATTTGCACAAGCCGCTGACCAGCGTGCCCGATCCGTTCGGCGGCAGCTATCCGAGCTTCGGCGAGCACAACAACGCCATGCTCCGCCGCTTCCTCGATACCTTCGGCTTCAACTACGAGTTCGCGAGCGCCACGCAATATTACAAGTCCGGCCGGTTCGACGCGCAGCTCATCAAGGCCGCCGAAAAGTACGATGCGATCATGGCGGTCATGCTGCCGACCCTGGGCGCCGAGCGGCAGGCGACCTATTCGCCGTTCCTGCCGATCTCGCCGGCCTCGGGCCGCGTGCTCTACGTACCGATGAAGAATGTCGATCCAAAGGCGGGCACGATCACCTTCGACGACGAAGACGGCACCGAGGTCACGCTGCCGGTCACCGGCGGCCACGTGAAGCTGCAATGGAAGCCGGACTTCGGCATGCGCTGGTCGGCGCTCGGCGTGGACTTCGAGATGTTCGGCAAGGACCACCAGACCAATGCGCCGATCTACGACCGCATCTGCCAGATCCTCGGCGGCCGCGCGCCCGAGCACTATGTCTACGAACTCTTCCTCGACGACATCGGACAGAAGATTTCGAAGTCCAAGGGCAACGGCCTCACCATTGACGAGTGGCTGACCTACGCTTCGCCCGAGAGCCTCGCGCTCTACATGTTCCAGAAGCCGCGCGCGGCCAAGCGCCTCTACTTCGACGTCATCCCGCGTGCCGTGGATGAGTACTACCAGTTCGTCGCCGCCTACAGTGGGCAGGACGCAGCGGCCGCGCTCGAGAACCCGGCCTTTCACATCCACTCGGGCAAGGTGCCGGTGGTCGACATGCCGATCACCTTCGGCCTGCTGCTTAACCTCGCCTCGGCCGCCAACGCGCACGAGAAGTCGGCGTTGTGGAACTACATCTCGCGTCGCCTGCCGGGCGAGACGCCCGGCACCAACCCCGAGCTCGACCGGCTCGCGGGGTACGCCGTGCGCTACTTCAACGACGAGGTGAAGCCCACCAAGACGTTCCGCGATCCCACCGAAAAGGAGCGTGCGGCGCTTAAGGATTTGCATGACCGGCTGGCCGGCAAGGAAGCGCTCGACGCCAAGGAGCTGCAGGATATCGTCTACGCCGTCGGCAACACGCACCAGTTCGAGCCGCTGCGCGACTGGTTCGGCGCCATCTACGGCGTGCTGCTCGGGGCCGAGCAGGGCCCGCGCTTCGGCTCGTTCATCGCGCTCTATGGCGTCAACGAGACGCGCCGGCTGATCGAGGACGCGCTGGCGGGCAAGCTGGTGAAGGCGGCCTGAGCCAGGCCCTATAGGTGCGCGTTGAGGAAGGCCACGGTCTCGCCGAAGGCGAGGTCGGCGGCGGTGCGATCGTACTCCGGCCGGTCGGCCTCCGCGAACCAGTGCTTCGTGCCCGAATGCGTGATGACCACGCCGGCCTTCGCTGCGGCCAGTGCCTCGGCCATGTCGCGCTGCTCCTCCGGCCCGTCGAACGCATCGCTCTCGGCGAAGTGCGCCAGCACCTTCGTGTGGCCGGTTTTGAAGTTGCCGACATGCGCCGCGTAGTAGACGACCAGCGCTCGCAGCGCCGGTGTCTCCGGCCCGATCAGCCTGAGGAGCTGGAAGCCGCCGAACGAAAAGCCGATCGCGCCTAGGCTCGGCGACGTGACCGCCGGATGCGCGCCGAGCTCGGCCAGCGCGACCCCGAGTTTGCCCACCGCCTGCTGCCAGTGCGCCCCGACCAGCGCTTCGGCCGCCGCCGGCTCCGTCACCACCGCGCCCTCGAACAGATCGGGCAGGCCCACCGCAAGTCCCTGCTGCGCGACGGCGGCGCCATAGTCGCGGATGGTCTGGTTCAACCCCCACCACGGATGCACCACCAGCACGCCGCGGCCGCGTCCAGCGGGGGGCAGCAGCACCTCCATCACTGGCTCGCCCAGATGATGCGGGCGAGCCACTCGACATCGGACATGTCGACCAGCCGCGGTGCATGCGCCGGATTGAGCGAGTGGAGCTCGATGATGTTGGCCGTCTGCCGCGCCAGGATCTTGGCCATCACCTCGCCGTCCTTGGTCTTGACCACCACGCGGTCGCCGCGCCGGACCTGTTCGTTGCGCGACACCACGATGCGGTCGCCGTCGCGATAAAGCGGCAGCATGGAATCGCCGGTGACCTCGAGCGCATAGACCCCGGCCTCGCCTGGCGCGGGCAGCCTCACCTCGTCCCAGCCTTCGCCCATCGGGAACCCCGCCGCATCGAAGAAGCCGCCGGCGCCCGCTTGGGCGAGGCCGAGCAACGGCACGGTGGCGCCGATGACGTTCTGCGACGCGGTCTGCAGATAAGCGCCCCCGGCGCTGAGGAAGCTGTCGAAGCTCTCCCCGGTCGCCTCCAGCAGCTTGGCGATGCTCTCGGTCGAGGGCCAGCGCTCGCGCCCGTCGCGGCTCACCCGCTTGGAGCGGTTGAAGGCGGTGGGGTCGAGCCCGGCAAGCTTCGCCAGCCCCGATGGCGTGAAGCCGTGGCGCGTGGCAAGGGAATCGATGGCATCCCAAATGGCGCTGTGCGACAGCATAAACCGCACCGTTTGAGGAAAATAGTCTCCATATGGAGACAGAAGTCCTATGTAGTAATCCCCGCTTGAACCTCTGTAAAGCCCTTGCGACTCCAGGCCCGAGGCGACAGGGTCGCGCCGCCATGACCCAGCAGACCCCTGAATTCATCTACAAAATCGTCGGCGGTGCGGCCTTCGAGGCCGCCCGCAGCGCCGGCGCCTTCCCGCAGATGCCGATCGACGAGCAGGACGGCTTCGTCCACTTCTCGACGGCTGCCCAGCTTGCCGAAACGCTGCGCCTCCACTTCGCGGGGCAGGGAGACCTCGTCGTCTTCGCCGTCCGTCCGTCCGACCTGCCCGATCTGCGCTGGGAACCCTCGCGCGGCGGCCAGCTCTTCCCGCACGGCCACGGCGCGCTGCCCGCGAGCGCCGTAGGCCGGCAGGTGACACTCTCCGTCCCCGCCGATGGCGACGTCACGCTACCGGAC
>DATMTK010000113.1:0-30272 GCA_035564755.1 Devosia sp. | reverse complement strand
TTGTTCTCGACGTGGTCCCACCAGAACACGATGTCGGCGCTGGTGAAGGGCTGGCCGTCCGACCACTTCATGCCCTTGCGCAGGTGGAACGTGTAGGTCTTGCCGTCGGCGCTGATGTCCCAGCTCTTGGCGACGCCGGGGATCACCTTCTGGCCGTCGGGGCTCCAGCGGACGAGCGGCTCGTAGCCGAAGCCGCGGGTGTCGTCGGGGGCGCCGCCGCCGGCGGTCTCGTCGTCGAAGCTGCCGCCATAGACGCCGACATGCTCGGCGGGTGTCACGACGCCGGGCTCTGCGGGCAGCCGCTGCTCGACCGGCGGCAGCTTGCCGGCGGCGACGAGGTCATGGAGCTGCGGGGCTTCGGTGTAGGTCTTGCAGGCGGCAGGAGCCGCCGCGTCATCAGCCCACGCCGGTGCGGTCGCGGGGATGGTGAGCATGGCTGCGGCGCACAGCGCCGCCAAGCCACAGGTCATGGACTTGCCGAACATTCTTCAACACCTCCCTTGGGGCTGATTGGCCTTCGTCGCCGGCAACCGGATGCTCTCTGGCGAGGGCACGGACCGTCCTCCGGCGGTGTCGTGACCTATTCCGAATGCTTAGCGCAGTTGTGACACTTCGTTGAAAACGGTTACAACGCAACGCCATTCAGATGACGAGGAAGCGGGGCCATGCCGCAGCGCGAGACGACGACGATCCGGGACGTGGCGGCGAGGGCCGGTGTGTCGATCGCGACGGTGTCGCGGGTGCTCAACCGCTATCCGCATGTGCGCCCGGAGGTTCGCGCGCGGGTGCAGCAGGCGATCGCGGCCCTGGGCTATCGCGCCAACGGCCTCGCCAGCAGTTTCCGCACCCAGCGGTCGGGGTTGATCGGCGTGTTCCTCCGCCAGCAGCGCACGCCCTTCAGCAGCGCCCTCGGCTACGCCATCGAGTCGACCATGTTCGATGCCGGCTACAGCACGCTGCTGTGCAGCACGACGGGCAACGCGGATCGCGAGGAGAGCTACGTCCACTCGATGATCGACATGCGGGCCGAGGGGGTGATCATCCGCCCGACGGCCGCCACGGCGCGCACCATGGGCCATGTCGAGCTGCTGCGGCGGGCGGGCATCGCCGTGGTGTTCACCGACATGAAGCCGCGCATTCCTTCGGTGAGCTCGGTCATTTGCGACAATTTTTCGGGCGGCCACGAGGGCATGCGGCACCTGCTGGACCTGGGCCATCGCCGCATCGGCGTCGTCGCGGGCGAGCAGGCCGCGGCGGCGGCGCCGAGCCGGACCAGTCCGGTTGGGCTCGAGCGAGTGCTCGGGATGGTGCAGGCCGTCCGCTCGCTGGCGCCGGAAGCGGAGCTCAGTTTTTCGCGGCCGTTCCCGGACGCGAGCGTCGAGCTCGGCGCCTCGGAAACCGAGCTGCTGCTCGCCGCCAATCCCGGCATCACCGCGATCTTTGCGACGACCGACATCCTTGCCATCGGGGCGATGCAGGCCGCGCATCGCCGTGGCATCCGGGTGCCCGAGGAGCTGTCGATCCTGGGCTATGACGGGATCATGGAATCGACCATCACGTTTCCGCCGCTCACCACGATCCGGCAGCCAATCCACGAGATGGGCGAGCTCGCCGCGCGCACGCTGCTCACCCAGATTCGGCAGCCGGGCGCGCCGGCGCAGCAGATCGTGCTCGAGAACAGCCTGTTGCTGCGCGAGTCCACCGCAGCACCGAAATATGAACTAGCTTTGTAACCGTTTTCAAAGAACACGCTCCCGCGAACCGCGCCCCGGCCGGGGCGCTGCCACCCAACCGAGCCCTATTGCCGATGACCTACGATCCCCGGATTGCCGCCCCGGACCTTCTCACTGCCGCCGATCGCGCCCTCGCAGGGGCCGTCGCGCCAGTCATTCGCTTCGCGGCCAATGAGCCGTTCCTGCCGACCCACGTCGGCCTCACGGTCCTGAACGCCCCCCGGCAGTCGCCCTCGGCGGAACTGCAGATCACCTTCGGACCCGGCGTCGCGCGCGTCATCGAATATGCCATATGGTGGGACTGGGACATCCAGCACCTCTATGAGTTGGAGCACGTCTGGGTGAAGCTCGATGCTGCCAACCGCATCGTGGCCGTGGCGGCCAGCGCCCATGGCGAGCTGTTCGACATGGTGCGCCCCGACGGGTCGCTGCCGATCGAGGATGGCCGGGTGACGCTCTACGCCGAACCGGGCAAGCACGCCTTCCACGCCGTGCCGGACACGATCGTCGCCCGGCGGCGGGAGCTCGAGGCGAGCTGCGGTCCGCTGACGTCGGCAGGACACGTGCTGATCAACGCCATGTTCGAGGACGCCTTCGCAGCCATCACGGCCGAGGATCATCGTATCGTCCGCCGGCACCTGCAGGGGCGGGCGTTCCTGCCGTCCTTCACCTTCGATCAGCGGTTCGACGTGGCGACGCTCGAGCGGATGTCCTGGCCGGAGCTGCACGCCTACATCGCGCGCCGGGTGCCCGAGGTGCTGGCGACGGTGCGTGCCAGCCAGCCGCTGCTCAAGGCGGTGATGATCGACAGCGGCGACACGCTGGTCGACGAGGCGACCGAAATCCGCGACGCCCAGGGCTATGTGGTCGAGGCCAAGCTGATTCCCGGCGCGATCGAGATGCTGCGCCGGCTGACGGAAGAGGGTTACCGTCTCGTGCTCGTCGCGGACGGCTACAAGCAGAGCTTCGACAACGTGCTGGGCTTCCACGGGGTGCGGGAGCACCTCGAAGCCGAGATCATCTCGGAAATCCTCAGATGCGAGAAGCCGGACCAGCGCATGTTCGATGCGGCGCTCGCGGCGCTCGACATCGATGCCGCCGACGCCGGTAGCGTGGTGATGATCGGCAACCACCTGGGACGCGACATCAACGGCGCCAATCGGCGCGGCATCATCAGCATCTGGGAGAACTGGTCGCCGCGGCGGGAGAAGCAGGCGGCGTCCCCCGATGAAGTCCCCGATTATGTCGTGCGCGGCCCAGGTGAAATTCCGGCGCTGCTCGAGTTCATAGAATTGTCGATGGCACGCGAGGCGGCACACGCCGCCATGAGCCTTACCGGCCAGATCCGCACCGCTGCCCAGTGATATCGCCGGCAGCGGGCGACCGCGTCAGGCGACGCTGTCCTGGTGAGCGAGAGCGACCCCGGGTTGTTTCGGACGCGGAGAGGGAGCGAGCAAGGGGCTGGCGGGCAGGCCGACGCCGAACAACGTGTCGTGCATCCGGTCCACCGCGACGCCGATGGCACCCACCAGGCCGGCGCGGCTGCCGAGGATGCTCGCTTCCACGCGGGGCGGCCGGGGCGTGCACCGCGGCAGGCTGCGCTGCACCGCACCGATCAGTTCCTGCCGGATGCCGATGCTGCCGCCGAGGATCACCATCTCCGGGTCGAGCATGGCGCCGACCGCGGCAATGGCGGGCGCGATGAGCCGTCCGGTTTCCTCGATCGTGGCGCGGGCCGCCATGTCGTCGTGCTCGAGCGCCGCGAAGATCTCGCGCACGGTGGCGCCGGCGCGGCCGCCAAACCCGGCATACCGGCTGGCGATCGCGACACTGCCCACCGCTGCCTCGAAGGTGCCCAGCGCGAAGCCGCGGGGATCGTAGGGATCGCCGCCGATCGGCAGATAGCCGATCTCGCCGGCGGCGCCGCGGGCACCCCGCAGGAGATGGCCGTCGGCGATGATCCCCATGCCGACGCCGGTCCCGAGTGCGATGAAAACGAAGTTGTGCAGGCCGGCGCCGTGGCCGCGCCATTGCTCCCCGCGTGCCGCAAGATTGACGTCGTTCTCGATTACCACCGGCACGCCCAGCCGGTCGGTCAGCAGGCGGGGGACATCAACGTCCTCGAGGCCCGGGACGTTCGGCGCGACCATGATGTGAGCGGTCTCGGGATGGAGAACACCGGGCGTTCCTAGAACGGCGATCTTGAGCTGCTTGGCGGATGCCCCGAGTTGCGAGGCGAGCCTTTCGATCTGCGCGGCCACCTGCTCGACGACATGGGCGCCGCCGCGGGTATCGGTCGGCACTGTGGTTTCGGCGAGCGCATTGCCGAGAAGGTCGCAGATGGCCACGCTGAGCTTGCTGCCGCCCAGATCGACCGCGGCGCCCATGCCCGAGACAGCGTTGATCTCGTAGACCACGGCGCTGCGGCCCGGCTTGCCCATGGTCCGCCCGTGCGGCTTCAGCCAGCCGGCGGTTTCGAGCTCGAGCACCACGTCGGAGATCGTCTGCTTGGACAATCCGGTGCGCTTGGCGAGGTCGGCCCGCGAGGTTGGCCCATGCGAAAGGATCGACTGGACCACGGTGTAGAGCGAGATCTGGCGGGCGACAGGCGGCTCGGTCGAGTCCATCCGAAATGTCCTGGTTTGTCCGGGACACTGACAAATAATACGTCAGGCGTCAAAGGACCGGTCGCTGCGACGGTGAAAACAGGCCGGCGAGGGGCAAATTTGTCCGGGTCCTTGACATAAGTCGGCGACTGTCGCCACAGTGTCGCAACGATCCAACACTGTCCGTCAGGGGCAGGGAGCGGCAGGAATGGCGACGTGTTTCGACAGCAGTCAGCCGTTGCGCCGGGGCGGGCGGGCCGCCTCCGGAGTCGTTCGTTCTGCCCGACTGAAGGGCCTCCCATGCTGACGCCGCGGGCCGACGGCGCGATCGTTTCCGCGATCGCGGTGCCGTTGCCGGTGATGGCGCCGCGCCTCCAGGGCGAGGTGCTGCCCGACGGCGTCGTCGACCTTTCGCTCTGGGGCGTGGGCCGGCTCGGGCGCGTGCGTTTCGCGCCGCTTGAAGGGCCTTACGCCTACGGTCCCAACCGCGTCGTCGGCCGGGATGGCGGCGTCTATGTCGCGCAGTCCGCGCCGGTGATGCTGATCCGCGGCGGCGCTACGGCCCGGGTGTTTCCGGCGCGACGTTGCGCGCGCTGGCACGATATTTCCGCAGAGGACGCGGCGCCGAAATGGACCGGCACTCCAAGCGGCCGGGTGATGGGCCTGCCTTGGGGCGTGCTGCAGATCGAACAGCGCGGCCAAGACCTGTTGCTGTCGGTTGGGGTCGACCGGGATGAGGCGGCACGCGGCATGGCGCTTAGCGGCGCGCAGATCGTGGCGGAGGCCGACGCATATGCGCGGCGCTGCGACCTGTTGCCCGACGCGGACCCGGTGCTGCGCACGATGGTCATCCAGGGCGTGCATGCGGCGCTCTCAAGTATCCGCCGGGATGAGACCGGCGCCTTCGCCGGGCTTGCGGCAGGGCAGGCCTACAGCTCGCCGGCGCGCACCTACTATCGGGACGGCTACTGGACGATCCAGCCGCTGCTGACGTTGTCGCCCGATGCGGTGCGCGAGCAGATCCGGCTGCTGGCCAGGGGCGTGCGGCCGGACGGCGAGGCGCCGAGCGGCGTGATCCTGTCGGGGCGCGCGCAGTCCAAGGCGTGGCGCGCCTTCCGCGAGCACCCCGATCGCTACAAGGAACATCATCTCAGGCCGGAAGACTGGTGGAGCGACCATTTCGACAGCCCGTTGTTCTTCATCCTGATGCTGGGCGACTACATCCGCGAAACCGGCGACGCAGCCGAGGCAGAGCGCCACTGGAGCGCCGTTGCCGCAATCGTGGAGCGCTATTTCAGGTATGCCGGTCCGGACGGACTGCCGCTGAAGCCGCGGCACGATCGCGACTGGGCGGACAATGTGTATCGGGAGGGCCTGGTCGCGTACGACCTCGGACTCTGGGTCGGAGCGATGGATGTGGTCGCCACGTTAGGCGCAAAGCTTGACCCGGCGCTTGCCCGCCGCGCCAGGGATGCTGCGGCGCAGGCGCGCCGGACGATCGACGGGCTGCTGTGGAGCGAAGCGCACCAGGGCTACGCCGACTATGCGACGCCGGACGGCTTCGTCGAAGACCATCTGGTCCTCGATAGCCTCACGCTGGCGCGCTACGACGCCGTTCCCGAAGACAAGGCCTTGCGGCTGCTGCGCTCGATGGAGCGCACCCTGGAGTCGAGGCACAACGCCGGGCAACCGTATGGCGACTGGGGCGTCCTGTGCGCCTACCCGCCATTCAAGCGGGTGCGTGACATCCGGGCCAAGACGGCCTTTGCCTTCCGCTACCACAACGGCTCGGACTGGCCGTATCTCGACGGGCTCTATGCCGAGGAGCGGCTGCGCCGGGGCCTCGGCGGGGCGCGCTATCCGCTCACGCGCTGGTGGGAATATTGCCTCGAGCAGGGCTGGGCAGGACCGGTCGAGTATTACGCGCCGCCCTTTGGCCGTGGCTCGTTGCTGCAGGGGTGGAGCGGCCTGCCGGCGGCGATCGTGCTCAAATATGGCGCCGACGCGGTCAACGGAGCTTCGGCCCGGAAGGAGGTCGCATGACGCCCTCCGCCGGATTGGAATTCTCAGCCGAGCTTCATGCCGTAGGTCACGTGACCGGGCTGGCTGATATCGACAAATCCGAGGTGCTCGTAGAATCCCTTGGCGCGGTCGTTGGTCGGCGCCACACCGAGTTGCACGGCTTTGACGCCGGCCCGGCGCAATGCGTCGAGCTCGGTGTCGATCATGCGACGCCCCCAGCCTCCGGACTGGGCCTCGGGCAGGATGTTGATGTGAAGGTGCGCGGGGTACTCCGCGAGTTGTGCCGGATCGCGCCGCTCGGGCGTGTTGATGCGGCTCAGCGCCATTTCATCGTGACTGGTCACAGGCTTGAAACCCACGAGTTCGGCACGAATCTTCGGCCACCATTCGCGCCTCAGCCGGTCCTCGAACGCTGCCGTGTCGGGGGTCGCGAGGACATAGCCGAGCACCCGATCGCCGTCGGTCAGCACAAACGAGAAGTCGGGCTCGAGCGTCCCGTAGGCCGCCGCCCAGATGAACCCCGGAAGCCGGCGGTCGCTGTAGAGCGCCGTGGCATCCACGCCGGCATCGGCGGTCCGCAGGCAGATCTCGTAGAGCGCATCGGCATCGCCCGGTTCGGCACGGCGTATCCGATATGCGGAGGTCGTTTCGCTCGTCATTTTCAATCCTGTCGCCGGACCTGGCCGGCGACAGCGAGCTACCGTTCCCACGCGCCATCTGCAAGCCCCGGTCGCGACGGCACGGTACAAGCACAATCCATGGAAGGGGAGACTGACTGATGTTCGACGTTCTTAGCACTCGACCAAGGCTCGCTGCTCTCGGTGTGGCCGCGGTATCCGTCTTCGCACTGGCCGGCGCGGCCCAGGCACAGACCCTCGTCACCTGGGACGACTACACCGATGTCGGCCAGAACGCGGTGATCGAACAACTCAACAAAAACTTCGAGGCGGCGCATCCGGGCGTCACCATCAACCGCACGGCGCGTACCTTCGACGACCTGTCGATGACGCTGAAGCTCGCGGTTTCGGCCGGCAACGGCCCGGAGCTGACCAAGGTCAATCAGGGTGCCGCCGACCAGGGCACGATGGTCAAGCAGAAGCTGCTGCTGCCGCTCGACGACTATGTGAAGCAGTACGGCTGGGACAAGCGGTTTGGCGCAGGCGTGCTGGCCCGCATGCAGTGGTCCGACAGCGGCCAGTTCGGCGAAGGGCACTACTATGGCGTGTCGGGCCTCGGCGAAATGGTGGGACTGTTCTACAACCAGAAAGTGCTGACGGACGCCGGCATTTCAGGTCCGCCCAAGACCTACGAGGAGCTGCTACAGGACGCCGACACGCTGAAGGCGAAGGGCATCAACGCGTTCACCATCGGCACCTCCAAGGGGCACCTCGCGCTCCACATGCTGACCGGCATCGAACAGGCGCACATCGATGCGTCCAACCGCAAGGCGCTCGATGACGTGATCTATGGCCGCGGCGGCACGTTCAAGACGCAGCAGGACCTCGACGCCACCACGCAGGTGCAGAAGTGGGCGACCGGCGGCTACTTCAACGACGGCTTCTCGGGCGTCTCGAACGACGACTCGGTGCAGCTGTTCGTTTCCGGCCAGGGGGCGTTCCTGATCGACGGCACCTGGTACTTCGGCGACATGCAGACCAACCCGGACATCCACTTCATGCCGATCCCGGCGCCGGCGAGCGTGAGCAAGCCGCTGACGGTGGGCGGCATCGACCTCAGCTGGTCGATCACTTCCAACGCCAAGGACAAGGCAACACAGGACCTCGCAGCCCAGTACATGGACTACATGGTGTCGCCTGAGGCGGCGAACCTGTGGGCGGCGGCGGGCTTCTTCCCGTCGTCCACGCCGACCGACGAGAGCGTCGTCAAGAGCGGGCTGCTCAAGGAAGGCCTCGCGATGTGGAAGACGATCACCGAGAACAATGCGCTCGGGCATTATGCGGACTGGGCCAGCCCGACCATGCTCAAGACCTACGACGACAACATGCCCCACCTGCTGGCCGGCGACATGACGCCTCAGGCCTTCGACGATGCGCTCGACGCCGACTATCAGGCCTACATGAAGAGCACCGGCAAGTAATCGGTCTCGACAACCGGCCGCGGCTACTTGCAAGGTAGCCGCGGCTTTTCGTTCAGGCTGAGGCACGATGTCGGCGACGACAGAGCAGAGCGTTCCCAGGACCGGCCCGGCACCGGCCATTGGAGCCGCGGTGCGCCGCCGGCGGGCGCCGGCATCGGCGCTCGACCACATGGGCAGGGGCAACCTGCTGTATGTCCTTCCGGGCCTGGTGGTATACGTCGTCTTCGTCTTCGCGCCGATCCTCGCTGCCGTGGTGATCAGCCTGACGCAGTGGAACGGCCTGGTGGTGCCCACCTTCGTCGGCCTCCAGAACTACGTCAGGCTGTTCTCGGACAACGAGTTCTACATCGCGCTCCGCAACAATGCGGAGTTCATCGTCTTCTACTGCGTGTTCCCGCTGATCATCGGCATCATTCTCGCGGCGATCATCAGCAACGTGGGAAATCGTGAGCGCATGGCGCTGCGGACGCTCTTCTTCCTGCCTTACATCATGCCGACGGCGGTCCTGGGTATCATCTTCCAGTGGCTCTACAATCCGGCGTTCGGGCCGTTCAACCAGATCCTGAAGGCGGTTGGCCTGGGCAAGCTGGCGCTGCCCTGGCTGGGCGACTTCAATTTCGTGCTCCCCGCGGTCGGCGCGGTCGCCGTCTGGTACTTTTTCGGGTTCTGCATGGTGGTGTTCCTCTCCGGCATGCAGCGGATCGATCCGTCGCTGTTTGACGCAGCGCGCGCCGATGGCGCGCGGGGCTGGCAGGCCTTCTGGCACATCACGCTGCCGCAGCTGATGCCCGAGATCCGCGTCGTGCTGCTGCTCACGGTCATCGCCTCGATCAAGAGCTTCGATCTGATCTTCACGATGACGCGCGGCGGTCCGGGCAACGCGACGCTGGTTCCCAACATCTACATGTACCAGCTGGGCTTCCAGTTGAACCGTTTCGGCTACGCCGCGGCAGTCGCCATCATCGGCGCGATCCTGGTGTTCGTGGTGAACTTCATCATCCACCAGGGCATGCGCCGGCTCGACAGGTCGTCGAACTGATGGCGCGGTCGGGTGTGTCCACGGCGCCGACGATGCCGTTCCGGATCGTGCTCTGGCTCTTCGGGCTGGTGACCGTCATCCCCCTCGGCCTGCTGCTTTTGACCTCGATCAAGAGCAAGACCGAGGTGCTCAAGGGCGCCTTCGCGCTACCGGCCTATCCGCACTTCGAGAACTATGTCTCGGCCTGGACCGACGGGCGCTTCGGCACCTACTTCGTCAACTCGGTGATCGTGGTCGTGCCCGTCGTCGGCGTCAGCATCGTGCTGGGGCTGATCACCGGCTTCGCCTTCGCCTATCTGAGCTTTCCGCTCAAGAAGTCGATATTCGTGATCCTCACCATCGGCATGATGGTGCCGACCGAGGCCTTCATCATCCCGCTCTACTACGAGATGCTCTATCTCGACCTCATCAACACCTACTGGGTGCTGATCCTGACGCAGATTGCGCTCTCTATCCCCTTCGCCACCATCTTCATGGCGAGCGCCATGCGGCAGCTCCCTGCCGAGGTGCTGGAGGCGGCCGTGCTCGACGGCGCGACGCGGCCGCAGGTGTTGATGCGGGTGATCGTGCCGCTGCTCGCACCGGCAGTGTCGACACTGGCGCTGTTCCTCTTCATCTGGACGTGGAACGAGTTCCTGCTGCCGCTGATCCTGGTCAACGACGATGCGCTTCGCACCCTGCCCATCGGCGCGTTGTTCTTCCAGGGCAAGTACACGATCAACACGCCGGTGCTCACCGCCGGGGCGGTAATCGTCATTGCGCCCCTTGTTCTGGTCTACCTGATCTTCCAGCGGAAATTCATTGAAGGTATGACCTCCGGCGCAACGAAGTGACGTCGGCGTCACAGGGCCTCGCCCATTGCCGCCGATCCCCTAAGGAGAGCTCTCTCATATGCGCGTAGGAATTGTCGGCCTCGGCCATCGCTCGTCGTACCTGGCGAGGATCTTCTCACTCGAGAGCGCGGATTTCACCGTCGTCGGCTATGTCGATCCGGCGCCGGCCGGCCTGCCATACGCGCAAGAGTTCGATATCCCGGTCGGCACCCGGTACGAGACGCTCGAGGCGATGCTCGCGGCCGAGACCCTCGACCTGCTGATGGTCTGCTCGCCCAACCTCATGCATCTGGAGCAGATCAAGATCGGCCTCGACCATGGCCTGAAGGTGTTCACCGAAAAGCCGGTCGTCACCAGCATCGAGGAAACGATGGAGCTGGCCTCAGTGCTGTCCCGTCACGATCCGAGCGACCTGATGGTCGGACTGGTGCTGCGCTACGCGCCGCTCTACGTCGATCTCCGCAAGGCCCAGGAGCAGGGTATGCTGGGCGACGTCGTTTCGATCGAGGCCTCCGAGCATCTCGGCCCCTATCACGGTGCATTCTTCATGCGCGACTGGCGCCGCTACGAGCGGCTGTCCGGCAGCTTCATGCTCGAGAAGTGCTGCCACGACCTCGATCTCTACAACGGTGTGATGGGTTGCCGGCCGCGATACGTGTCGAGCTTCGGCGGGCGCAAGACCTTCATCCCCAAGAACGCGCCGCAGTTGCTCGGTGCCAATGACATGCAGGTGTACTACCGCAAGCCGAGCGGCTGGATGTCGACGGACAAGGTCTTCGACAGCGATGCCGACATCATCGACTTCCAGACCGCCAACGTGGAGTACGAGAACGGGTCGGCCCTGGTGTTCCACACCAACCTCAGCGTCGTCGACGAGTACCGTCGTTTTGCGGTGATGGGAGCGAAGGGCATGGCGGAGGGCGACTTCGTGCGGAACTTCCTGCGGGTGCACGACAGCCGGACGTCGGCATTGCTCGTCGACAAGCATTACGAGGCGAGCGGCATTTCGGCCCACTACGGCGCCGACGAACAGATGGCCCGCGATGTGCTGGCGTATCTGACGACCGGTGCGAAACTGCCGGTATCGGTTCTGGATGCGCTCGAGGCGGGTCTGTTGGCGCTGACCATGGATGAGGCCCGCAGGACCCGCACGGTCGTAGACATGCGCCCGCTGTGGGAGCGTTTCGACGCCGCCGTCGAAGGCCGCCTGTGACGTGGCTGCATCTTTCGCTGCCATATGGCTCAGAGTCCATGGGCTGCCGACGATTCTCGCGCCGGCCGAAAGGTACCGCGAATCGAGCAGATGCGGGCGACGCATGCCAGGTCATGTGACGACGTTACCATGCGCTTTCCGGCGTCTGCGCTGCTCGGGAGGAGCACGTTGATCCAACTGCCGGCTGCCGTGGCGTCGTTATCGCTGGCAGCCCCCGTTCTTCTCCGGTCAACTGTGCCTTCGATCAATCTCCCTCTTGGTACGACCCGCTGGAATTGATAATCCCCTCCCACAGTCGCTGAGACGCGATCCCTGCTCAACCATCCGAGGAGAAGCCCTTTGGCTCAAACGCGCGGCAAGAAAACTCCGGCCAAACAGCCCACAGCAAGGCAGCCTGCCCCTAAGGCCAAGCCGGTAAAGGAGGCGCTGAGCAAGACGGCGCTCGTGAACCTCATTGCGGAAGAAAATGGCGTGACCCGCGCCGTCGCCAAGGGCGTGCTCGCGACCATCGAAGGCGCGATGATGGGCTCGATCCATCCTCGCGGTGTGGGCGAATTCACGTTTCCCGGCCTGCTCAAGATTTCGCTGCGCAAGGTTCCTGCCCGCAAAGCCGGCACGCTGATCCGGAATCCGTCGACGGGACAAATGGTGCCTGGTGCGGCCAAGCCGGCGAGCGTGCGGGTCAAGATTCGTGCGTTATCGAAGTTGAAGGCGGCTACCGCCTCCTAGCCGCGACGGCCTGGCTCCCGGACGCACCCAGTCGCCTCTGCCGACTATTCACGACCTGCGGCAGGTCGCTCATTGGGTGCAGGACGAGTGCCGAAAAGAGCGAGACTCTCACGCGAAGCCGGCGGCGCAGCCCCGGCTTCGCCGTTCGCTCGGCTGCAAGCTGAGGTGGAGCACTGCATCATTCCGCGACCAGCCCATGCTCCTGAGGCTGCTGAGCATGCCGTCAAGTATCCGCTTACAGGTGAGACGTCGGCCATTTGCTGACAGACAGAGTCAGTGCGGCCATTTCTCGCCGGCTTCGATGCGGATGGGCAGGACGTTCTCGGGCGGCGGCAGCGGGCAGACGGCGAAGTCGGTGAAGGCGCAGGGCGGATTGATGGCCTTGTTGAAGTCGAGGACGATGCTGTCCGCGGTCACGTCCTCGCCGTAGACGAAGCGAGAGGCCGGGTAGGTCGAGTCGCGCGAGGTCAGGTCGCGAATCACGAACTGCGGCGCCTGTGGTGTGCCGTGCGTCGCGATCAGCTCCAGCGTTCGGCCGTCGAGGATGAAGACGGCCTTGTGGGTGACCTCGACTTCGGTGTCGATGTCCCTGGTGGTGGCCACGGTGATCTGCTGCGGCGCGGCGTAGTCGACCCAGTCGGCGACGATCCGCCAGCGCGGATCGGGCGGGAAGAACTCGATCGGCGCGAGCCGGTCCGGCGCCGTGGAGGCGGGATCGCGGACCCGCAGCGAGGTCTCGTCGCCGACGGTCATGATCTCGAGCAGCAGGCCGCCGGCCGTAAACTTCGGATAGTGCTTCGAGGCTGGCTCGATGCGGATCGCCGCGGACCCATCGGCCGGCGTAAAAATCACGTCGCCCGATGCCTCCTGAAGCAGCGTTCCGAGCGTCTCGGGGCCGGCGCTCAAAACGATGTCATTGCCGCTGCCGCTGCCCAGCGTCATGGGGCCGGCGTCGAGCGGCCAGCGGCCGATGATGTTGAGCCAGCCGTCGGCGGCTTTGAGGTTCCTGAGGCGTTTCTCGCGCCAGGCGGCAAGAGAGCTCAGATATGGGTCGGACTGGATCATGATGATGTCTCGTCGGAGCGTCGGCCGCCAGCGGCTTCAGTTTGGGTTCATCGGCGATCGGACAAGTTTACATCGAAGTAACCGCGATCGTTCTGCGGGTGGGCTAGTCTTGGGCAGCGCACCTGCGGATGCGTCGCTCACATTTTTTGGGGAAACTTGCAATGGCCAACGACATGCCCACCCTGCTGCCGACGCAGGCGCACGATGAAACGTTCGGCGGTGTCACCTATCATCTCGACGGCGAGCTGGTGCCGGTGCTGACGGTCGACGTCAGCCGCACGCCGGTATTCTTCGAGCACCACATCCTGTTGTGGAAGCACCCGCAGGTGCGGGTGAGCCTGAGGCCGATGAAGGGTGCGCTCAAGCGCATGATGGCGGGCATGCAGATTTTCGTGACGGAAGCGTCCGGTCCCGGCCAGATCGCGTTCTCGCGCGACGGCGCCGGGCACATCGCGCCGATCCACCTCAAGGCGGGACAGGAGATCGACGTGCGCGAGCACCAGTTCCTCGCGGCGACCGCCGGCATCGACTACACCTTCGCCCGCGTGCGCGGCGTTGCCAACATGCTGTTCTCGTCGACGGGCTTTTTCATCGACAAGTTCAAAGCGACGGGTGACGGCATCGTCTGGGTGCACGGCTACGGCAACGTGTTCGAAAAAACCCTCGCGGCCGGCGAGCAGATCGACATCGAACCGGGCGGCTGGCTCTACAAGGATCCCGGCGTGCGCATGGACACGGTGATCGACAAGCTCTCGAGCGGACTCTTCGGCTCGGCCGGCAACCTCATCGTCAACCGCTTCACCGGCCCGGGCCGCGTCGGCCTGCAGTCGATGTACCTGCATTATCCGACCGAGGAGTAGCGGCTACGTCCTGCGTGGCCGGGTGAGGCCGGCGCCGGGCGAGACCCACTTGCCCGCGCGCGGATCGGGGATCAGTTCGCCCATCATGCCTCACACGAGCAGGGATTGGGCGCCGTCGATCCAGACCGGCGTGCCGGAGATGTGCCGGGAGCTGTCGGAGGCGAGGAACAGCACGAGGTCGGCGACCTGCGCGGCGCTGCCCGCCTTGCCACCGGTCAGCGGTACCGTGCCCTTGGCGAATTTCGCCGGCACCTTGGCCCGCGCCGTGGCCCGTTTCTTGGTGTTGTCGCCGATCTCGGTGCCGATGGCGCCGGGGCAGATGACGTTGACGCGGATCCTGTAGCGCGCGAGTTCGAGCGCCAGCATCTGGCCGAGCGCGAGCTGGCCGGCCTTGGTGGTCGAATAGGCGCTGGCGCCGGCGGTGGTGAAGGTACGCGTGCCGTTGATCGAGCTGGTAATGGCGATGGAGCCGCCGGCCTTCTTCATCAGCGGCACGGCGTTGTGCACCGTGAGGTAGGTTCCGCGCAAATTGATGCGAATGGTCTCGTCCCACTCGGCGGGCTTGAGCTCTTCGATCGGCGCCCACACGCCGTTGACGCCCGCATTGGCGAGCACGAAATCGAGCCGCCCGAAGCGTTCCTTGATGCGCTGGAACAACCGGGCCATCTGCTTTTCGTCGGCCACGTCGACCGCGACCGACAGGGCAGTGCGGCCAAGCGCCTCGATGTCTTCGGCGACCTTGTCGATCTCCTCGGCGGTACGGCTGACGACGATGACGTCGGCCCCCGCCTTGGCCAGCGCCAGGGCGCTGGCGGCGCCGATGCCAGATCCGGCCCCGGTGACCAAAGCAATCTTGCCCTCAAGAGTCATGGTGACGCTCCGCTTACGCGGAGTCCGAATGCCCGAAGCCGGTCCAGGTTCCTTGCCGTCGCATCCGGCCGGAACCCTCGTCTTGATCGCGACGTTCGAGCAGCGCGTCGGCATTTTCATCAGTTCGTCAGGCAATGCAGTACAGTTTTGGTCCCCTGCTGGATAAGACCGGCACCACCTTCCGCCTCTGGGCGCCCAGCCAACCCGGCGTCAATCTCCTCCTCGAAAACCGCCAGCCCCTGCCGATGGCCCGCCAGGACAACGGCATGTGGTCGGTGCACGCGCCCGGCATCGGCGCCGGCACGCGCTATCGTTTCAACGTCGACGGCTACAGCTTCCCCGATCCGGCCTCGCGGCAGCAATCGACCGACGTCGAGAGCTGGAGCATCGTGCGCGCGCCATTCGACAAGCCCCGTCTGGGCAATCCCCTGCACCCCTGGCACGAATCGATCATCTGCGAGGTGCATGTCGGCACGGTAACGCCCGAAGGCACCTTCAAGGGCCTGATGGACCGGCTGGAGCATTTCCGCGACGCCGGCTACACCAGCCTCGAGATCATGCCGATCGCCGAATTCCCGGGGCAGCGGAACTGGGGGTACGACGGCGTGCTGCTGTTCGCCCCCGACGCCGCCTACGGCACGCCGGACGATCTGCGGGCGCTGGTCGACCGGGCGCACGAGATCGGCCTCTGCATCGTGCTCGACGTCGTCTACAACCACTTCGGCAATATCGAGAACGACCTGCCGCGCTACGCACCGGAGTTCTTCGCCTCCGACATCCATACCCCGTGGGGCGCCGCGATCGACGTGCGGCAGCCTTTGGTGCGGCAGTTCTTCTACGAGAATGCCTGCATGTGGCTCAGCGACTACGACCTCGACGGGCTGCGCTTCGATGCGGTGCACGAGATCGCCACGGAGGATCGCGACCTGTTCCTGGGCGAGCTGGCCAAGGCGTGCCGCAAGATCAAGCCCGAGGCCAAGCTCGTCATCGAGAACATCAAGAACCAGATGCACTGGCTGATCCGCGAGGAGGACGGCACACCGCGTGACTACACGGCGCAGTGGAACGACGATTTCCACCACGTGCTCAACTACATGGTCACCGGCGAAAAACACCACGGCTACGAGGACGAGACCCGCGATCCGGTGGCCGACCTCGAAAAATCGCTGGCCGACGGCTTCGTGCACGACGGCGATGCGGACGGCCACAGCGACGGGCGCACGCGTAACGAGCCGGCCAGTCAATTGCCGATGGAGGCGTTCGTCAGCTTCTTCCAGAACCACGACCAGATCGGCAACCGGCCCGACAGCCGCCGGGTGCCGGACCGCACCGATGCCGACCGGCTGGACTTCGGACATTTCATCACCATCCTCAGTCCGCAGGTGCCGCTGCTGTTCATGGGGGAGGAGGCGCATCTTCGCCGGCCGTTCCCGTTCTTCTTCGATATGCCCGAGCCGGAAGCGACGCTGAAGGCCGAGGGCCGGTACCGCGAGATGCGGGAGATTTTCCACGAGCCCGTGCACGAGGGGCAGTTGCCCGATCCGCGGCTCGAGGCGACCTTCCTCAGCGCCAAGCTCGACTGGCAGGCCTATGGGCGCCGCGAGCACCAGGAAGCGCTGGCGCGGTTCCGCGAGCTCACGGCGCTTCGGCGCGAGCTGATCTGGCCGCTGAGCGCGACGCGCAACCTCAAATCGTGGTCGGCCCGGCAGGGCGACGGCCTCATCATCACCTGGCAGTACGAGGCGGGGACGTACAACATGGTCCTCAATCCGACGGGCGAGCCGCAGGAGGTGCAGGTTGCTTTCAACCAGCCAGCGGCGTCGACGGGCTACTTCCAGTTCATCAAGGATGGCCTCCGGCTGGGCGCGTGGTCGGCGCTGGTCTGGCTGAGCTGACGGCGCGGGGCCCGACAAAAGTCGATCGGCGCATCCGGAACCGATCCTGTGACATTCAGGTTTGAGGAACATGGCCCTTAGGTGAACGGGCGCGCCTCGGGCTCACGAACATCATTCGGGAGGCCACATTGGCGCAGGCATATATCCACAAGGGCATCGGCTATTGGCTCACCATGCTGCTGGCACTGGTGATCCTGATCTTCGGGCTCTGGCTGTTCATCGGCGGCATCTGGCTGATCACGCTCGGCGGTTCGCCCTATTACGGCTTTGCCGGCCTGCTGCTGCTGATCACCAGCGTGTTGATGTTCCGCGGCCAGCAGGTGGCGATCTGGGTCTATGCGCTGGCCTTCCTCTTCACGCTGATCTGGGCGCTCTTCGAGTCCGGCTTCAACGGCTGGGCGCAGGTGCCGCGGCTGCTCGGCCCGGTGATCATGTTCATCCTGGTGCTCTGCACCACCCCGGTGCTGCGGGCGCTCGGGCCGACGCACTGGCCGCGGCGCGTCGAGACGACCGCGGTGAGCAGCGTGGTGGTGATCCTGGCGCTCGCGCTCGCCGTGCCGCTCGCGATGCAGCACGGCTCCGCCGTGGCGCAGTCGAACGCCGCCACGCCCACCGCCGGGAGCACCCCGACAGCCACGGCCGGGGAAGACTGGCCGGTCTATGGCGGCACCAACCTCGAAGCGCGCTATTCGACGCTGGACGAGATCACGCCGGACAATGTGAACAAGCTCAAGAAGGTCTGGGAATACCGCACCGGCGACCTGCCACAGAACCTTCCCGACAACGGCGCGCTCAAGGGCAAGTACTCGCCCGAGACGACGCCGATCAAGGTCGGCTCCAGCCTCTATCTCTGCTCGGCGCGCGATATCGTGATTTCGGTCGATGCGCTCAGCGGCAAGGAAATCTGGCGCTACGACCCGAAGGTCGGCGACGGCTACGTGCCCTATGGCGCGACCTGCCGCGGCGTCGCCTATTACGCCGTTCCAAATGCGGCGCCCGATCAGGCGTGCGGGACGCGCATCATCGAGGGCACCATGGACGCGCGCCTCATTGCGGTCGATGCCAGGACCGGCAAGCCCTGCGTCGATTTCGGCACCGGCGGCGAGGTCAACCTGATGAAGGGCATCGGCATGAGCCAGCCCGGCTGGTACGGCAGCAACGCCGCGCCGATGATCGTACGCAACGTCGTGGTAATGGGCGCGCAGGTGCAGGACGGCATGGACGAGAACGCCCCTTCAGGCGTGATCCGCGGTTATGACGCGCAGAGCGGCAAGTTCCTGTGGGCCTGGGACATGGGCAACCCCGGCAGCACGGCCGAACCGCCGCCGGGCCAGACCTACACCCGCGGCACGCCGAACATGTGGACGGCGGCGGCCGGCGACGACCAGCTCGGCTACGTCTATGTGCCGCTCGGCAATTCCTCGGTCGACTATTACGGCGGCAATCGCAAGCCTTACGAGAACGAATACAACTCCTCGCTGGTGGCGATCGACGTCACCACCGGCAAGCCGGTCTGGCACTTCCAGACCGTGCACTACGATGTGTGGGACTACGACCTCGGCAGCCAGCCGAGCCTGGTCAATTTCCCGACCGACAGCGGCACGGTGCCGGCGCTGATCCTGCCCTCCAAGCAGGGCGAGATCTATGTGCTCGACCGCCGCACCGGCAAGCCGCTGGCGCCCGTCGAGGAGCGGCCGGCGCCGAAAACGGGCAGCGTCGAGCCCGACAAGCTCAGCAGCACGCAGCCCTATTCCGGCTACGCCAACGTCGTCGGTCCGGTGCTCAAGGAAAGCGACATGTGGGGCGTGACGCTGCTCGACCAGCTCTACTGCCGCATCCAGTTCCGGCAGGCCAACTATTTCGGCCAGTACACGCCGCCGAGCCTGGACAAGCCGTTCATCGAATATCCGAGCTACAATGGCGGCTCGGACTGGGGCAGCGTCGCGGTAGACGAGAAGGACGGCATTCTGGTCGTCAATTACAACAACATGGCGAACTACGACGAGCTGTTGACCCGCGACGAGGCCAACAAGCGGGGGTGGCGCGCCATCGACGACCTCGGCGGCCCCTCGACCGGCAGCGACGACGAGGGTGCGGTGCAGAAGGGCGCGCCCTATGCCAACCTCATCAATTCGGGCTGGAAGGTGCCGTATCTGGGCACCCTGTGCACGCAGCCGCCCTATGGCGGTATCCGGGCGATCGACCTGAAGACCGGCAAGACGCTGTGGGATCATCCATTCGGCGATGCCCGCGCCAATGGCCCGTTTGGCCTGCCGACCTTCCTGCCGATCCGGATCGGCACGCCCAACAATGGCGGAGCACTGATCACGGCGAGCGGGCTGGTGTTCGCGGCCGCCACCACCGACAACGTCTTCCGCGCTTTCGACATCCGGACGGGCAAGGAAGTCTGGAGCACCCAGCTTCCCGCCGGCGGCCAGGCCAACCCGATGACCTACAGCATCGACGGCAAGCAGGTCGTCGCCATCTTCGCGGGCGGCCACCACTTCATGAAGACGCCGGTCGGCGACTATCTCGAGGTCTTCGGCCTGCCGGACGACCAGAAGAGCACCGGCGAGGATGCGACGGCCGACGGGCGCACGACCAGCCAGGCTGCCCAGCAGCCAGGCTAGCCCGCGCCGGCGGCACTAGCGCGTGGCGTAGTCGCTCAGCGTGAAGCCATACATCAGGCACAGCCAGAACAGCAGTACGAAGATGCTCATGGCCGCGAGCGGCAGCGGTTTGCGCAGATGCATGAAGACGGCGCCGATCAGCGCGGCCTTGGCGACCGCGATCGCGAGGTTGATCAGCGAATTGCCGACGCCGAGCGGAATGAAGATCGAGCCGACGGTGAGCAGCACCAGCACGATGAGCCCGATGTAGGTCAGCACGGCGGAGCGGATCGTGATCATCAGCGCACCAGATAGAGCAGGGGAAACAGGAACACCCAGATCACGTCGATGAAGTGCCAGTAGAGCGCGGCCATCTTCAGCGTGTGGGCGGGATGCACGAGGTGCTTCCAGAACACCGTGATGCCCAGCATCAGGCCGATGCCGGAGATCAGATGCAGGCCGTGCGTTCCGGTGAGCACGAGGTAGGCGTCGAAGAACTCCCGATGCTCCTGCGGGCTCGCCTTGGGGTAGCGATCGGACACGTCGCGGAACGGCAGCAGGCCCTTCTGCGCCTCGTCGAACCACTCGTAGCTCTTGATGCAGAGGAACACGAGGCCGAGCGCCGCGGTGACGAGGATGGCGATGCGGGCATAGCCGTCGCGCTTACCATCGGCCCACATGGTGGCGAGCGCCGCGGCAAGGCTGCTGGTCAGCAGCACGCAGGTGTTGAGCGTGCCGAGCAGCAGCGACAGCTCCTTGCTCGCACCGGCGAAATCGGCACCGGGCGACAGCCGCATCACGGTGTAGCCGAGGATCAGCGCACCGAACAGCAGTCCCTCGGAGACGAGGAACACGAACACGCCCAGCTCGCCGCTGGCCTTGAGGCCGGTCGGAAGCGGCTCGCCCTGGGTCTCGACGCTCATCGCTGATCCGCCGGCCGGTCGATCTCCGGCAGTTCGTATTGATAGGGCGGGC
Organism: Devosia sp.; assembly: GCA_035564755.1. Taxonomy (GTDB): domain Bacteria; phylum Pseudomonadota; class Alphaproteobacteria; order Rhizobiales; family Devosiaceae; genus Devosia_A. The sequence goes on along the minus strand of DATMTK010000113.1, from coordinate 9,725 downwards.
CGGTCACCACCGGCGGGGTGCGGAAATTGTCCTGGGGCGGCGGCGAGCTGGTCTGCCATTCGAGGCCGGTGGCATCCCACGGATTGTCCGGCGCCCTGGGGCCCTTGAACAGCGAATAGCCGAGATAGAACAGCGGCATGAGATAGCCGAGGGCGAGCACCACGGCGCCGGCGCTCGAGAGCACGTTCCACACCTGAAACTCGTCGGGGTAGGTGTGGTAGCGCCGCGGCATGCCGTTGAAGCCGAGGATGAACTGCGGAAAGAAGGTGAGGTTGAAGCCAAGGAAGCTCGTCACCGCGGCGATCCGCCCCCAGGTCTCCGAGTACATCCGGCCCGTCATCTTCGGCCACCAGAAATGGACGCCTGCCAGGAATGCCGTCACCATGCCGCCGACCATGATGTAGTGGAAATGCGCGATGACGAAATACGTGTCGGTCAGGTGCACGTCTTCGGCGAGGGCGGCGAGGAAGAGGCCGGCAAGGCCGCCGAAGACGAACAGTCCGAGGAAGCCGAGCGAATAGATCATCGAGGTCTCGAAGGTCACCGAGCCCTTGCGCATCGTCAGCGTCCAGTTGAACACCTTGATCGCCGACGGCACGGCGATGCAGAAGCTCAGGAACGAGAAGATGACGCCGGCATAGGTCGACTGGCCCGAGACGAACATATGGTGGCCCCAGACCATGAAGCCGAGGAGCGCGATGCCCATCGAGGAATAGGCGACGAACTTGTAGCCGAACAGCGGGCGGCGCGAGAAACAGGGCAGGATCTCGCTGACCACGCCCATCCCGGGCAGGATCATGATGTAGACGGCCGGGTGCGAGTAGAACCAGAACAGGTGCTGGAACAGCAGCGGATCGCCGCCCTGCGCCGGATCGAAAATGCCGATGCCGAACACCCGGTCGGCGACGATCAGCAGCAGTGTGGCGGCAAGGACCGGCGTCGCCAGCACCATCACGAGGCTCGTGGCGTAGAGCGTCCACACGAAGATGGGCAGCCGGAACCAGGTCTGTCCCGGCGCCCGCAGCTTGTGCGTGGTGACGATGAAGTTGATGCCGGTCATGATGGTTGAAAAGCCGATGATGAACACACCGACGGCCGCGATGCTCGTATTGTCGGTGGTGAACATCGTCGAGAGCGGCGTGTAGAACGTCCATCCGGTGTCGAGGCCGCCGACCAGCATGGCCCAGAGCGTGATCAGCGCACCGGCCATGAACACATACCAGCTCGCGAGGTTGAGGCGCGGGAAGGCGAGGTCCTTGGCGCCCAGCATCAGCGGCAGCAGGAAGTTGCCCAGCGTCGCCGGGATCGAGGGGATCAGGAAGAACCACACCATCACCACGCCGTGCAGCGTGAACATGCGGTTGTAGGTATCGTCCGTCATGAAGTCGCCGGACGGCGAAAAGAGCTCGATGCGGATCAGCGTCGCTGCGGCGCCGCCGATGAAAAAGAACGTGAGCAGCGCGCTCATGTAGAGCCAGGCGATCCGCTTGTGGTCGGTGGTCAGCAGCCAGTCCCTCAGCCGCCAGCCGGGGGCGAAATAGCTGCCGCGCTCCGGCAGGTCCGCAGCGATCGTCATGGCGTGCCTCCGCTGTTGGCAAGAGATTTGATGTAGGCAACGAGCTTGCCGAGATCGTCCTCGGTGATGAGGCCCTGGTAGCTCGGCATGATCGGATCGAAGCCGCCGACCACCTGCTTTTTCGGCTGCAGGATCGAGTCGCGGATGTAGCCGTCGTCGGCGATCACGGTCTGGCTGGTGGCGAGGCCCACCGGATGGCCATAGACGCCCTCGAGCTTGGGGGCGTGCACGGTGGCGCTCGGGCCATGGCAGCCCGAGCAGCCCAGGCCGCGGAACAGCGCCTGGCCCTGCTGCACCAGCGATTCCACCGTCGGTCCGCTGGCCAGCCATTTGGCGAAATCCTGCGGCTGCATGACGACCACGTGGCCGCGCATCTCGGAGTGCTGGGTGCCGCAATATTCGGCGCAGAACAGATCGTAGGTGCCGGCGCGCGTCGCCTGGAACCAGAGCTGCGTCTGGCGTCCGGGCACCGCATCCATTTTCATGCGGAAGGCGGGCACGAACATCGAGTGGATCACGTCCTCCGAGCTCAGGCTGACCACCACCGGCTGGCCCACCGGCACGTGCAGCTCGTCCACTTCGCGGCGGCCGTTCTGGTGCTCGAAGATCCACATCCACTGCTTGCCGATGCCGGAGATATGCAGCGAATCGGGAGGCGGGTGATCGCGCTGCAGGAAGAGCTCGGCGCCCCACAGGAATATCCCGAGCGCCATCAGCGCCGTCGCCGTGGTCCAGCTCACCTCGAGCACGGTGTTGCGCGAACGCTCGCCGGAGCGGTCGGCCTTGCTGCCGCGGCGGTATTTGATGGCGTAGCCGAGCACCAGCACGGTCAAAAAGATGCCGAGCCCGAGCGAGAAGGCGAGCAGCGCGTAGAACAGCAGGTCGACCTGCGGCGCCAGCGTCGAGGCTTCGATCGGGTGCAGCGCTACGCTGTCCAATGCCGCCTCCTGAGCTCGAGGAATCCGATCCCGGCGAGGCCGAGGATGACCGTGGCGACGGCGGCGACGCGCAGTACGCCCATCACCGGATCGGTATAGCGGCCGGTATGCGTGTCGTAGCCGGCGCACCACAGCACGATGTGGTCGATGACGGTGCCGAGCTGGTCGTTGGAGGCTTCGACCAGTGCCAGCTTCAGATCGTGCGCAGTGAGCTCGAGCCCCGGCAGCACGTGCGAAATGCGGCCGCCCGGGGTCAGCGTATAGACCGCGACCGGGTGCACATATTGCTTGATGCTCTCGCGTTCGACCGTGCCGATGCCGAACTCTTCGCCCAGATGCACCACGTCCGGGCCGCTGAGAAAGCGCCACGATGCGCCGGCATCGCCGGCGGCCGCCACCAGCCGCGCCTTGGCGCCCGCTGCGTCGGACGGGCCTTCCTCCGGCGCCAGCGTGATGAACAGCGGCACGACGCTGTTCCCCAGCCCGGTGGCCTTGAGCGCGGCGGCGATCACCTGCTGCGCCACGCCGCACTGGTTGGGGCAGTCGTGATAGCCGAACAGCACCAGTGCCGGCTTGCCGCCGGTGAACTGGCCGAGCGTCTGCGTCGTCCCGGTGCTGTCGGTGAGCACCGTGCCCAAATCGATCTGGCCGCCGAGCTGCGGGTCGAACTCGGGCCGTTCGACCGCCGCCCAGGCGGCCGTCGTCCACAACGCCAGCAGCAAAGCGAGCCATGGTCTCATCGCTTGTCGCCCTTGGCGGCGAGCAGCTTCATGGCGGCGTCGATCGGCACCTTGGCGGTTTGGTGCGTCGCGTCGGTCCAGGCGAGCCGGTTGAGCTCGGCGTTCTGCGCCTGCATGTAGCTTGCGAGCTGGTCGCGCTGCTCGAGCTCGTCGCCGGGCAGCGATTGGCCCAGGGTCTGCGCCCCGGCGAAGCCGCCCTGGCGGGTGCCGAAGACGAACCACAGCACCGCCGCGCTGAGTAGCAGGAACGCCGCGAGAACCGCGGCGAAGAGCAGCAGCCCCCGGATGCTGACGTCGCGGCGTTCGTGCGGGTTGCGGTGCTGGATCGCCGTTTCAGACAAGGCCGGCCTCCGGCAGCGGACGGCGCAGGATCAGCCAGACGATCCAGCCGATCAGCATCACGGAGATGACGATCAGCGGATTGGGGGTGAAGGCTGGGGCCAGCCGCCAGATGGTTTCGAGGACGTAGCCGGCCAGGATCATCCAGGCGACGTTGCGCAATTCGCCCAGCCGCGCCCGCAGCTTTTCGCGCAGCAGCACGAAGAACGGCACGATCGCGAACAGCAGGCAGGCGATGATCAGCAGCGCCCCCCACCAGCCGTCGGTGCGCTTGAGGTAGTATTCGGCCTCGTCCGGCAGGTCGCCCATCCAGCCGATGAGCCACTGCATCGCGGCGAAATAGCTCCAGCTCAGGATGGCGGTGAGCAGCAGCTTGCCGAAATCGCCTTTGGCGTCGACCGGGACCAGCAGCGTCGTCAGCGCGAAGGCGCCGAGGATCTGGGCGCCAGCCACCTCCACCGGATAGATGGTCGAATAGTAGCTCGGGTCGAGCGCCTGGCCCCAGTCGGTCGCGAACACGGTGAGCCCCAGCATGTAGAAGATCAGGCCCCACACGGCCCAGCGGCGGGAGCGCGTGCCGACGCGCCAGGCGATGAGCCAGAGCCCCGCGATGATGATGGTGCGCACGATGATCCAGAGCGGCTGCAGATAGCCGAGCTTGGCGACGACGCGGCTCGGCAGCGTGTCGGGCGGTTGCGTCAGGAACGGCAGCAGCAGGTCGATGGCGGCGATCAGCGGCAGGCCGCAGAGCAGCATCAGCGGCAGCAGCCGGGCGATGCTGCGCAGCGCCGGCCGCGCCTCCTCGCCCCAGGTGCCGCCGGTCAGCATGTGGATCATCATGATCGCCATGGCGCCGAGCGGCAGCCCGAGCCCGATATTGACGGCCACCAGCCAGGCCTGCGCGACGGGGGTGAGCCAGCTCATTTGGCGGCCTCGAGCTTGGCGGTGAGGTCCGGCGTCAGGTCGGCGGCAGGCACCTTGTCGGCATATTGCAGCGCGCGGATGTAGCTGACGATGGCCCAGCGGTCGGCGGCGGGCACGCGCCCGCCATAGGGGAACATGATGCCGTAGCCGTTGGTGATGACCTCGAAGATCTGCCGGTCGCTGAGCGCGACGACTGCCGCCGAGTGGAGGTCGGGTGGATTGGGAAAGCCGCGCTGCACGACGCGGCCGCGGCTGTGGCCGTCATAGGCGTGGCACGGCGTGCAGAAGATGTTGAACTGCTCCTGGCCGTGCTGGAGCAGGCTCAGCGGCAATGCCGCCGGCAGGGCGTTCGGCGTCGGCGTGAGGTCGGTATCGGTCGCGACGGTCCCGGGGATCTCCGGCCGGGCCCCGGAATCGTCGGCAAAGAAGGGCGAGGGGTCGAGCGGCTTGAGCTGCGGGCTGTTGGCCATTTTCTGCTCGCAGCCGGCGAGCAGGACCAGGGCGCAGATGCCGAAGGCGGCCCAGCGGCTCATGGCGTCACGTCCTCGATGCTCTTGGCATGCAGCGACTTCAGCAGCCGCCGCGCCTTGCTGCGGTCGAACCGAGGATCGTCGGCGCCGATCAGCAGGTAGAAGGTCTCGCCGTCGGCCAGCGAGAAGCTCGGCGCGTTGAACACCGGGTGGTAGTAGGTCGGCAGCCGGTTGCCGATCCACATGCCGAAGAAGGCCGTGAGCGAGGCGCCCAGCACCGTGCACTCGAAGCCGGGCACGAGGAAGGCCGTCATCGCCGCGAGAGGCCTGCCGCCGACATTGAGCGGGTAGTTGATGGTGGTCGAATAGAGCTGCAGGCCGATGATGCCGAGGCCGCCGATCGCACCGCCGATGAAGGTCCATACCGGCATGCGGTTCTTGCGGCCGCCGAGCAGCTTGGTCAATCCCTCGACCGGGTAGGGGGTGAAGGCATCGAGCGCGACGAAGCCGTTCTGGCGCGTGCGCTCGGCCGCCTGCAGCAAATCCTCGGGCGTCTCGAAGCCGGCGAGCACACCGTAGCGTTCGGGGCCGGGCGCGCTCATGCCTTGCCCTCCTCGACCTTGTGCTCGAGCTCTTCGACCTCGAAGATGGTGATCGCCGGCAGCACGCGCAGGAACAGGAACATCAGCGCGAAGAACATGCCGAGCGAGCCCAGCAGCAGGGAATAGTCGACCCAGGTCGGCGTCACGTTGCGCCACATCGAGGGGACGAAATCGCGCGTGAGGCTCACGACCACGATGACGTAGCGCTCGATCCACATGCCGATATTGATGCCGAGCGACAGCACGAACAGCAGCCAGGGGTTGGTGCGCACGCGCTTGAACCACAGGAACTGCAGCAGCCCGACATTGCAGGCGAGCATGACCCAGAACGTCCAGCTATAGTCGCCGAACGCGCGGTTCCACATCATGTAGCGCTCGAACGGATCGCCCGAGTACCACGAGAAGAAGGCCTCGCTGATGTAGCCGTAGGCGACGAAGCAGCCGGAGGCGAGCATCACCTTGGCGCCGTTGTCGAGGTGGCGGTCGGTGATGAACGCCTGAAAGCCGAAGAACTGCCGCAGCGGCACCGCGATGGTGAACACCATCGCAAAGCCCGAATAGAGTGCGCCGGCGACGAAGTAGGGCGGGAAGATGGTCGAGTGGTAGCCGGGGATCAGCGCGCTGGTGAAATCGAGCGCGATCACCGAGTGCACCGAGACCACCAGCGGCGTCGCGAGCGCCGCCACCAGCAGGTACGACGTCTCGAAGCGCGACCAGTGATAGGCCGAGCCGCGCCAGCCGAGCGAGAGCAGGCCATAGACGATCTGCTTGCCGCGGGTCTGGGCCCGGTCGCGCAGCACCGCCATGTCCGGCACGAGCCCCATGTACCAGAACATCAGCGACACCAGGATGTAGGTCGCGATGGCGAAGAAGTCCCACACCAGCGGGCTGCGCCAGTTGGGCCAGGGCATGTGCGTCACCGGCAGCGGCAGCAGCCAGTAGAAATATTGCGGCCGCCCCAGATGCAGGATCGGGAACAGACCGGCGATCCCGACTGCGAACAGCGTCATCGCCTCGGCGAAGCGGTTGATCGAGTTGCGCCAGTTCTGCCGCAACAGGACGAGGATCGCCGAGATCAGCGTGCCGGCATGGCCGATGCCGATCCACCACACCGTGTTGACGATCATGAAGCCCCAGGCGGCGGGAATCTCGAGGCCGATGGTGCCGATGCCTTCGATCAGCAGCCAGCCGATCGAGAACAGGAACAGCAGCGCGATCGCGAAGAAGAGCAGGAACACCCACCAGAAATATCTCGGGATGCGGCCGCGCAGCGGCACGCTCGAAATGCGGCCGACGATCTCCCTGTCCGAAGGATGGCCCGCGATCACCCGGTCAGTCACTGCCGCCCTCCGGGTGGTTGCGCACCTTGCTGAGGTAAGTGGTGCGCGGGCGCGTGCCGAGCTCGGCGAGCATGGCGTAATTGGTCGGCTCGGCCTTCTCGGCCACGACCTTGGCGGTCTTGTCGTTGATATTGCCGAAGGTGATGGCGCGCGTCGGGCAGGCCTGCTGGCAGGCGGTCTGGATGGCGCCGTCGGCGATCGGCTTGTCGGCGACGTCGCCGCCGATCCGCGCCTCGGCGATGCGCTGCACGCAATAGGTGCATTTTTCCATGACGCCGCGTTCCCGCACCGTCACGTCCGGGTTCATCAGGAGGCTCAGGGGCGAGGTCTCGCTGATGTCCTTGTTGTAGTCGAAGAAGTTGAAACGGCGGACCTTGTAGGGGCAGTTCTGTGAGCAGTAGCGCGTGCCGACGCAGCGGTTGTAGACCTGTGCGTTGAGACCATCGTGCGTGTGCACGGTGGCGTTGACCGGGCAGACGACCTCGCAGGGCGCATCTTCGCACTGCATGCAGGGCACCGGCTGGAACGATGTTTCCGGCGCATTGACGTCGCCGGAATAATAGCGGTCGACGCGCAGCCAGTGCATGTCGTGGCCGCGATCGACTTCGTCGATGCCGACGACCGGCGAATTGTTCTCCGCCACGCAGGCACTGACACAGGCCATGCAGCCGATGCAGGAGGTGAGGTCGATGCTCATGCCCCAGGCTTCGTCCGGGTTGTCCCATTGCGGCATGACCCGCGGCTGCTCTTCGGGAATGGGCGGCGGTCCCGGCCATTCGGTGAGCGCGACCTCGTGGATGAGGTCGCGGCCCTCCATCGAGTAGTCGTTCTGCACCGTCACCAGCCGCCCGCGCTGGCCGGTCTTGCCGACGATCAGCGGACCGGCATGTCCGAGCAGCGGATAGGCGTTGGCGCCCACCGGGTCGCCGTCGCCATAGGCGCGGCCCCAGCCGAGGGCGACGACGATGGTATCCTCCGGCGTGCCGGGATGGATGAAGGTGGGCAGCACCAGATGCGTGCCGCCCGCGACGAGCTCGACCTCGTCGGCGTCCTTGAGGCCGAGAGCGGCGGCGGTCTTGGGCGCCATTTCCGCCGCGTTGCCCCAGACCAGCTTGGTCAGCGGCCGCGCCAGCTCGTTGAGCGGCAGGTTCGGCGCATAGGCGCCGTCGCGAAAGTACGGGTCGGGCACGAGCTTGACCTCGATGCCGCCGCTTTGCGTCGCCGGTGCGGGCAGGGCGGGAGCCGGGGGCGCGATACGCGCTGCCGCGGTGTTCTCGATGCGGCCGGCTTTCAGCGCGGCCGTCCAGCCGGCATCGTCGAGCAACGTCCAGGTGGCGCGCACGAGGTCGTGGGCGCCGGCGGTGTAGTCGCCGCCGAGCGCCGCGACGATCTCGTGCAGCGTGTGGCTGTCGTAGAGCGGCGCGATCAGCGGCTGGATCAGGCCGGCGCTGCCGTCATAGGCGAGGCCGTCGCTCCAGGCCTCGAGATAGTGCGTCGCCGGCGCGTGCCAGTGCGCGAGCTTTGCGGTGGCGTCGAGATGCAGGCCATGGTGCAGCAGCGCCTTGAGCCGCTTCAGTGCGCTGACGACGTCGAGTCCCGCCGGCGCCGCGTGGACCGGGTCGACGCCGGAGACCAGCAGTGTCTCGATGCGGCCGGCGCCGATGTCGCCGACCAGCGCCTTGAGGTCGCCGTCGCCCGCGATCTCGAGCGGGGCGATGGTGCGGACCGGCGCGCCGAGCTTCTGGTTGAGCTGCGCGGCCGCGGCCTGCACATAGGGGCTCGCCTGCGGCCCGGTGACCACGATGGCGTTGCCGGCCTTGAGGTCGGCGAGAAGCGGCGCGAGATCGGGATCGCTCACGTCCGAGCCGCTCATCGCCTCGAGCAGCTTCTGCACCACGTCATCGATGGCGCTCGGCTTGATGCGGCGTACCCAGTCGGCATTGGCGCCGGTGAGCGTCGGTACCGTCTCGATGACGTAGAGCCGGCTCATCTGCCGGCTGGCCTTGCGCACGCGGCGGCCCTCGGCGAAGGCGCGGGCATAGGCGAGCTTGCCCGGCCCCTGCCCGAGGAAATCGCCGTCGAGCGCGAGGATCGTCCGCGCCTTGCCGAGATCGTACACCGGCACCGGCGCCGCTGCCGGCGGGTTGAGCGGCGCATGGCGATACACCTTCAGGCCCGGTAGTGCGGCCTTCAGCGCCGCGAGTTGGCGCTTCAGCGTCGGCGAGGTCTCGGCGCCGATCAGAATGCCGAGTCCTGCGCCGCCCTTGGGCAGATACGCCGCGCGCACGGCCGCGAGGTTCTGCAGGAACTCGTCCCAGGTGCTGATCTCGGTGCCGCGCCGCACATTGCGCGAGCGTGCCGGATCGTACAGCGACCAGACGCTTGCCTGCATGATCGGATCGGTGCCGCCCAGCGAGCCCGGATGCAGCGGGTTGCCCTCGATCTTGGTCGGCCGGCCCTCGTGGCTCTCGGCAATCACGCCCATGGCATAGCCGTCGAGCGGCATGGCGGTCGCAAAAAAGCGCGGTCGGCCGGGGATGAGGTTCTCCGGCTGGTCGACATAGGGGGCGATCCCGGCCGGCGACTTGCAGGCCGCGACGCCCGCCATCAGCAGCGAGGCGCCCAGCAGCTTCAGCGCGGTGCGGCGGTCGGTGCTGACGGCGCGGCCGAAGCGGGCGGCGATATCGGGGAATTCACGGCCCAGCTTGACCCGGAAGGACGGTGTTCTACTGAGGTCGTCGAGGCTGCGCCAGAAGCGCGCCGGCGGCTCGTTGGCAAAGTCGTCGCGCAGGCTGC
>DATMTK010000112.1:0-18625 GCA_035564755.1 Devosia sp. | reverse complement strand
ATGCCGGCGTGATCGAAGAGGCGGCCGCGCTGTGGGAAAGCCTCGCGATGAACCACGGGTTCGTTGACGGCAACAAGCGGGTGGCCTTTGCCAGCACGATCCTGTTCCTCGACGCCAACGGAGTGACGCCCACCTGCAGCGAGGAGGAGTGGATCGAGTTCATTTATTCCAACCTCGAAGGCGGAACATTCCGGAAGCCGGTTCCAGAGGACTGGCTCAAGCGTCACACGACGGCAGCGGCAACATAGCGCTACTCCGCCGCCGGGAGGCCGCGGCGCACGAAGCCTTCGGCATCGTTCGCGGCCTGGCGGGCGCGCTCCTCGGCTTCGCTCGCCTCGCGCTGGCGGTTCCACATCTGGGCGTAGAGGCCATCGCGCAGCAGCAGCATCTGGTGGGTGCCGCGCTCGGCGATGAGGCCGTCGCGCAGGACGATGATCTCGTCGGCATTGACGACGGTCGAGAGGCGGTGCGCGATGACGAGGGTCGTGCGGTTGCGGCTGACGATGTCGAGCGCCTGCTTGATGTCCTGCTCGGTCTTGGTGTCGAGGGCGGAGGTCGCCTCGTCGAGGATGAGGATGGGCGGGCCCTTGAGGATGGTGCGGGCGATGGCGACGCGCTGCTTCTCGCCGCCCGAGAGCTTCAGTCCCCGCTCGCCGACGGGCGTGTCGTAGCCCTTGGGCAGCCGCTCGATGAAATGGCCGATCTGGGCGTGCTCGGCGGCGGTTTTGACCTCGTCCATGCCGGCGCTCGGCCGGCCGTACTGGATGTTGTAGGCGATGGTGTCGTTGAACAGCACCGTATCCTGCGGGACCATGCCGATGGCGGCACGCAGCGAGGCCTGGGTGACGTCGCGGATGTCCTGCCCGTCGACGGTGATGCGGCCGCGGGTGACCTCGTAGAAGCGGTAGAGCAGCCGCGAGATGGTGGACTTGCCGGCGCCGGTCGGGCCGACGATGGCGGTGGTCTTGCCGGCCTCGACCTCGAAGCTGATGCCCTTCAAGATCTCGCGGTCGGGATCGTAGTGGAAGTGCACGTCCTCGAAGCGGATCACCGGGCCGGTGATGGCGAGCGGCGGGGCGCCGGGCTTGTCGACGATCTCGGCGGGCTGGGCGAGCAGGCGGAACATCTCCTCGATGTCGGTGAGGCCCTGCCGGATCTCGCGATAGACCATGCCGATGAAGTTGAGCGGCCGGTAAATCTGCATGAGGAAGGTGTTGAGCAGGACGAAATCGCCCACCGACATCCGGCCGGCGATGACGCCGTAGACCGCCATGACGCCGATGATCACGGTGCCGGTGTAAAAGATTGCCGCCTGCCCGAAGTTCAGGAATCCGAGCGAGGTCCAGATGCGGATGGCGGCGCGTTCGTATTGCGCGCGCGAGCGGTCGAAGCGCTCGGCCTCCATCGCCTCGTTGCCGAAATATTTCACCGTCTCGAAGTTGAGCAGGCTGTCGACATTCTTGGCGTTCGCGTCGGTATCGGCGGCATTCATGTCGCGGCGGATGCCGATGCGCCAGTTGGACGCCACAATGGTGAACCAGACGTAGAGGACGATCGTGATCACCAGGACGGCGACGTAGCTCAAGCCGAACAGCAGCAGGAACACCGTCCCGACGATGACGAATTCGACGATGGTGGGCGCCGTGTTCAGCATCGTGAAGCGGACGATGTTCTCGATGCCGGTGACGCCGCGCTCGATGATGCGGCTCAGACCGCCGGTGCGGCGCGCCAGATGGAAGCGCAGCGACAGCCGGTGCACGTGCTCGAAGGTCTGCAGCGCCAGCTTGCGGACGGCATGCTGGCCGACGCTGGCGAACAGGATGTCGCGCAATTGCTGGAAGCCCGCATCGGCGACGTTGCCGATGCCGTAGGCGATGATGAGGATCACCGGCACGGCGATGCCCATGGCCAGGGGCAGATGTCCCTGGGCCGCCTTGCCCAGGCCGTCGATGATCCCCTTGTAGGCGAAGGGCACGAGCGTCGTGGCGACCTTGCTGCCGAGCAGCGCCGCGATCGCAAGGACGACCCGCAGCTTCAGGTCGTTGCGGCCGGACGGCCACATATAGGGCCAGAGGTGCCGGACGGTCGAAAGAAGCGATCCCTCCGCGGTCAACGCGGGCTTCTGCTCAGGCGCGGGGGATGCCATCAGGCCGGCTCGACTTCCGATGGAGGCGGCGCGGCGAGCTCAGTGGTGAGGCCCGAGAACAAGCCCGAGAAGGCGCCGTTGAGCGAGGCCAGCCGGTCGGCATTGAGCGAGTAGCAGTTGCGCGTGCCCTTCGGGCTGCGCTCGACGAGCCCGGCATCGAGCAGGACCTTGATGTGCTGGCTGACGGTCGACTGGGCGAGCGGCAGGCACTCGGTGACGTCGGTGCAACAGCATTCGTTCTGGGCCTTTTCGGCGAGAATGCGCAGGATGCTGAGGCGCACCGGGTGGCCCAGCGCACGCATCACTTCGGCAAATTCCTCGTCCTGCATCTTATTCATCGCCAATCACCGATAGAAGAAGCCGGCCGTGGGTGCAAGCCTGATCAACGTAGCTCAAGAGTGGTGATCGACGAATCTGCACCGGTATTGGGCGGCGGCAACACGATCACGTTGGGGTAGCGCGGATTGTACTTCGGCACCGGCCGGACAAAGGGCTTCGGCTTTTCCACGATGGAGGCGGCGCGGCGCGGCGGTGCCTTTACGGCCGGAACAATGACGCTGGGGACAAGCTGGACCGGTTGCGGGGCGACCTGCTCGATGCTCGAGAGCGTCGGCAGCTCGGCCTTCAGGGTTGGGGCGGGCACCGGAAGCGGCGGCGGCGCCAGGAGATCGACCTGCGCAGTCGGCGGTGTCGACGGCACGTCGCCGCCGGCGGAGATTTCGCCAAGAACCGGCGACAGGGCGGCGACCGCCTGCGGTGGACTGGAGGGGGCCGCGCCGGTGGCGTCGACGGCGCCGGGGGCGGCGATCATCGCCGACCGCGCCGGTACGGGAGGCGCGGGCGCAATGGCTCCCTCGGTGGTCAGCACTCCGGGCATCGCAGCGACCGTGGCTTCTGCCTTTGCTAACGGCGCCAACGGCACGGCGCCCGTAACGATCACGGAGCCCGGTGGACCGAGCAAATCGGCAGAGGCGCCGGCGGGTCCGGCGGTGATTGCTGCCCCCTGCCCCGCCGGCGAGGGCGGGGCGGCCAGTGCAATATCGCTGGGCGACGACACAGGCGGCGGGCCGGCCGTCGCCGTCAGCGCGCCGGGTGCACGGGCCATTGCCGTCGAGCCGGACGGCCCGCGGGGCGAGGCAACGCTCCCGTCCGCTGCAACGGCACCGGCGCCGGCGGTGAGATTGGCAGTCGCGGGCGGCGGCGAGACGTATTCGGTGGCATCGGCCGCGATCCAGCCGTCCGGGCGGGAGGACGTCTTGTCGGGATCGGCAACTACCGGCGCATGGATGAGCCCGGCACCCGCGGCTTTGGCGCGGAGGCAGGCGCCGAACGTGCCGCCGTCGCGGCCGCATTCAAGGATCGATGGACCGGCCAGAATCCCACCCGCCACCAGGAGCGTCGCCACGGCGACCCCAATGGTCAACGACAATGATGCGGCGGTACGCGACACGGCCAAGTCAATCCCCCGACGGACCACAGTAATTCGTCTGGGGTTTAATGGGAACATCGGCGTTTTGAGGGCCGCGACAGTGACCTTGCCTCGCTCGCGGCGGGCAAATCTGTCGGCCCCGTCATGCCGGCTTAATCCAGGCATAACGCCGGACGAGCCTCAGATGCCCGGCGCGAGACCGGTTGGGTCCCCGGATCAAGTCCGGGGATGACGGAGCGGAGACATTGGCGGGCGAGACCTGTCAGCTACGCCGTCACGCCGGCCTTCAGCAGCTTGTAGGCGATGGATTCGTAGAGGGCTTCGAAAGAGGCGTCGATGATGTTGGCGGAAACGCCGATGGTGGTCCAGCGCTCGCCGGTGCCGTCACGGCTTTCGACCAGCACACGGGTGACCGCGCCCGTGCCGCCGTCGAGGATGCGGACCTTGAAGTCGACGAGCTCGAGGTCCTCGATCTGGCCCTGGTACTTGCCGAGGTCCTTGCGCAGCGCGAGGTCGAGGGCGTTGACCGGGCCATTGCCTTCGGCGACCGACATCAGGCGCTCGCCGTCGACGACAATCTTCACCACCGCCTCGGTGACGTTGACGGTCTGGCCGCGCGCGTTGTGGCGGCGCTCGACGGAGGCGCGGTAGCTTTCGACCTCGAAGAATTCGGGGAGCGTGCCGAGCACGCTGCGGGCGAGCAGCACGAAGGACGCTTCGGCACCATCGTAGGAATAGCCACGGGACTCTCGCTCCTTCACCTGCCACAGGAGAGTCTCGATCTCGGGCGAGTCCTTTTCGAGCACGATCCCATTGCGCTTGAGCGCGGCCAAAAGATTGGACCGCCCTGCCTGCTGGCTGACCATGACGTTGCGCTCATTGCCAACGCTTTCGGGCGGCACGTGCTCATAGGTCGCCGGGTCCTTGGCAATGGCCGAGGCATGGATACCTGCCTTGGTCGCAAAAGCCGAAGCGCCCACATAGGGTGCCTGCCGGTTCGAGGCACGATTGAGCAGATCGTCAAACGCCCGGCTGACACGCGTAAGTTCGACAAGATGCTCGCGCGTCACCCCGGTCTCGAAGCGATCGGCGAAGGTGGGCTTCAGCAGCAACGTCGGGATGAGCGTCACCAGGTTGGCGTTGCCACAACGCTCTCCAAGTCCGTTCAATGTCCCCTGGATGTGGCGCACGCCGGCATTGAGCGCGGCGAGCGAGTTGGCCACGGCCTGCCCGGTATCGTCGTGTGCGTGGATGCCAAGACGGGCCTTATCGACCGGCAGGGCACCAATGATCGCTTCGACCTCGGACGGCATGGTGCCGCCATTGGTGTCGCAGAGGACAACCCAGCGCGCACCGCTTGCCAGCGCCGTCTCGACGAAGCGGGTGGTGTAAGCCGCATCGGACTTGTAGCCGTCAAAGAAGTGCTCGCAGTCGACCACCACCTCCTTGCCGGCCGCCACGGCAGCGGCGACGGTCTCGACGAGGTTCTGCAGATTGTCTTCGGGCGAGATGCCAAGGGCCACTTCAACCTGGTAGGCCGACGACTTGCCCACAAAGCAGACGGCGTCAGCAGCAGAACCGAGCACCGCCTGCACCCCCGGATCGTTGCCGACCGAGCGCCCCGACCGCTTGGTCATGCCGAAGGCGGTGAAGGTTGCATGCCTCGTTCGGGGCTCGGCGAAGAAGGCGTCGTCCACCACGTTGGCGCCGGGATAGCCGCCTTCGATGTAGTCGACGCCGATCTCTTCGAGCAGGCCGGTGATGCGGATCTTGTCCTCAAGCGAGAACTCGATGCCGGCGGTCTGCGCGCCGTCTCGGAGGGTCGTGTCAAATAGATAGAGGCGGTCCTTGCTCATCACGCGGTACTCGGGGTGGGCGTCCAATGATCGGTGTCGTGGTCGGGATGCTGGTGGCTAGTGCGCTTTATCGCGCCCGCCTCATCGGCCATCGCCGACTCGGTGGTGCCGGCTTCCTCGACATCGCCCAGGTGCATCAGCGAGGGATGCTTGCCCTCCATGCCGAGCTGGTACCAGAGGGCGATCCGATGCGGCTCGTCGAAGGCGCCGATCGAGATCGACACGTGCGGACCGCCGACCGAGCGGTAGTAGAGCGAGGTTCCGCAATTGGCGCAGAAGCCGCGGGCGGCGAGATCGGAGCTCATGAATTCGGCAGGTTTACCGCGCGTCCAGGTGAGGTTCTCGTGATAGACGCCGACGAGCGCGGCGAAGAGGTTGCCGGTCGCTTTCTGGCACATGCGGCAGTAGCAGACATGCGGATTGTCGCGCAGCGCCAGCGCATGAAAGCGCACGGCGCCGCACTGGCAGCCGCCGGAGAACGGACCCTCGGGCATCTGGCGATCGGTCATTGCCCGCCTCCCGGCGTCCAACTCGCCGTGTCCTGGTCGGGATGCTGAAATGACCTGAGGATGGCGAGGATGTCGCGCTCCTCGTCGGTGGTGCCGATGGGTTCTTCGGTCAACTCATCGGCGTGGCCGACGATAGGATGGCGGTTGTCGCGGGCGAGCTCGCCGGTGGGGACGATCTGGTTGGGCCGGTCGAACGAGCCGATGGTGATGGCCGGCAGATTATCGCCCCACTGGTAGGTCAGTGGCGTCCCACACTGGCCACAGAAGCCGCGCTGCACCTTGAGCGACGAGCGGAACTGCGTCGGCCGGCCGCGCGTCCAGGTGATGGGCGCGTCGAACTCGGCCCAGGCGCCGAACAGATTGCCCATGGCCTTCTGACACATGCGGCAATTGCAGATGGACGCATGGCGGAGATGGCCGTCGATGCGGTAGCGGACGGCGCCACACTGGCAGCCGCCGGTGAAGGTGTCACTCATGGCGCGCCTCCGGCAAAGCGGTCGGTGGCCTCGATCAGATGATGCAGGATGCCGGGCTGGCTGAAGGCATGGCCGACGCCTTCGACCAGATGGAACTCGGCCTCGGGCCAGGCGCGATGCAAATCCCATGCGGTTTGCGGCGGACAGGCGATGTCGTAGCGGCCCTGGACGATGACGCCGGGGATACCGCGGAGCTTATGCGCGTCGCCGATGAGCTGGCCCTCGTCCATCCAGCCGGCATGGGTGAAGTAGTGGTTCTCGATGCGGGCGAAGGCGATGGCGTAGGCCTCGTCGTAAAAGGCGTCGGAGACGGACGCATCGGGCAGGAGCGTGATGGTTTCGCCCTCCCACTTGGCCCAGGCCTTGGCGCAGCGCGCCTGCTCGGCGCGGTCGCTGCCGACGAGACGCCGGCGGTAGGCGGCGATCATGTCGCCGCGCTCGGCCGCCGGGATCGGCGCAACGAAGCGTTCCCATTTGTCGGGAAAGAGCAGCGAGGCGCCGTGCTGGTAGTACCACTCGAGCTCCCAGCGGCGGAGCGTGAAGATACCGCGCAGCACGAGCTCGGTGACGCGATCCGGGTGGGTTTCGGCATAGGCGAGCGCGAGGGCCGAGCCCCAGGACCCGCCGAAGACGAGCCAGCGCTCGACGCCCATCATCTGCCGGAGCTTTTCGATGTCGGCGACGAGGTCCCAGGTGGTGTTGTGCTCGAGGCTCGCATAGGGCGTGGATTTGCCGCAACCGCGCTGGTCGAACAGCAGCACGTCGTAGCGGGCCGGGTCGAAGGCGCGGCGCTGGCTCGGCGACAGCCCGCCGCCGGGGCCGCCGTGGAGGAAGACGGCGGGCTTGGCGCCGCGCGTGCCGACACGTTCCCAATAGATCGCGTGACCGTCGCCGACATCGAGGTGGCCGGACTCGAAGGGCTCGATTTCGGGGTAGTAGGTGCGCAACTGGCTCACGCGGCAAATCCTCCGGCCGGCGGCCAGACGGCCGTATCGTGATCGGGATGCTGGTGGGAGACGATACCGAGCTTGAACTCGTCGGCTTTGGGCGACTCTCCGGGCTGGCGCATCGGCAAGGCCATCAGCGTATCGAAGAAGCTGAGCTTGTCGGCCGGGTTCACCTGGATGGTGGGGGCGGCGAGCTCCGGATCGTCGAAGGCGCCGATCGAAAGCTCGATCGCCGAGACGCCGAAATCGTAGGCGAGCGGCGTTCCACAGCGGCCGCAGAAGCCGCGCCGAACCTTGTTGGAACTGTGGAACCAGGCTGGCTCACCGCGGGTCCAGGTCACGCCGAAGGCGGTCACCAAGGGACCGAAGAAGCCGCCATAGGCCTTCTGGCACATGCGGCAATGGCAGATCGAGGCGCGCCCCAGCCGCTTGGCGGAGAAGCGCACCGCGCCGCACTGGCAGCCGCCGGTCAACGCGCCGTCAGTGGGGCTCATGACAGACGGCTTCGATGTTGTGCCCATCCGGATCGTGGACGAAGGCGGCGTAGTAGTTCTCGCTGTATTCGGTACGGATGCCGGGCTTGCCGTTGTCCTTGGCGCCGGCCGCCATGGCCGCGGCGTAGAAGGCGTCGACCTGCTTGCGGGTTTCGGCGCGGAAGGCGAGATGCACGTGGCCGGGGTTGCCCGCCGACACCCAGAGGAACGGAAAGTCGCCGCCGATACCGACGACGACGCCGTAGTCGCTGAGCACGCTGAGGCCGAGCGGCTTCAACGCGGCTGTGTAGAAGGCCTTGCCCTTCTCGTAGTCGGTGACGTTAAGACCGATGTGGTCGATCGTGGCACTCATCGCTTCATCTCCCATTTGGTTATGCGCTCGCCGGCGTCGTTCTTGGAATCCATCAACTGGATGCCCTCGGCGAGGAGGGCGGCGCGAATCTCGTCGGCGCGCTTGAAGTCTTTCGCGTTCAGGGCGGCGAGGCGCGCGTTGACGGCATCGTCGATGCGGGAATGATCGAACACTTCGGCGGATTTGAGCAGGCTGTCCGGCGCGAAGCCGAAAAAACGCAGCGTGGCCGCGAGGCACTCGACCGCGGTCTCGGTACCGCGGTTGGCTTTGCGGGCGATGACGTCCATGGCAACGGAGGCGCGGTGGAAGCCGATGTCGTCGCTGAGCGCGTCGAGCACGGAGCCATCGACGGTGCCCGAGCCCCTGGCGGCAGAGGCGACACGCTGCCACCCGCGGAGCTTCTCCTCCGCTTCCTCGAGACGCTGGACGGTGAAGTCGATGGGCTCACGGTAGTGCGTCATCAGCATGGCGAGGCGCAGCACCTCGCCGGGCCAGGAGCGGCCGCCGAACTTGTCGGTCTCGAGCAGCTCGTGGATGGTGATGAAGTTGCCCAGGCTCTTGCTCATCTTCTGGCCTTCGACCTGCAGGAAGCCATTGTGCAGCCAGTAGCGGGCCATGGCGTCGGTGCCGTGGGCACAGCGCGATTGCGCGAGCTCGTTCTCGTGATGCGGGAAGATCAGGTCGAGGCCACCGGCGTGGATGTCGAAGACTTCGCCGAGATAGCGCTCGCTCATGGCCGAGCACTCGATGTGCCAGCCGGGACGGCCCCTGCCCCACGGCGAGTCCCAGCCGGGCTCGGTTTCGGAGGAGCGCTTCCAGAGCACGAAATCGGCGGGGTTGTGCTTATGCGAATCCACCTCGACGCGGGCACCGGCGAGATTGTTCTCGAGGTCGCGGCCGGAGAGCGCGCCGTAATCGGGCATGGAACCGACGTCGAACAGCACCTCGCCGACCTGCGGCGCCTCATAAGCGTGATGGTTGGCGATGAGCCTGCCGATGATCGCCTGCATTCCGGCGATGTTCTCGGTGGCGCGCGGCTGCACGGTGGGCGGCAGGCAGCCGAGCGCCGTCACGTCCTCCTGATATTGCGCGGCGGTCGTTTCCGTGACCCTGCGGATGGCGTCGTTGAGCGGCAGGTCCGGCCAGTCGCGGGCGGCGCGGGCGTTGATCTTGTCGTCCACGTCCGTGATGTTGCGGACATAGGTGACGTGATCCTCGCCATAGACGTGGCGGAGCAGCCGGAACAGCACGTCGAAAACGATCGCCGGGCGGGCGTTGCCGATATGGGCGAAGTCATAGACGGTCGGCCCGCATACATACATGCGCACGTTGGCCGGATCGATGGGGACGAAGTCCTCCTTGTTCCGGGTGAGCGTGTTGGTCAGCCGCAGTTTCAGGTCCGACGCCATGAATAACCCATGCCTCAACGGTATCACGCCGGCAGCGGGCTCTTCAGGGTTCAGTCGTCAGGAGATGAAGAAAACCGCGCCGCCAACAGGTGTTAGCAGCAAATAATCGAGCCGATAATGCCGGTCGCGGTTTGCATGGCGGGCAAAATGCCGGGGCCCGCGGCGGAAAGCAAGAGGGGCGGGCCGGAAAGATGAACGGGCCGGAAACGGGCCGCCTCAGTCCATACGATAGACTTTGTGGCAGTCATTGCAGAGGCCGGCGAGGGCCTTGAAGGAGGCCTGGTATTTCGCAGTGTCGCCGGCGTTGGCGGCGGCCAGCATGTCGGCGGCGTCGGTCTGGCCAGTCTTGAACAGGCCGGTGAAATCGTCGAACTGCTTCCAGATGATCGGGTCTGCCGTGGATTTGGCGTTGGTCGCGCCGCCGGCGAAGAGCGCCGGGAAGTTGACCATGTTCTGGAGCACGCTGGTCGCGATCTTGATCTGGTCCGGCTTGCCGACCTTGAGGGCGTTGCGCAGGATCTGGCCGTCCTGCTTCATGGCGGCCTCGCGGGCGGTGACCTTCTGGTCGGCGCTCATGCCGGCAATGGAGGGATCGACGGTTGGCAGCTCGTCGGCGAAGACGGCGACCGCGCCGAGCGCGAGGAGAGAAACGACGCCGAGAGCGGCAAACTTGGACAACTGCATCTGAGAGACCCTGGACAACCGCGACAACGCTGGCAGGAGGGCCAACGCCCTGCAAGGCCACATATTCCGCTTCCACCGGCCAGAATTTTCACGTTGCAGTGACTCCCTCCATTGGTGTCAAAGCGGTCAGATTTCGGGCAAATTGCAGGTCTAGCGATTAGCACCCGGGCTCGTCGTCACTTTGGACTCCATGGCTTTGGCCTCAAAACTGCTGCTCCGCCTCGCGCTGCTCATCGGCGCCATCACCATGTTCGCGCTCGATGCCGGCGACGCCTTTGCGCAATCGCGCAACTGCCAGGCGCTCGCCAGCACGCTGCAGCAGATCGAAGCGAACGGCAGCTTCCAGGGCCTGCAGGACAGCACCGACCAGATGCGGCAGGCGCAGGACGCGGTGACGGCCGCCGAAAGCCGCTATGTGCGCGATGGCTGCAATGCAGCGGCCAAGGCGCACCAGCAACTGTCGCCGATGTGCCAGGGCGAAGCCCGCGACGTGCTTTCGGCCCGGGCGACGCTGAAGCAGATTTCGGGGCAGGCCGACACCGGCAACGCGGTGGCGCAGCAGCGTGAGGCGATCCTGCAGGAGATGGCGCGTTTCAACTGCGGCGGCTCGCCGGGACCCCAGCCGCAGCAGACGCGCGGCAATCTGTTCGACCAACTCTTCGGACAGTTCGAGAACGATTTCGGCGGCGATGGCGTGTCGACCCGCGGCGACCAGTTTTCCGGCGAAGCCGGCTACGACACCATCCGCACCGTGTGCGTGCGCAAGGCCGACGGCTATTACTGGCCGATCAGCTATTCGACCGTGATGGACTACGTGCAGCAGGACCTGCAGACCTGCCAGGCGCAGTGTCCGGGGCTCGATGTCGACCTGTACTACTACCAGAACCCCGGGCAGGAGCCCGAGGACATGGTGAACCTCGAAGGCGTGCCCTACAAATCGCTACCGACCGCGTTTGCCTACCGGACGACGTATAATCCGGACATTACGTGCAAACCGAAGGTCGACTACGGCACGATCAATCTTGCTGCCCTGCCCGACGGCGGCAGCCGCGCGATGGTTGCCTATGAAGGCGTGATCTTCCCGCTGCCGATGCGCGACCCGCGCCGTCCGACCGATGCGACGGTGGTGAGCGTCGAGGCCAAGACCTATGTCGACATTCCATTGCCGCGGCCCCGTCCGGCAGGACCAGGCGAAGCGCCGAAGCCGGTGGTGGTGCAGCAGGCGACAAGCACCAATACCGACCGCATCGTGATGTACGGTGACAAGCGCGTCAGGTTAGTCGGTCCTGACACGACTTACGCCCAAGCAGCGGGAGCAGGGACTTAAGCTCAGGCCCATCCTCGCGCCCGGTCAACGCCAGGCGCAGCGGATGGAACAGCGCCCTGCCCTTGCGGCCCGACTTCTGCTTCAGCGCATCGGTCCATTTCGACCAGGTGGTCTCGTCCCAGGGCTCGGGCGGCAACAGCTCCAGCGCCTCGCCGAGGAACGGCTTGTCCTCGGGCGCAGGGGCGTGATCCGGTGGCGCCGCGAGAACTTCTGCCCACGCTTCGATGTCGGAAAATTTGCGGAGATTGCCGCGCAGGATGGTCCACGCCGCGCCGCCGACGCCCGCCGGCAGACGGGGCTTCGCCTCGTCGTAGGACATCGCATGCAGGATGCGGGCGTTGAGGCTCTCGAGCTCGGCCGGATCGAAGCGCGCCGAGCCGTGCGAGATCATCGACAGGTCGAGCTTGCCGGCCAGCGCGGCGAGATCGGCATAGGGCTCGACCGGCAGGCTGGTGCCGGTCAGCGTCGCGACCAGCGCGACGGCCATCGCCTCGAAGCCATCGGCGCGCAAATCGCCGAGCGACAGCGAGCCGAGTCGCTTGCTCAGGCCCTCGCCCTCGGCGCCGGTGAGCAGATTGTGGTGCGCGAAATATGGGACATGGCCGGCCAGTGCTTCGATGATCTCGATCTGCGTGCCAGTGTTGCTGACGTGGTCCTCGCCGCGGATGACGTGGGTGACGCCAAGGTCGATGTCGTCCACCACGGAGCACAGCGTGTAGAGATAGGAGCCGTCGGCGCGGATCAGCACCGGATCGGACATCGAGGCGGTGTTAACGGTCTGCGGGCCCTTGATGAGATCGGTAAACTGCACCGGGCGGCCGTCGAGCCTGAACCGCCAGTGCGGCCTGCGGCCCTCGGCCTCGAACTTGCGCTTCTGCTCGTCGGTGAGGGCCAGCGCGGCGCGATCGTAGACCGGCGGCTTGCCGAGCAGGCGGGCGCGGCCACGCTTGATCTCGAGCTCGTCCTCGGTTTCGTAGGCCGGATAGAGCCGGCCCAAGCGGATGAGGCGGTCGCGCGCCGCGTCGTAAAGCGCCATTCTATCGGACTGGCGGACCTTGAGGTCGGGCCGGATGCCGAGCCAGGCAAGATCCTGCTCGATGCCGCGGGCGAACGCTTCGGTCGAGCGCTCGCGATCGGTGTCGTCGAGGCGGAGGATATAGGTGCCGCCGGTCTTGAGTGCATAGAGCCAGTTGAGCAGCGCCGGCCGGGCGTTACCCAGATGCAGGCGGCCGGTGGGGGATGGTGCGTAGCGGACGACGGTGGTCACTGCACGCCCTGCTTTTGCGGTGCCTGCTCGCGCACCGCAATTTCGCTCTCGTCGCGATAGCCATTGGTGATGGGGTATTTGCGACCGATGCCGAAAGCCTTCTTGGTGAGCTTGACACCCGGCGCGGCCTGGCGGCGCTTGTACTCGGCGAGCAGCACGAGACGCTCGACGCGCTTGACCAGTGCGCGGTCGAAGCGGCCCTGTCCCCTGTCGACGATCGCGGCGACCGAAAGCTCGTCCTCGATCAGGCCGGTCAGCACCTCGTCGAGGATGGGATAAGGCGGAAGCGAATCCTCGTCCTTCTGATCGGGGCGCAGCTCTGCCGACGGGGCCTTGTCGATGATGTTCTGAGGGATCACGTCGCCGTGCGGGCACAGGCTGCCGTCGGGCACATGGGCGTTGCGCCAGGCGGCGAGCTTATAGACCTCCATCTTGAACAGGTCCTTGATCGGGTTGTAGCCGCCGTTCATGTCGCCATAGATGGTGGCGTAGCCGACCGCCATCTCCGACTTGTTGCCGGTGGTGAGCAGCATGGCGCCGGTCTTGTTGGAAACCGCCATCAGCACGAGGCCGCGCATGCGCGACTGGATGTTCTCCTCGGTGAGATCGGGCGGCACGTTGCCGAACACCGGCTGCAATTGGGTGAGCGCTTCGTCCACCGGCTTGCCGATGGGGATGATGTCGTAGCGCACGCCGAGGCGGTCGGCGCAGTCTTTGGCGTCCTTGAGGCTGTCCTCGGAGGTGTAGCGGTAGGGCAGCATGACGGTGTGGACGTTGTCGGGGCCGAGCGCATCGGCCGCAATGGCGGCGACGACGGCGCTGTCGATGCCACCGGAAAGGCCCAGCACCACCTGTCTGAAGCCGTTCTTGCGGACATAGTCGCGCAGGCCGCGGAGCATCGCCTGCCACGGGGCTTCTTCGATCGAGGCGAGCGGGATGACGCTGCCTTTGGCGCAGCGCCAACCGGCCTTGGTCTTTTCCCAGTCGGTGACGATGAAATCGGCCTCGAAGCTCTTGGCCTGGAACACCAGTCTATTGCCGGGCTCCATGCCGAAGCTGGCGCCATCGAACACCAGCTCGTCCTGGCCGCCAACCTGGTTGAGGTAGAGCACCGGCAGGTGCGTCTCGACCGTACGCGAGCGGATGAGGTCCTTGCGGATGTGCTGCTTGTTGGCCCAGTAGGGCGAGCCGTTGGGACAAAGCAGGATCTCGGCGCCCTGCGCCATGAGGTAGTCGCTGACCTGCTGGTGCCAGATGTCCTCGCAGATCGGGACGCCGATCGTGGTGCCCTTGATGGTCACGGGCTCGGGGAGCGGACCGCGATTGAAGTAGCGCTTTTCGTAAAAGACGTCGTCGTTGGGCAGCTCGCGCTTGTAGCGGCGGGCCACGACCCTGCCGTCCTCGGCGAGCACCACGGCGTTGTAGAGGTGATGGCCGTCGCGCCAGACGGTGGGCAGCAGCAGCGACACCGTGGTGCCTTTGGTGGCGCGAACGAGCTCGGCGGCGGTCGCCAGCGCGTCGTCGATGAAGCGCGGCTTGAAGAAGAGATCCTCGGGGAAATAGCCGGTGAGGAACAGCTCGGAGAGCATCAGGACATCGGCCCTGGCGGCGACGGCATCGGCCAGCGCCCCCTTGGCGAGCGCGAGGTTGCCGTTGAGGTCGCCCACCTTGGGATTGAGCTGGGCGAGCGCGATGCGCAGGCGATCTGCCAATTGATGTTCCGTCAGTTCGAGACGCGCGAACGATTAGCCGCTCACCCTTATGTAGGGCAAGCGGCTCAAAGTTGCAGTTCTACTCGAAGATCAGGCCGCACGGCGCCGTGCAGGGGCTGGCTTGGCGGCGAACTGGCGTTCGGTGAAATAGCCGAACAGCAGGCCGATACCGCCCCAGAGCACCAGTTGCAGCGTGAACGCCACCGTGCGGAACTGCCAGAGCAGCGTGGCGGGGAAGACCTCCGGCACCTCATTGATCGCCGGCAGCAGCAGATAAGCGGCGGCGGCGAGGACGAAGAAGCCGAGACCGGCGACAGTCCAGGCGTTCCAGGCGCCCAGCCGGTCGAGCAGCGCCCGGCCGAGACTCACCGCCGCGATCATGGCGACGATGGCGATGACCATCATGCCGAAGTAGAGTTCGGTGCGAACGCCGATGGTGTCCGGATTGCCCACCGAGGGGGGGGTGGCCGGATATTTGGCGAAGGGCACCAGATAGACGGTGATGAAGCTCAGGGCGGCGAGGATCGCGGCGCCCGCGCGCGGGCCAAGCTGGCCCATGCGACCCCAAGCATACGAGAAGAGCAGCGAGAACAGACCACCGACGGCGATCGAATAGAGCATCACCCCGACGAAAAGGCCCCAGCTCGCCTGCACGGCGCGGCTGACGAGAGCAGGCTCGGGCGCTTCACCCGCCATCTGCGCGAGGTGGTCCTCGACACCGATGGCGCCATCGACATTGGGCTCGCCGAAGATCCTGGCGATCGCGAAGACGACGAGGCCCATGATCAGTCCGCAGAGCATGCCGCGGATCAGGAAGGTTCTAGCCATGTGCGGTCCTGTCATTTCGCGTTGCCGAAGCGGAAAACCGCTTCACACTTTTCGTGGCAACGCTTCAGTCAGTGGCAGGGGAAGCCGAGCATATGTCGGCCGTCATGGGTGAACTCATGCACCCAATGGCCGGAAATCAGCGAGGTCGCGCCCTGCTCGGCGCCGACGAAATAGATCACGATGAGGGCGATCAGGCCGGCGAACAGCAGCCAGGGCCAGAGCTCGCGGAAGGGAATCGGCTGCGGCAGCGCCTCGGGCGCCAGTGCGATATCGGACATCGAATGCTCCTTGGGATTTCGCGTCCCGTTGAGGTTATGCGCTGCCGTGGCCGGGTCTGACTTCCAACACGCCTTGCGGGCGTTCGTCGGTTACAGTGGCGCGACCGTGCGGGAGTTCCACCCGCTTCCTGAGCCACGACGTGCACAGCGGAGTATGCGCCGCACAGGGACGGCGTCAATGGCGAACTTCCTCGCGGCGAAGCCCGCGGCCTACAATCCGGCGGTGACGGCCTGGCGGGCGGGACGCTGCACGCGGATTTCCTCGGCGACCAGGAAGGCGAGCTCGAGCGACTGCGAGGCGTTGAGGCGCGGATCGCAATAGGTGTGGTAGCGGTCCTTGAGCGAGGCCTCGGTCACCGCACCGACGCTGCCGCCCGTGCATTCGGTGACGTCGTCGCCGGTCATCTCGATGTGGATGCCGCCGGCATAGGTGCCCATCTGCCGGTGGATCTGGAAGAAGGAGTGGACCTCGCTCAGTACCTTGTCGAAGGGCCGGGTCTTGTAGCCGTTGGCGGCCTTGACCGTATTGCCGTGCATCGGATCGGAGCACCAGACGACGGTGCGGCCGGCCTTGCGGACGGTCTCAACGAGACGCGGCAGGTGCTCCTTCACCTTGTCGGAGCCGAAGCGGCAGATCAGCGTGATGCGGCCGGCCTCGTCGGTCGGGTTCAGCCGGTCGAGCAGGCGCAGCAGATCGTCGCCGCTCAGCGTCGGGCCGCACTTGATGCCGATCGGGTTCCTGATGCCGGCGAAATACTCGGCATGCGCGCCGTCAGGCTGACGGGTGCGGTCGCCGATCCACAGCATATGGCCGGAGGTGGCGTACCAGTCATTGGTGATCGAGTCGCGGCGGGTGAGCGCTTCTTCGTAGCCGAGCAGCAGGGCTTCGTGGCTGGTGTAGAACTTGGTCTCGCGCAAGGCCGGCGTGTTGTCCGGCGTAATGCCGAGGGCGCGCATGAAGTCGATGGCATCGTCGATCTTGCGCGCGACCTCATCGAAGCGGGCGCTGGCGTTGGAATCGTGCATGAAGCCCATCGTCCATTCGTGCACGCGGGCGAGATTGGCGTAGCCGCCGGAGGCGAAAGCGCGCAGCAGGTTCAGCGTCGCCGCCGACTGCCGGTAAGCGAGCAGCAGGCGCTCGGGGTCGGCGGTGCGGGCCGCTTCGGTGAAGCCGATGTCGTTGATGATGTCGCCGCGGTAGGAGGGCAGCGTGATGCCGTCGATGGTTTCGGTGTCGGACGAGCGCGGCTTGGCGAACTGGCCGGCGATGCGCCCGACCTTGAGCACCGGCTTGCCGGCGCCGTGGGTCAGGACGATGGCCATCTGCAAGAAGACGCGGAAGAAATCGCGGATATGGTCGGCGCCGTGCTCGGCGAAGCTTTCGGCGCAATCGCCGCCCTGCAGCAGGAAGGCGCGGCCGTGGGCGACCTCGGCGAGCTGGCTCTTGAGCTCACGGGCCTCGCCGGCGAAGACCAGCGGCGGGAAGCTCGCGAGCTGCTTTTCCGCCGACTGCAGGCGGGCACTGTCGGGATAGACCGGCACCTGCGAGATCGGCTTTTGCCGCCAGCTATTGGGGGACCAGGTGCTCGGGGTCATGAATGGGCTCCTCCAGAGCCCGCCGTTTAGCCCCAAATCCGCGGCGCGGGCAAGTTCAGGCCTTTGTGCCGTTCCGGTAGATGTAGGTCGGCGACTTGAAGGTCACGAGCTCTTCGCCGGCGGTGGGGTGCATGGCCATGGCCCGGTCGAAATCGGCCTTGGTGGCTCCCATCCCCAGGGGAATGGCGACGAGCTGGATCATCTCGGCCGCGTCGGGGCCGATGATATGGACACCCAGGACCTTGCCGCCATCCGCCTCGGTGATGAGCTTGAGCATCGTGCGCTGCATCTTGGTCGAGAGCGTGTTGATCATCGGCCGGAAGCGCGTGAGGTAGACGTCGATGTCCCCGTGGGTGGCGGCTTCCGCTTCGCTGAGGCCGATGGTGCCGATCTCGGGTTCGGCGAAGACGGCTGTGCCGATGAGGCTGTGGTCGACGGCGAGCGGATTGTCGTTGAACAGGGTCTCGGCCACGTACCAGCCCTCGCGGATGGCGACGGGGGTGAGCTCGGCGCGGCCGGTGACGTCACCGACGGCATAGATCGAGGGCACACTCGTCTGCGAGAACTCGTCGACCTTGATGGCACCGCTCTCGAGCAGCGTCACGCCGGCCTCGGCGAGGCCGATGCCTCTGGTGTTGGCGCGGCGGCCGGTGGCGAACATGACGGCCCCGTAGGGCGCCGAGACCTCATCGGAAAAGCGGACGAGGACGTCGCCATTGGCCTGCTTTTCGAGCGCACGGATGGTGGTTTCGTAGATGCGCTTGATGCCGCGCTCCTCGAGGCCGGCATCGAGCCCGACGCGCAGGTCGTGATCGAAACCGCGCAGGATGAGCTGACCGCGATAGACCATGGTCACGTCGACACCGAGACCGGCGAAGATAGTGGCGAATTCGCTGGCGATATAGCCGCCGCCCTCAATGAGAATGGAGTGCGGCAGCGTCGCGAGATGGAAGGCCTCGTTGGACGTGATGCCGTGTTCCTTGCCGGGAATGTCGGGGACGTGCGGGTGGCCGCCGGTGGCGACGAGAATGTAGCGGCTGGTGAGTTCGCGTTTCCCCTTCACCAGGCGGACGCTGTTCGGCCCGGAGACGACGGCGCGATCACGGAGGATCTCGACCTCGGCCTTCTCGAGCGCCGAGACATAGGCTGCTTCGAGCCGGGCGATCTCCTTGTCCTTGTTGGCGACGAGGGTCGGCCAGTCGAACTCAGAATTCACGGTCCAGCCGAACGAGCCTGCGATCTCGAACATATCGGAGAAGCGGCTGGCATAGACGAACAGCTTCTTGGGCACGCAGCCGCGGATCACGCAGGTGCC
>DATMTK010000111.1:0-4042 GCA_035564755.1 Devosia sp. | reverse complement strand
CGGCGCGAGGCAGTTCGTGGTGCACGAGCCGTTCGAGATGACCACGTGCTCCTTGCTGAGCCCTTTGTCGTTGACGCCATAGACGATGGTGTAGTCGGCGCCGTCGGCCGGAGCCGAAACGATCACCTTCCTGGCACCCGCCGTCAGGTGCGCCGAGGCCTTCTCCTTCGACGTGAAGATACCCGTGCATTCGAGCACGATGTCGACGCCGAGCTCCTTGTGCGGCAACTCTGCCGGGTTCTTGACCGCCGTCATCTTGAACGACTGGTTGCCCGCCTTGATGGTGTCGCCCGACACGGTCACCTCATGCGGGAATTTGCCGTGCACGCTGTCGAAACGCAGCAGGTGGGCGTTGGTCTCGACCGGCCCGAGGTCGTTGGCGGCGACCACCTCGATGTCGGTGCGACCCGACTCTACGATGGCGCGGAGAATATTCCGCCCGATGCGGCCAAAACCATTGATTGCGACGCGTACAGCCATGATGGCTCCTTGGAAGTCTGACGTGAACTTGGGTGGTTACAACTGGCGGGTGACGGCTTCAACCACGCCTTGTGGCGTAATGCCGAAATACTCGTAGAGCTTTTCGGCCGGGCCGCTGGCGCCAAACGAATGCATGCCGACGAAGTGGCCCTTCTCGCCCAGAAGCTTCTGCCAGCTGAGCCCGATGCCGGCCTCGACCGCGACCCGCGCCTTCGGCTTGCCGATGACTTTCGCCTTGTACGCGTCGTCCTGCGCGTCGAACAGTTCGAGCGAGGGCACCGAGACGACCTTGCCCGAAATGCCCTTCTGTTTGAGCAGCGGCAGCGCATCGACGGCGATGGCGACCTCCGAGCCGGTGGCAAAGATCACCGCATCGGCCTTGTCGTCGCCCGCGATCTTGTAGGCCCCCTTGGCCGACAGGTTTTCCTTCACATATTCGGTGCGCAGCGCCGGCAGGTTCTGCCGGCTGAGCGCCAGGATCGACGGTCGGGTCTTGCTCTCGAGCGCAATCTGCCAGCACTCGAGCGTTTCGACCGCATCGGCCGGCCGCAGCACCTGCAGGTGCGGAATGGCGCGCAGCGCCGCGAGATGCTCAACCGGCTGGTGCGTCGGCCCGTCCTCGCCAAGCCCGATTGAGTCGTGCGTCATCACGTAGATGACGCGCTGCTCCATGATCGCGCTGAGGCGGATCGCCGGGCGGGCATAGTCCGTAAACACCAGGAACGTCCCGCCATAGGGCACGAGGCCCTTGTGCAGCGCCATGCCGTTCATGATCGCCGACATGCCGTGCTCGCGGATGCCGTAGCGCATGTAGCGGCCGAACCGGTCCTGGTCGGTGAAGGGCAGCGTCTGCGGCGTGTTGGTGAGGTTCGAGCCGGTGAGGTCGGCCGAACCGCCCACCGTCTCGGGCATCACCGCGTTGATGACGTCGAGCGCCATCTGGCTCGATTTGCGGGTCGCGACCTTCGGCTTGTCGGCCGCGAGCTTCTGCTTGTAGGCGTCGAGCGCGGCAGCCAGCCCGCCCGGCAGGTCGCCCTTGATCCGCCGGTCGAACTCGGCCTTGCGGACATGGTCGAGCCCGTTGACGCGGCCCTGCCAGGCGCCGACCTCGTTGGCCGAGCGCGTGCCCGCGGCGCGCCACGCCTCGAGCGTGTCCTTGGGAATCTCGAACGCCGGATAGGTAATGCCGAGGTTCTTCTTGGCCCCCGCGAGCTCGTCCTTGCCCAGCGGCGAGCCGTGCACCTTCTCGGTGCCTTCCTTGGTCGGCGCGCCGAAGCCGATGGTGGTTCGCGCCGCGATCAGCAGCGGGCGCTTCGAAATCTTGGCGTCGGTGAGCGCCTTCTCGACCGCCGCCTGGTCATGGCCGTCGATGGCGATGGTGTCCCAGCCCGAGGCCTGGAAGCGCTTGAGCTGGTCGGTCGAATCCGCGTTCGAGACGTGCCCGTCGATGGTGATGCCGTTATTGTCCCAGATCAGCGTCAGCTTGTTGAGGTTGAGGTGCCCGGCGAGCGAGATCGCCTCCTGGCTGATGCCTTCCATCAGGCAGCCGTCGCCGCACAGGCACCAGGTGTGATGGTCCACCACGTCCTTGCCGAACTCGGCGGCAAGCTTCGCCTCGGCGATCGCCATGCCCACCGCGTTGGCGATGCCCTGCCCGAGCGGGCCGGTCGTCGTCTCGATGCCCTTGAGGAAGCCATGCTCCGGGTGGCCCGCGGTCTTCGACCCGAGCTGCCGGAAATTCTTGATCTGGTCGATCGTCGCATCCTCGTACCCCAGCAGGTACAGCGACGCGTAGAGCAACATCGAGCCGTGCCCGGCGCTCAGCACGAAACGGTCGCGGTCCGGCCACTCCGGGTGTTTCGGATCGAACTTCATGACCTTGGTGAACAGCACCGTCGCAATGTCGGCGCAGCCCATGGGTAGACCCGGATGGCCCGAATTGGCCTTCTCGACGGCATCCATTGCGAGCGACCGGATGGCATTCGCCATCTCGTCGGCGGTCTTTGAATTGGTCATGGAATCCGCTCGTTTCCTAGGGTTTTCGAGGCGTTTTGAAGCGGGCTCTGGCTTAACAGGTTCGATTTGCCTGTCAATGACAGCGCTCTATAGTGAGGCGGGGCTGAATCGGGTGATTTGCGGGCGGATCATGAGCGACATCGAAGATACCTACGAGGCGGCCTCCGAGCGTCTCGATCGAGCCTTTCAGCGCCTCGAGGCCAGCGTGCGCAGCCTCAACGGCCGCATGCGCACCCATGCCCGCATCGAGGCCGATACGCAGAAGCTTCTCGCCGAGCGCGCCAGGTTCGCCGGCGACCTCGACAAGGCCAGCGCCAGGGCGCGCCGGCTCGACGAAGCCTCGGCCGAAGTGGCGCGCCGCCTCGTCGATGCCATGGACACCGTCAACGACGTGCTCGCCAATGGCTGACGTCCTGGTCGAAATCGACGGCAAGAAATATCGCATGGCGTGCGAGGACGGGCAGGAAGAGCACCTGCTCGCGCTTGCCGACCGCTTCAACCGCACCGTGCTCGACCTCAAGGGCGATTTCGGCCAGGTCGGCGACAATCGCCTGGTTGTGATGGCCGCCATCGCCGTGCTCGACGAGTTGGGCGAAGCCGAAAAGCGCATCGAGAGCCTCAAGGCCGATATCGCCGAGCTCACCACCGCCGGCCGCGACCTCACCATTGAGGCCGAGGAGATGGAGCAGAAATTCGCCCGCCGCCTCGCCGAGGCCGCCCGCAAGGTTGAAGCCATCGCCACCGCCATCGATGAGACGGGCGCCCCCACGGCACCCTGATTTGGCAAACTTTGCCAAACTTTGCTATGCTCGGGCCAAAGGAGAATTCCGATGGCCACGATGAATGTTTCGCTTCCCAAGAAGATGAAGGAATGGGTTGAAAAGCGCGCGGCCGAGGGGTCGTTCGCCAACTCGAGCGACTACATCCGCGACCTGATCCGGGAGGACGAGGAGCGTCAGCGCGCCTATGACGAAATCATGGACGCTGCGGAGTCGGGGCTCGCCAGTGGGTTCAGCGACAGAACGCCGGCGGAGATACGCGATGCGGTGCGCGAGGAAATGAAGACAAAATCGCAGCGAGCAGAGCGCCGTGCGGGTTAGGCTCACCCGCAAGGCCGATAGCGATCTGACGGAAATCCTTCGTTGCGGGAGCGAGCATCTCGGCGCAGACGCCGCCGACGAATACTATCTGGGATTGATGGCCGTGATCGACCTCCTCGCTGAAAACCCGCGGATCGCTCATGAGATCCGCGACGGCGTCCGGGCTCATCCGCATCGCTCGCATGTCATCGTCTATCGTGAATCCGAAGGCCGATTGGATATCCTCACAGTTCGACACGGAAGATCGAACTGGAGAAAGCACCTCTAGGTTTGCCCTCCCGCCGCATCGCGCCTATATTCCCACCGCTGCCCGGTGCGTGCGGATCATCACATCCCCGGGGCCTTATCGATCCTTAAGGGAGCTGTCCCTGACCGGACCCGTGGGTTCGGACACACGGCGCCCACCTACGTCAGTAGGTTCCCGGGATCGAATATCCCACGGCCAG
>DATMTK010000110.1:0-5621 GCA_035564755.1 Devosia sp. | reverse complement strand
TGCACGCCTTTGGCGCCGGCGCGCAGGGTGAAGGTCCACGGCGTGTCGGCGACGACGTGGCGGATGAAATCCTCCCACTGCTGCTTGAAGCCGTTCTCGTAGACCACGGTGTTGGGCACTTCGTCCCACGTCTCGTTGAAGACGATCGGTTGCGGAATGTCGGGGTTCCACACGGCGCGCGGCGTGCTCACCCGGTGCTGCGTCCAGCAGCGCTGCAGGCCCGCGACCGCGGAGCCGTGCGTGCCGTCGACCTGGAAGGTCACGAGGTCGTCGCGCTTCACCCGAACCGCCCACGATGAGTTGATGTGGGCGATGATGCCGCCCGCGAGCTCGAACGTCGCATAGGCGGCATCGTCCGCATCGGCACGGTAGGGCTGGCCCTTTTCGTCGACGCGGTCGGGAATATGCGTCGCGCCCACGCAGCTCACCGCCTTGACTTCGCCGAACAGGTTGTCGAGCACGTAGCGCCAGTGCGGCAGCATATCGAGGATGATCCCGCCGCCCTCGGCCTTGCGGTAGTTCCAGGACGGCCGCTGCGCCGGCACGCCCCAGTCGCCCTCGAACACCCAGTAGCCGAACTCGCCGCGCACCGACAGAATGCGGCCAAAAAAGCCGCTGTCGACCAGCATCTTCATCTTGCGCAGGCCGGGCAGGAACAGCTTGTCCTGGACGACGCCGTTCTTGAGCCCGAGCGACTCCGCCAGCTCGGCGAGCGACAGCGCGTCGCTGAGGGTCTCGGCGATCGGCTTTTCGCAATAGACATGCTTGCCGGCCCGCATCGCCCTGGTAAGGAGCGCGGTGCGCATTTGCGTCGAGCCGGCATCGAAGAACAGCGTGTCGTCGGGATTGGCCAGCGCCGCGTCGAGGTCGGTGCTCCAGCGCGCGAGGCCGTGCTGTTTGGCGATGGCCTCGATCTTTTCGGCATTGCGACCGACCAGGATCGGGTCGGGCATCACCCGGTCGCCGTCGGGCAGCAGCACGCCGCCCTGTTCGCGGATCGTGAGGATCGAGCGCAAGAGGTGCTGGTTGAGCCCCATGCGGCCGGTGATGCCGTGCATGATGAGTCCCAGGCGCTTGGTGGCCATCCGATCCTCCCGTAGTTGTAACCAGATAGTTACAAAACTGTACGGGGAATGGCAAGCGATGGGCCGGTTGCCCGTGCCGCCGGCGGCCGACGGAGCCTTCCACGCTGTGGGGCCGCGGGAATGACGTCGTGGCCAGCCTAAGCGTCGCTCGAGCGCTTCCACAGGTTCAGCGAGGAATCGACGGCGTATTTGTCGATCTCGCGCAGCTCCTCGTCGGTGAAATCGAGGTTGTCGATCGCCTGCACGCCGTCCTCGAGCTGCGACATGCGCGACACGCCGATCAGTGCGCTGGTCATGCGCGGATCGCGCAGCACCCAGGCGATGGCCATCTGCGCCAGCGTCTGGCCGCGCCGCTTGGCGATGTCGTTGAGGGCCCGCACGCGGCCGATCACCTCGTCGGTCAGCATCTTCTGGTCGAACGAGCCCGGGGCGGCCGCACGGCTGTCCTGCGGCACGCCGTTGAGATACTTGCTGCTGAGCAGGCCTTGCGCCAGCGGCGAAAACGCGATGCAGCCGATCCCGTCGGCCTCGAGCCGGTCGAGCAGGCGGTCCGCTTCGGTCCAGCGGTTGAGCATCGAGTAGCTCGGCTGGTGGATGAGGCAGGGCGTGCCGAGCTCGCGCAGGATCTTCGCGGCCGCTGCGGTGCGGTCGGAATTGTAGGACGAGATGCCGACATAGAGCGCCTTGCCCTGCCGCACCACGTGGTCGAGCGCGCCCATCGTTTCCTCGAGCGGCGTGTTCGGATCGAAGCGGTGCGAGTAGAAGATGTCGACATAATCGAGCCCCATGCGCTTGAGGCTCTGGTCGAGGCTCGCGACCAGATATTTGCGGCTGCCCCATTCGCCGTAAGGGCCGTCCCACATGCGGTAGCCGGCCTTGGTCGAGATCAGCATCTGGTCGCGGTGGGCGGCGAAATCCTCGCGCAGCAGGCGGCCGAAATTGAGCTCGGCGCTGCCCGGAGGCGGCCCGTAATTGTTGGCGAGGTCGAAATGCGTGATGCCCAGGTCAAAGGCCCGCACGCAGATGCTGCGGATCTGCTCGAACGGCACTTCGCCGCCGAAATTCTGCCAGAGCCCAAGGGACACTGCGGGCAGGGCGAGCGAGCTCCTGCCGGTTGCACGATATTTCACAGGGATTCTCCTCTGACGCCTGAGGCGGCACGTCTTTCGGCCGCTTGCCGAACCAATTGGTTACCGGCCATGCTATAGCCGGCGACAGGACAAGACGAGGACCAATACCATGGCGGCACCCGCCACCGTGATGATCACCGGCGGCGCCGGCAATCTGGGCCAGAAGCTCGCCCTCCATCTGTCGTCGCGCGACTGGTGCAGGCGCGTGCTGCTGATCGATCGTGTCGCCGCCAACTGCCCACCCAAGGCCGAAGCGATCGTCACCGATCTCGGCGATCCTCACGCGAAAGCCTGGCAAGATGCGGTCGCCAGCGCCGATGCCATTGTCCACTTCGCGGCCGCCAACCCCTATCCGGATTGCACCTGGGCGGAAGGCGTGCGCTCCTTCGACATGACCGCCAATCTGCTGGCGCGTGCCGCGGATCGGCCGCGCCG
This sequence comes from Devosia sp., assembly GCA_035564755.1. Classification (GTDB taxonomy): domain Bacteria; phylum Pseudomonadota; class Alphaproteobacteria; order Rhizobiales; family Devosiaceae; genus Devosia_A. The sequence continues at coordinate 2,971 of DATMTK010000110.1, read as the reverse complement.
CTTCGTCTTTGCCAGCTCCAACCACGTGATGGGCGGCTACAAGGAGGACGAGCTTGGCCCGGGCGAACTGACGACGGAGCTGCCGCCCAGGCCGGGCACGCGCTTCTACCTCGCCGGCGGCTACCGCGCGCACGCGCCCTACGCCACCTCCAAGCTCATGGGCGAGCGGGCGCTGCTGGCGACGGCCGTGGGGTCGGGCGGCAGGCTTACCGGGGTGGCGCTGCGCATCGGCTGGTGCCAGCCGGGGGAGAACCACCCGCGCACCATCAGCGGCGACGGCCTGCCCGATGCCGAGCACGGCACCGGCTACGACGGCCGCGACCGCGACATGCGCTGGTTCCGCTCGATGTGGCTCTCGAACCGCGATTTCATCCAGGCCTTCGAACGCGCGCTGACCGCCGATGCAGGCGGCTGGCCCGCGCCGGGCATCGTCGTCAACGCGGTCTCGGCCAATGCGGGCACGCCATGGGAGCTCGGCGGTGCACGTGCTCTCATCGGCTACGCACCCGTCGACAATGTCTGGAACGAACTTGGTTGAACGGGAGTCGCGGCCACCCACGGAATCTGCGAAGACGGCGGCACAAACAGGACCACACATGACAAAACGCATCGTCATCACCGGCGGCACTTCGGGCATCGGCCGCGCCGCCGCCCTCGGCTTCGCCAAGGCGGGCTGGCAGGTCGCCACCTGCGGCCGCCGGCAGGACCGGCTCGACAGCCTCAAATCCGACGCGGATATTGCGCTCGCCGCGGTCTGCGACGTCACCGATCCCGAGGCGGTCGCCCGCTTTTTCGCCGAGGTGAAGCGCAGCTTCGGCGGCATCGACGTGGTCTTCAACAATGCCGGCGTTTTCGCCCCGATGGCGAGCATCGGCGACCTCGACGTCGACATCTGGCGGCGCATGGTCGACGTCAACCTCAACGGCGTCTTCTATGTGGCGCGCGAAGCCTTCCGCATGATGCGCGAGCAGTCGCCGCAGGGCGGCCGCATCATCAACAACGGCTCGATCTCCGCCTACATGCCGCGCCCGCAGGCCGCGAGCTATACCGCCACCAAGCACGCCGTGACCGGGCTCACCAAGGCGATCTCGCTCGACGGCCGCGCCGTCAACATCGCCTGCGGCCAGATCGACATCGGCAACACCGCGACCGATATGACGGCGGCGATGTCCGGCGGCGTGCTGCAGGCCGACGGCAGCACGCGCGTCGAGCCGCGCTTCGACGTGAAGTACGTGGTGGACGCGTTGCTCTACATGGCCGGGCTGCCGCTCGAGGCCAACGTGCAGTTCATGACGGTGATGGCGACCACCATGCCCTATATCGGCCGCGGCTAGGAGATTTCAGATGCACATTCTCATCATCGGCGCTGCCGGCATGGTCGGCCGCAAGCTCACCGACGCGCTGGTCAAGGCGGGCGAGCTCGGCGGCAAGGGGATCGAACGGCTGACGCTGGCCGACGTGGTGATGCCAACGAAGCCTGCCTTCGGGGGTGCTGTCGAGGCCATAGCCACGGACCTCAGCGCGCCGGGAGCCGCCGCTGCGCTGACCGCCAAGCGGCCCGACCTGATCTTCCATCTGGCCGCGATCGTTTCGGGCGAGGCCGAGGCCGATTTCGAGAAGGGTTATCGGATCAATCTCGACGGCACGCGCGAGCTGCTGGAAGCGGTCCGCAAGGAGGGCGCCAAGTCGCCGTACAAGCCGCGGCTGGTCTTCACCTCATCGATCGCCGTGTTTGGCGCGCCGTTCCCGGAGGCGATCGGCGACGAGTATTTCTCGACCCCGCTCACGAGCTACGGCACACAGAAAGCGATCGGCGAGCTGCTGCTCAACGATTATTCTCGCAAGGGCTTTCTCGACGGCGTCGGCATCCGCCTGCCCACCATCGTGGTGCGGCCGGGCAAGCCGAACGCTGCGGCCTCGGGGTTCTTCTCCAACATCCTGCGCGAGCCGCTGGTCGGGCAGGAGGCGGTGCTGCCGGTGAGCCGCGACGTGCGCCACTGGTTCGCGAGCCCGCGCGCCGCCGTCGGCTTCCTGCTGCATGCCGCGACCATGGACACGACGGCGCTGGGCTGGCGCCGCACCATCACGGCGCCGGGCCTGACCGCCACGGTGGGCGAGGAGATCGACGCGCTCCGCCGCGCCGGCGGCGACAAGGCGGTGGCGCTGATCCGCGAGGAGCCGAACGAGACGATCGTCCGTATCGTTGCCGGCTGGCCGCGCAATTTCGACGCGAAGCGCGCGCTGTCGCTCGGGTTCAGAGCCGAGAGCAGCATGGACGAGATCATCCGCGCGCATGTCGAGGACGAGCTGGGCGGACGGATCGGCGGATAACTGCGGCCACGCGGGAGCCATCCCGCCCCCACCCACCGGGTCATTCCCGCTTTCGCGGGGAGGACTCCCTGGATGCGGCGACATCGGTGGACAAGCAGAACCACGCTTCAATGCAGTGTGTGTTGACCCTCACCGCATATTCCCCGTGTGGCCTTGCGAGTAGCGGCCGGGCTGCGGCCAGACGGTGAGGCCGTGCGGGCCGGGGCCGGCCGGGATTTTCTTGACCGCGCCGGTGTCGGTGTCGATGTCGTAGACCTCGGCGTCGAAGCGGCCCGAGAACCACAGATGCTTGCCGTCGATGCTGACATTGCCCAAGTCGGGGCTGCCGCCGCCCGGGATGTCCCAGCGGCCGATCATCGTCCGGCTTGCGAAATCGATGATCGAGATGCTGCCCGGCCCGCGCGGCTTGGCGTGATCGGGGTCGTGCGAGCCGCGGTTGGAGACGTAGAGCTTGGTGCCGTCGCGGCTGACGACGAAGCCGTGCGTGCCGACGCCCGTGGGAATGAAGCCGATCTTGGTGAAGCTTTCGCCATCGACCAGGAAGACGCCGTCGTTCATCATGTCGGCGACGTAGAACACCTTTCCATCTGGTGACAGCCGGATGTCCTGCGGCATGCCCATGTCGGCGAGCTTGAGATAG
>DATMTK010000109.1:0-15735 GCA_035564755.1 Devosia sp. | reverse complement strand
GTCGGCGGCGCGACGCGGCTCGTCAAGACGATGGGGACGCCGCTTACTCCCGCGCTGGCGACCGTCGAAGGCGGCGAGCCGAAACGGCTCGACACCAAGGATTTCTATATTCAGGGCTCGATCCTACGGGTGCGCGTCGATAATCGTCAGCCGCTCGCCTACGGCATGTCCCAGCAGGTCGATGTCTTCTTCGACAGCGACCAGAGCTTCGTGCCCGCCGCCGGCAGCAGCGGCGCGGGATTCGAACGGGTCGCCTGGTACGACAGCCCGCATCCGCTGCGCAGCGGCTGGGCGATCGGCGAGGAGCGGCTGGCCAACACGATCGCTGTCGCCGATGTCGATGTCGGCAAGGGCAAGTTGCTCGTGCTCGGGCCCGAGGTGACCCAGCGCGCGCAATCCTATGGAACCTTCAAGCTGTTGTTCAATGGCCTGCTTTACGGATCAGTTAGCAGCAATGTTGGCCGATGAAAGCGTGCGATCAAGCGAAACGCGGCCAGTCGCAAAATCGACTCGGATTGGCAATTGCGCTGGCCTTGGTTCTCGGGGTCATCGCGGGGGCGGCCCTGCATCACTGGTCTGATACGCAATTCGCACGTACGGCAAGTCTATCGCTTCCTGTCATGGCCGACGTGTTTTTGCGACTGATAAAAATGATCATCGCACCGTTGGTCCTAGCGACGCTCATGACGGGAATTGCCCAAATGGAGGACATCGCCAGTCTGGGCAGGATCGGCGCGCGCGCGCTTTGCTGGTTTCTTGCTGCAAGCGTCGTGTCGCTGATGCTGGGCATGCTTTGCGTGTCAATCCTGCAACCAGGCAATGGCGCGCATTTGATACTGCCGGCGGCAGCCCCCGTTGGCGGCACGGACAACACGCTGAGCAGTTTTTTGGACCACATCGTCCCTTCGTCGGTCGTTCAGGCGATGGCCACCAACGAAATTCTTCAAATCGTCGTCTTTTCCACACTCGCAGGTGTTGCGATGACGGCTGCGGGTCCGGCTGCACGCCCACTGATCGCACCGCTGGACGCGCTGTCTACGATCATGCTCAAGATGACAGCTTACATCATGTGGGTTGCTCCCTTGGCGGTTTTCGCGGCCGTAGCTGTCGCGGTTGGCAAGGAAGGGGCCGGCATCTTATGGCTATATGGCCGCTTCGTCATCGGGTTTTACGCGACGCTCCTGTTGTTCTGGGCGCTGCTGTTGACCGTGGGGTTGTGCTTCGCGGGCCGTCGCGTGCTGCTCCTTCCTCGAGTTCTGCGCAATCCGCTGTTGCTTGCCTTTTCGACCGCGTCCTCGGAGGCGGCACTTGCGCCGACGCTTGCCGCGCTGGACGAATTTGGCGTTCCTTCGCGAATTTCCGGTTTCGTTTTGCCGCTCGGCTATTCCTTCAATCTTGACGGTTCGATGATGTATTGCACTTTCGCCGCGATGTTCATTGCGCAGGCTTGCGACATTGAACTCGCGCCATCGCAAATAATCGGAATGTTGGCTACCTTCCTGGTAACGTCGAAAGGCATCGCCGGTGTCCCTCGCGCCAGTCTGGTCGTACTCGCCGCCACCATGCCTAAGTTCGGAATTCCCGAAGCCGGTGTGTTGCTCATCCTCGGAGTCGATCATTTTCTCGACATGGGGCGAACCGCAACCAACGTTGTCGGTAATGCCGTCGCCGCAACAGTAATCGCGCATCGCGAGCGACACCATTTGAAACCCTGTTCAATCCTTTCTCCCCACCCCCTGTTCACAGACCGAAGCTAGGAGGCGCAACCCGTGAAATGTTGGAGCTCACTTTTCGCATTGGCGCTCGCCTGTGCAGCCATCGGGGCACAAGCTACGACGCCACATGGCCCGAGCCAAGGCACGCTGGTGATCGCTGGCGGCGGCAAGCTGGGGCCGAAAATCGTCAACCGGTTCATCGAGCTCGCCGGCGGGCCGGACGCGTCGATCGTCGTCATCCCGACCGCAGGCGGCCCCAAGCAATATGACCAGGACTGGCCTGGACTCGCGGTGCTGAAAGACGCGGGCGCGCGCAATATCACAGTGCTGCACACGCTGAGCCGGGAGGAGGCGGATTCGGACGCCTTCGTCGCCCCGCTGCTGAAGGCGAAGGGGGTCTTCTTTCCCGGGGGGCGGCAATGGCGGCTCGTCGATTCCTATCTCGGCACCAAAACCGAGCGCGAGGTGAAGGCGGTGCTAACGCGAGGCGGCGTCATCGGCGGCACCTCGGCTGGCGCTTCGATCCAGGCATCCTACCTCGTCCGCGGCGCGCGCGAAGGCAATCGCATCCTGATGGCCCCCGGCTACGAGCAGGGGTTCGGCCTGGTCGATCATGTCGCGATCGATCAGCATAACGATACCCGGGGCCGCGTCGGCGACATGGCGACGATCATCGCCAAGCACCCCGACCTGCTCGGCATCGGCCTCGACGAGAGCACGGCCATCGTCGTGAACCATGACGGTTTCGATGTGATCGGCCGGGGGCATGTCCACATCACCGAGGCCGACGCGCACGGACAGCCCGAGCGCAAGCCGGACCTGCAATCGGGGCAGCATTTCGATTTTCGCCCGCTGCAATACGCGCCGTGAAGAATATGTGCGGTCGAGGCTGGTTGGGCCGCCGCCAGTGCTGATTCCGAACGCTTCGGAATAGGTAGTTCATCCGACGACGGCGGATTGCCCGCTTCGGCTAGTGTTGGAGATTTGAATCAATGACTCGACCAGCCAACCAGCGGGGAGCCGCGATCGTAACCGGCGGCGCGCGGGGGATCGGGCGGGCGTCCGCGCTGGCCCTTGCGCAGGCGGGCTTTCCGATCATGCTCGTCGATATCCTCGAGGACGAAGCCCGGACGACCGCCCGTGAGATCAGGGACGCGGGGCAAAAGGTTTCGGTGGCGATCGCCGATGTCGCCGACCATCGACGCGCCCATGAGGCAGTCGACCAGACGTTGCGCGAACTCGGCCCGATCGACTTTCTGCTCAACAATGCCGGTAGGCCGATGCCGAAGGGCATATTGGAAATCGAGGAGGAAGAATTCGATCGCACGATCGCGATCAACCTCAAGAGCTGTTTCAACTATATCCGTGCGGTCGCCCCCGCCATGCTCGATCGGGGTCGCGGACGCATCGTCTGCATGTCCTCGCTCAACGCCTATTCGGGCGGTGTTACCGCGGCGGTGAGCCGGTTTGCGTACGCGGCCGCCAAGGGCGGGATCGTGAGCATGGTACGGTCGCTGGCAAAGGAGCTCGGACCGGCGATCAGCATCAATGCGATCGCTCCGGGCCTGATCGCCACGGAAGGTGGCGGGAACCCGGTGATCCGGGCGCGCGGCTCGGAAATTGCCGCCAACGGGATCGCCTTGCGCCGCGTTGGCAAGCCAGCCGACGTCGCTGCAGTGGTGCTCTTCTTGGCGACCAGCGAGCCGAACTTCATGACCGGCCAGACCCTCACGGTCGATGGCTTTCAATATCAGATGTGAACCGAATCGTGCCAGGCATTACCCGTCTCTTTCGCTCCGATCCGGTCCGGCGGCGGGCGATCCTCGCCTGCCTAGCCGGTAATCTGTTCGAAATCTTCGATTTCACCGTCTATGGCTATTTCGCCGTCGAGATTGGCGCGGCGATCTTCCCTTCGCAGGATCCGATCGCATCCGTCCTCGCCAGTTTTGCGACCTATGGCGTCGGCTTCCTGATGCGGCCGATCGGCGCGATGGTGCTCGGCAGTTACGGCGATCGCCACGGCCGCAAGGGTGCGCTGGCGCTCACCATCTCATTGATGGCGCTGGCCACCGGTCTAACCGGGCTGGTGCCGTCCTATGCCCAGATCGGGCTCTGGGCACCGGTGCTGCTCGTGCTGTGCCGATTGCTCCAGGGATTTTCGACCGGCGGCGAATGGGGCGGCGCGACCGCTTTCCTCTTCGAATTCGCACCGCCCCATCGACGCGGCCTGTACGGCAGCTTCCAGCAACTCAGCACCGGCGTCGCGCAGATCGCCGCGGTGAGCACTGCGCTTGCCGCGCACAGCTGGCTCACCGGTCCCGCTTTGAGCTCGTGGGGATGGCGGGTGCCGTTCCTGTTCGGGCTGATCATGGCGCCGGTCGGCTATTACCTGCGCGCACGGGTCTCGGAAACGCCCGCATTCGAAGCGGCGAGGCGCGACCGGCAACGGCTGGAGTCGCCGCTTCGCGCCGCGTTCGGCCGCCATCGTGGTGCCGTAGCCACCTGTTTCGGCCTGACCGTCATGTGGACCGTGGCGAGCTATGTGTTCATCACCTTCATGCCGACTTTCGCGGTTCAGACGCTCGGCCTCGAAGCAGGCGACGCGCTGCGGGCGGCGACCTGTGCCGCGTTGGCCAATATCGTAGTGGTGCCGATCGCTGGAAGCTGGTCGGATCGGGTCGGCCGGATGCTTCCGCTGCGCTTGTCGGCGATCGGCTTCACTGTGCTCGCGATGCCGCTGTTCCTGTTGCTCGGGATGTGGCCGGACGCCGTGAACCTGTCGGCGGTATCGTTGGTCGCCGGGCTGCTTTACGGCTTGTTCAACGGCGTAGCGCCGGCCGCACTCTCCGAGTTGTTCCCGACCAACGTTCGCCATACGGCGTTGTCGGTCGGTTATAATTCGGCGGTGATGCTGTTCGGCGGCTTCGCGCCCTTCTTCTGCACATACCTGATCCGCGCCACCGGATCGCCGGCGGCGCCGGGTCTCTACGTCACCGCTTGCGCCGCCGTGACGCTGGGCGTGCTGATGACCCTGCGACGTCGGTAGGAAAGAGGCCCTGAGACGGGCGGTGCTCCATTCACTTCTCAAAACGAAAACTGCGACCAGACGCCGATCTCGTCATAGGTGCCGCGCCCGAGGCCACCGATCGTGCCGTTCGTGGTCGGGATCAGCCCCGCATCGGCGCGATCACGCTTATAGACGAGGGCGAGATCGACATTCTCGACCGGCCGATAATCGAAGCCGAAGTTGAAATACCGCTCGCGGAATGGCCTGTTGGTCTCCTGATCGGGATTGACCCAGTCGTAGCGGCCGAACACGCCTAGCCTAGGCGTAAAGGCGTAGGACCCGAACGCCGACCAGCCCGAACTCGTGTCGCTCTCGGGCGTGGTGACGTTGTTCCAGTCCCATGCCTTGAAATATTCGATGCCGAGGCGGCCGACTTTGCCGGCATAAGCGGCGAGTGCATCGAAGCGCCTTGCGCGGTGTTCGGTGACGGAGCCACCATCGGCGCTCTTGCCGAGCTTGCCGGTGTACCCGCCGAGTGCGAATACGATCTCCTTGGTAGGATGTGCACTGATCCGGCCTTCGAGATCGACGGTGTTCGAACTGCGCGACAGCGTCTGGAAGCCGGCGCCATTGACCGCCGACAGTGCGTAGCTGATCCGTCCGCCACCGAGCGAGCCACCGACATGCAAGCCCCAATCGGCGGCGGCGCCGTATTTGGTCCGGTTGATCAACGTGGTTTCGACGAAGCGATAGCCATAGACGCCCTCGACAAACGGTATCCAGGGCATGTCGGCTGAACCGATGCGAACAAACAGCTCGGGAGCGAGCGCCGCTTGCAGATAGGCCTTCTTGACGAACAGCGCGTCGTCTCGCGACAGCCCGTTAGTGCCGTAACGGAAGTCGGTCGTCAGATTGGCGGAAAAGACGTGGCTGAACGTGTGGTCCACCGTCAGATAGAAGCGCTTGAGCTCGGCCTGAACGCCATCTTGCGGCGATGGCGCGCCATCCAATCGCTGACGGATGCCGCTGACGTTCAGATAGGCTTTGCCACCTATCCTGGTCGCGGGGACCCGATCGGGCGTGGCGGACTGCCCGACCAACGGCGCAGCGGCCACGGCGGCGGTTGACGGCGTCGCGGCGGCCGGTGTCACCCGGGTGGCCTCGAGTCTGTCGAGCCGCTGCTGCAACACCCGGACCTGCGCCTTGAGCTGCTCCACCTCTTCGCGGTCTCCTGCGTCGGGCGCGGCCTGCGCGCATGCTGCGGTAGGGACGCCACCCACCATCAAGACGGCCAGCACGATCGGTTTGGCCGCGAGAGCCAGCCGCCTGCCCGCCTGCCGGCTCACGCAGCGGACGTGGATGAGACGAAAGATATCCAGAGCAAGTATCCCTTCAAATGATGTGAAGCCCGCGGATGAGCACGAGGCTGATTCCGCCGAGCGCAACCAGCGACAACGTCACCGCGGCAGTAACTCTGACGCCTGAGCTGGCGACGGTGCGCACGTCCACGCCAAGGCCGAGGCCGGCCATCGAGATCACCGTCAATATCGTCGCCGCGGCGCTCGCCGGGGGAAGCAGCCGGTGGGGAAGAACGTCCAGCGAGCGCAGCGTCAGCATCAGCAGGAACCCGATGATGAACCACGGAACCAGCTGGCTAGCCGGCGGCGGATCACTTCGCGGCCGCTCCTTCCCTGGGGGAACCTCCGGCGAAACGTGGGCGGGCGACAAGCGTGGCGCGACCAGCGACAGCAGCACGCAGACCGGTCCGAGCATCAGCACGCGGACCAGCTTCACCAGCGTCCCCATCTGGACGGCCACGGGCCCGATCGGCGCGGCGGCGGCAATGACTTGCGGCACCGCATAGACCGTCAACCCCGCCAGCGCTCCATATTGCAGCGCATTCATCCCGAGCGCGATGTTCAGCAGCGGCAGCCCGAGAACGACGATCACCCCGAACACGGCCGTAAAGCCGATCGAGGCGGCGACGTCGTCGCCGTCCGCGCCGATCACCGGCGCGACGGCGGCGATCGCGGAATTGCCGCAGATCGAATTGCCGCAGGCGACGAGCAGCGACAGCCGCGCCGGCAACCCCAGTGACCGGCCGATGACGAAACTGCACGCGATCGCGACAGCCACCGTGCCCGCGACGGCGACGACGAGGCCCGGCCCGGCCGCGAGGATGGTGCTCGCGCTGATCGATGCGCCCAACAGCACGACTGCAACCTCAAGCAGGAATTTCGCGCCGAATCCGATGCCTGCGCAATAGCGCGCGCCCGGCTTCCATACCGAGCGGACAAAAGCGCCGATGAGGATCGCGAGCACCAGCGCCTCCAGCCAGGCCCGATCGAACAACATGCGTTCGATCCGTTCGCCTATATAAGCGAGCACGGTGACGCCGAGGCAGAGCGACAGCCCCGGTGCGAAACGGGATATCGCGCGCGCTTTCCCAAGCGGTATGGCGCCAGCCGTCATGGATTGCCTCCTTGCCGGCACGGGCTTGAGGCAAATTATTCCGCGGTTCCAACGATCTATTCAGATGGTTCCAATCATCGGCGCCGATGAGTCCTGACGGCGCCGCGATCCCCTCGCCCACCGTAATATCGCGCTTTCAGTGTCCCGGACTGAACATCTAGAACGATTGATTAATAGATTTCAAACGCCTGGGCAGATCATATTACCCAGTCGAGATTGTCGTTATGCGCCTTGATCGTATCGAGAAGCGCGTCGGCCGCCTTGCTGCGATAGCGCTCCTTTTGGCGCAGGCCGTAAAACGGGCGCGTCGGCAGATCGAACGGCAAGGCCGATAAAGCGCCGGATTCGATCCCCGGCGCGACCACGCGGTGCGACAGGACCGCATAGCCGATACCGGCCCTGGCGGCGGCCAACACCGATTCATTGGAGGGAAGGGTAAGCGCGATCTTGAGATCGCGGAAATCGATTCCCCTGTCCCAGATCGCGCGTTCGAACGTCGATCGGGTGCCGGAACCGGGTTCGCGCATGATCCAGGGCGCGCCGCGCAGCCAGTCGTTGCTGACGTAATCGACCGCCTGCTGGCCGACCAGGACCATGCGATCGGTATCGACTTCCCAGACGGCGAGGGCAGGCTCGTCGGTGCCGCCTTCGATGAAGCCCAGTTCCGCCTCACCATCGGAAACCATCCGCGCCGCCGTCTGCGTGTTGGCGATCGCCACATCAAGCTCGATCGGCGGAAAGCGCCGGTGGAAAACGGCGAGCCTCTCGGGCAGCCAATAGCCGGCGATCGTCTGGCTCGCCACGAGGCGCAACCGGCCGCGCTTCAGTCCACCGATTTCGGCCAAAGCGAGTTCGGCGCCGGTGGCGCGCGCCAGCACCGTGCGCGCTTCGCCGAGCAGCACGCGCCCCGCATCGGTCAGCTCGATGCGTCGCCCGACGCGATCGAACAGACGCACGTCGTGGCGCGCCTCCAGCGCGGCGATCGCGCCGCTCGCCGCCGACTGGGTGATGTGCAGCGTTTCGGCCGCCTTCGTCATGTGCTCGCGCTCGGCGACCGCGACGAAGATCCGCAGCTGTTCGAGGGTGAGTGCGCCGCGCGGTAGTCGGGTGCCTGCCCTGTCGGGATCGCCGCGGGGAATGCTCATTCGCATGACGACGCTCGCATCGCTTGAACGATTTCCTCCATAAACAGGTTGAGTGCGCGCGACAGCCGCCGGTCGCGGCGGACGATGAGTCCGGTCCGGCTGCCGTCGAGGATCGGCTCGTTGATCGGAATCAGAACGAGTTGCCCGCACAATTCCGCACCGGCGGCGCCGCTGCGCGTGATGATCGCGGCGCCGAGGCCGCAACTCGCGAAATCCTTCAGGACCTTGAGAGAACTGCTCGACAGCACCGGGTTGATCGTGAAGCCATGAGATCGGGAAGCGAGATCGATGAGACGCCGCACGCCATGCTCGCTCTCATGCACGGCAAGATCGTGGTGCACCAGGTCCGCGATGTTGATACTGGTTCGGTCCCCGAGCGGATGACAGGGCGCGACCGCAAGCAGCAACGGCTCGTGGAAATCGCAGACGGTGCGCAGCTCCGGATCGGTAGAGGGGTTGATCGTCAATCCGAGATCGCAGGTGCCGGTACGAACGGCGTCCTCAACCTGCGAAGCTGGAAGTGTCAATATCCTGAAAACCACCCCCGGATGCCGCTCACGGAACACCGTCAGCGCAGCGAGCGGCTGGCTAGCGAGGCTTTCGATGGCGGCGACCCGGATCATCGCTCTGCCGATCCCTCGCAGATCGTCGATATCTGCGCGCAGCGTATCGAAATCAAGCAGCATCGTCTGGGCGAACTCGTCGACCAGTATCCCGGCATGGGTGAGGCTGACTCCTTGCGCTGATCGCGCCAGCAGCATCGTACCGAATTGCCGTTCGAGCATGAGCAGCTGTCGGCTGACCGACGACGGCGCCACGTTGAGGCATTCGCTCGCTTGACGAATGCTGCCAAGCCGCGCGACCTGGTGAAAATAGCGAAACGATGTCAACAAAGTCGCCCACCCCACAAGATGGCTGCGACGTCCGGCACGAAGCGGTCGAGGCGGCGCAGCATGCTCAATATCAAAGCGCGCCCAATAACTTGCCGATAAACGCACGTCGGACGGCGAGCGAGGAAATGAGGACATGCTCGTGATGCGTGTGGGCGCCGTCACCCTCCGCGCCAAGGGCGTCGAGCGTCGGCACACCGAGCGCGGCGGTGAAATTGCCGTCGGAGCCGCCGCCGGCGCGCGGCGCCTCGGGAAGGCACAGGCCAAGGCCGGCGGCCGTCTCCTGCGCCAGATCGAGCAGTGCGGCGGTTCTATCGCTGCGCTCGAAGGGCGGGCGGATCATGCCGCCGGTGACGGTGAGCCGAACGTCCGGATCAACGGGCGTCGCATTCCGAATTGTCCGCTCGGCGGCGTCACCGTCTCTTGACGTGGGTACGCGGATATCCAAAGTCATTGTGCAACGCGACGGCACCGTGTTCGCGCCGCTGCCACCGGCAATCAGCCCAACATTGGCGGTAATCCCGCGCTGGTAGTCGGTCAGCGCTTCGAACCGCAAGGTCTGGTGGGCGGCTTCCCGAATTGCGCTGCGTCCTTCTTCATGATTCATCCCGGAATGCGCGGCCCGGCCTTCGATGGTCATCTGGAACCGGCCGGTTCCCTTGCGGCAGGTGACGCATCCTCCGCCCCGGCGCGCTGGCTCGAACACCAGTGCATAAGCGGCTTCTCGGCCGAGCGCTTCGATGATGGCGCGACTGAAAGGGCTGCCGGTTTCTTCGTCGGGCGAGAGCGCGAGGACAACCGGGCGCCGGAGCGTGTTGCTCGCCAGCGCGTCCCGAAGGCCCTTAAGCGCGATGAGGATTCCGGCCTTCATGTCATAGCCGCCGGGGCCGTATAATTTGTCCCCCTCGCGGCGAAGCGGCAAGGGGCCGGCGAGCGTGCCGATCGCATGGACCGTGTCGAGATGGCCGATCATCAGGATAGGCCTTCGGCCGTTTTGCGGACCTGTGCGGAGCAGCACCATGTCGCCGTATTGCCCTTGGGAAGCGATCCGCTCGGCCGTGACTGCAGCGCTCGCCTCGGCAATCACCAGATCGCCCATCGCGTTGACGGCCGCGGGAACGTCTGTGGGACTTTCCTGTGCGATCCAGGAAGACAGCATCGAAACGCCTTCGTCGAGCATGAACCCCTTGCCGACTCACATGGACAATTGACGCCCCGGTATAACCGGACGCATGAAGCGTGTTCAAGATTCGGAATATCGTTCATATTCATGACCAGCATGGTTCGCTCCGTCGCTCGCGCGCTCGATTTGATCGAATTGCTCTGTTGCGAGCCCGGGGGCATTTCGTTGAGTCGCGCGGCGCAGCGGCTGGCGATGCCCAAGAGCAGCACGCTGATGTTGCTGCGCACCTTGTCGGCGCGCGGCTACGCCAACCGCACCGGCGCCGATCTCTATGTGCTCAATCCCGAATTCCGGGCAGGCGCATTCGGGTGGCGGACGGTGCCCTACGCTAATCTGATAGCGGCGGTAGAACCGGTCCTCGGCCGCCTCGCCGAGGAACTGTGCGAAAGCGCGACCTTCGGCATTCTCGACGAGCCCGGCGAAGCGCGGGTGCTCGCCAAGGCGATGCCAGACGTGGAGATACGCTGGGACAGCGACATCAGCCGTCCCATTCCCCTCTATTGCACTGCGGTCGGCCGCGCCCTGCTTTCGGGCCTGAGCACGGGGGAACGGGTGCGACAGCTCGCGGCGCGCGATATCCGGCCGATCACCCCGTTCACGGTCACCGATCCTGCCGAGCTTATGGCAATCATCGAAGAGGCCGCGCGGTGCGGCCACGCCTTCTCGGCCGAAGAATTCGCGCTTGGCGGCACCGGCATCGCGGCACCGGTCTTCGACGCCGCGAACACGCTGATTGGCGCGCTCAACATTTCCTGCGTGAGCAGTCGCGTTCAATCGAAGCGGGAGTCGATTTTCGTTGCCCTTCGACAAGGTACGGCGGAGATCGGCCGGAGACTCGGCGGAGAGCCCCCGAAATGACGGGAATCGCCGTCGCATTTCCCGGCCGGGTTGCCGCCGTAACGGGGTGTTTCTCGGCTTTCGGCCAGACGATCGCGCGCTTGCTGTTGGCGCAGGGCTTGGCCGTGCATGGCTGCGATATCGAGCCCGGTGACGGCGACGCGCTCGAAGCGGCGGGCGCTGTGCTGTCCCGCGTCGATCTTGCCGACCGCGCCGCGGCGCGGGGCTGGGTCGCCGGAATCGAGAGGGCCGAGGGTTCACCCGTCACTCTGCTCGTCAACAATGCGGGCGGCGTGGCCGGCCAGTCGGCGGCGCCGATGGAGGATGTGCCCGATCACGACTGGGATCGCCTGATCGCGATCAACCTTACTGCCGCCGCCGCTTTATCAGCCGCCTGCATTCCCGGCATGAAGGCCGCCGGCGGCGGAGCGATCGTGAACATCGCCTCCGGCGCGGCGAGCCGACCAAGCCTGACCGGCGTCCAGGCTTATTGTGCGGCGAAGCACGGCTTGCTCGGCCTCACCCGGCAGCTCGCGCACGAACTTGGGCCGTTCGCGATCCGCGTGAACTGCATTTCGCCAGGCTTCGTGCAAACTAACGTCGCGACCCGGGATCAATGGGAAGCGATGGGGAGGGAAAAGCGTGACGCGTTGCTCGCCGCTACGCCCCTGCGCCGACTGGGCACGCCGCAAGATGTCGCCCTCGCGGTGCTGTTCATGGCTTCGGACTGGGCCGGCTTCGTGACCGGCCAGAATCTCGCGGTGAACGGAGGGAGATGAATGGACAACGCAGCCGAAGCAGCCGAGACGGCGCCGTGGCGCTGGCCCGAAGAGCATTGGCGCGGGATCGTCGGTCATGTTCGGGCGGGACGTTCGCTCGCCCCCGCCCAATGGCCCGGCGGGGCGCGTTTCGCCGTCGGCCTCTCGTTCGACAGCGACCACGAGACGACCGATCTAAGGGATGGCGGCAAATCGATAAGCCGGCAGAGCTGGGGCCAATACGGGGCCCGCCGCGGCATTCCCCGCATCCTGGATATCCTTGCCGCCTACGCAGTGCCGGCCAGCTTTTTCGTGCCGGCGGTGGTAGCCTTGCTGCACCCCGACGAACAACGCCGCGTCGTCGCCGAAGGGCATGAAATCGGCATCCACGGCTGGATACACGAGCTCAACTCGACGCTTTGCCGCGATGACGAATACGATCTGATGGCGCGATCGGCCGATACGCTGGAACAGATCGCCGGCATGCGGCCCGTCGGCATGCGCACGCCGTCCTGGGATTACAGTTTCAACACGCTCCGGATCCTGCTCGATCTCGGCCTGCTCTACGATAGCTCGCTGATGGCGGACGACGATTGCTACGAGCTCGAACTGGACGGGAAAGCCACCGGCATCGTCGAGCTGCCGGTGCAATGGGTGCGGGACGATGCGGTCTATTTCGGCATGAACCGCTTTGCCGGGCTGCGTCCCTATACGTCGCCCGAGGCGGTCCTCGACATCTTCCTGCGCGAATTGGAAGCGGCAGAAGCCGAAGGGGGCATCTTTCAGGTCACCATGCATCCGCACATCATCGGCCAGCGATCGCGCATATGGATCCTCGAAGAAGTGATCAGAGCGGCGAAAGCCAAGGGCGCCTGGTTCGCGACGCACGAACAGATTTCACGATACGCCTCCTCCAATACCGCAGATCACTAGGGTCCGGACCCTAATGACCGGCTGCATCACGTTATTGCGAACGGTGTGTGGGATACCGCACCGCTGGAGATGGACTTATTTGCCGCAGCCGACCGGATGGTGAATGGTGACGATACCTGATTGATCATCGACGATACCAAGCGGCCCAAGAAGGGGCGTCACTCGGTGCGCGTCGCGCCCCATATGCCTCGGCGTTGGGAAGAACGCCAAATGCCAGACGCTGGTGTCGCAGACGTTGGCATCGTGTGAAGTGCCGGTGTTGGTCGCATTGTGGCTGTTTCTCCCGGAGAGTTGGACGAGCGCCCCACTCGCCTCGACTGCACCGGCATGCCCGACGACCATCGTACCTCGCGGCCTCATTGCCTATCGGCCGATGCTCCGGTCGAGCAGGAGACGTGTCAAAAGTTCGATCCGTGGCGTGACCGACGAGAGGAGCATAAATTCTTCATTCGTGTGTGCGCCCCCGCCTTCGACGCCCAGCCCGTCGAGAGTCGGTACGCCCGCGGTGGCGACGAAATTGCCGTCTGAGCCGCCCCCGACCATCGGCACGTCGGTGAGAGAGAAGCCGATCCCGGCGGCGATCGCCGCTGCCCTGGCTAGCAAGGCGGCCGATTCCGAGGTCTTCTCGAATGGTGGGCGATTAAAGCCGCCGCCGATGGTCACGGCGATATCCGGGCCACAGTCGAGTGCCGAAACGGTTCGCTGGATCCGTTCGACCTCAGATGCTTTCGAGACCCGGACATCTACGGTGAATGAGCATCGCGCCGGCACGACATTGCGCGCCGTCCCGCCGCGGATTTCTCCGACGCAAACCGTGGTCCCCAGTTCGTAATCGGTAAGTCCTTCGAGCTGACGTACGAGATCGCACGCAGCACGAATCGCACTACGGCCGTCGGCGTGGTGCGTTCCGGCGTGGGCGGGCCGCCCCACGGTGGTGATCTCGAACCAGGCGACTCCTTTGCGCGCCGTGACCGCGTGCCCGCCAGCCCGCGCCGGCTCGACGACGAGCGCGACATCCGCGGTTTCGGCAAGTCGCCTGATCCGGTCCGCAGTAGTCGGGCTGCCGATTTCCTCGTCAGGCGATAACAACATCGTCACAGGTCGGGAGAGCCCGGCCGCCGCGACGTTGCGAAGAGCCCGGACCGCACAGAAGACGCCGCCCTTCATGTCATACAGCCCCGGCCCGTACAGGCGATCCCCCTCCCGCCGGACGGGCAGCGCCGAGTCGATTGTCCCGACGGGATGGACGGTATCGACATGAGCCAGCAACAACAGGCCAGTCCTGTCGGATTCCGGGCCGGCCTGAAGCAGAACGATGTCGCCGACTCCGGCGGTTCCCGCAATGCGCTGGAGTCGGATTGCTGGAGACGACTCAATTTCCTGGCTGACGAGGTCATGCATGGCGTTGACGCGAGCCGCATCGTTACTCGGGCTTTCGCAGTTGGCCCAAGCGCTTAGCGTGGAAACGATCTCAGCTTCGGTGGTCATCGGCACGTCTCCAGATTTCACCACTTGACAGATAGCGGACGATGCGTAGCGTTCACAAGTATGAATCAGAGTTTTCATTTATGAACGACGAGATCAAGTCCGCCGCACGCGTACTCGATATGCTCGAGCTGTTTTCCGCACGCTGCGATGGTCTTTCGCTGACCGACGTAGCCAAGGGACTCGATCTGCCGAAAAGCAGTGCGCTGGGTCTTTTGCGGACACTGAGCCGGCGAGGGTATCTGGTTCGCGATGATGGCGATCTCTATCGGTTGAACGACATGGTCCGTCGTGACGGGTTCGCGCGGCACGGCCGGCTGCTACGTGTCGGCCCACCGCTGATGCGCGACCTAGCGGATACGGTTGGCGAGACCGTTCTGCTGGGTATGACTGGCGATCGCGACGTAGTGCGCCTGATCGCCAAGGAAGCGGCAAGCCGCGACATCCGCTTCGACATCGATCTGCCGCGCCAGGTTCCGGCTTATTGCACGGCGATTGGCCGGGTGCTGCTGAGCGTGAAGGACGACGACGGTGTCAGGGCGGCATTGTCCCGCGCCACGCTGGAGCAACAGACCGAACGCACGGTGACCGATATCGACCGGCTCGTCGAGCTGGTGGCGGAGGCCAGGGCGACCGGCGTTGCGATCGTCGAGGACGAATTCGCGCTGGGCGGGACCGGCATCGCGTGCCTGATCCCACTCGGGCCGGGGCATGCCCATGCCGCCCTGAACATCGGCTGCGTTTCCGCGCGGTTCCCGGCCACACGCGGAGATCTGATTTCGGCTCTTACCCAGACGGCGGGCAGGATCGCGGCGGCGATCGGGCCGGACAGGGCCGTCTGATGGCCGATGCCGTCCTGATCTGGGGGGCGGGTGCGATCGGCGCGTCGATCGGTGCCGCGCTGGTCCCCAGCGGCGTTGCGGTTACCCTTGTCGATACCGATCGCGATCACGTCCTGGCGATGCGGTCGACGGATCGCGGCCTGGTGATTCAGGGCGGCAGTTTTGCCTTCCAGGCCGCTGTCGATGCCCGGCTTCCCGACGAACTGTCGGGCCGTTGGCGCGTGGTGCTCCTCTGCGTGAAGTCGCAGCACACGGCGGACGCCGTGACGCGGTTGCGCCCGTTCCTCGCCGATGATGGTTTCGTCGTCGCGCTGCAGAACGGGTTGACGGAACTCACGATCGAGGCCGCGATCGGCAGGGATGCGACGATCGGAGGCTTCGTCAATTTCGGCGCTGACCGGCTTGAGCCCGGTCGGATCGCATTTGGCAATCACGGCGCGATGGCGGTTGGCGAGCTTGATGGCGCTC
>DATMTK010000108.1:0-8327 GCA_035564755.1 Devosia sp. | reverse complement strand
CCGCGATAACGCGCCATGAACTCGGCCGAAAAGACCCTCGCGGTTTCGGTGAAATGGCGCGCATCGGCGTCGAGCGAATACGCGATCTGTCGGCGTTTCAGCGCGTTGCCTTCGGCATAGGCGTCGAACGCCGGTAGCGGCTCGCCGATGTCATCGAAGGCTTTCCCCAAAGCGAAGGCCAGCGGTTCGCGCTCGAGGCTCTGCGGCGGCAGGCGGTCGTAGGCGCTGTGAAGCGCGGCCAAGTCCGGATCGCCGGCCGCCTTGATCTTGCACGTCTGCACCACGCGGGCGAGCAGGCCGGTGTTCGCCGGGTCGAGCGCCGCGGCACGGCGAAAGCTTTGTGCGGCCTCGTCGATGAAGCCATGGGCGCTCAGGAAATCGCCCAGCAGCTCATGGGCCATCGCGTTGTTCGGCTCGCGCGTCACGGCCTGCTCGAGGCCCGCGCGCACCGCTTCGGCGCCACCCGAGTTCGCCAACGCCCGGTCGTACTTTTCCGCGGCTTCGAGGTTGCCGGCATCGAGCGTTCGAGCCCGGCGATACGCTTCGACGGCAGGCATGAGACGGCCTCGCGCCGTGAACACGTCGCCGAGCCGGATGTAAGCGAGTGGGTGGTTGGGACGCAGGCGGATGGCGTTGCCGAGCGCCTGCTCGGCTTCGTCGAGGCGGCCCTGTTGCAGCCGCAGGCTTCCGAGCCCGATCAGGCCGTCGGCATGGCGTTGATCGAGTGCGAGCAGCCGGGCGAAGGCCTGCTCAGCCAGCGCCACATCGCCAAGGTCCATCGCCGCCAGTGCGAGGTTGTTCCAGGCGTCGGGCAGATTGGCGCGCAGCTTCAGCGCCTGTTCGGCACTTGCCTTCGCCTCCGCCGGGCGCCCGTCGGCGCGAAGCGCCGCCGACAGCGAGACATGGAATGCCGGTTCAGCCGGGGTGATGGCGATGGCGCGGCGCAGCAGGCTTTCGGCCTCGGCTGGATTGCCGCGGCGCAGGCTGATCTGCGCGAGATTGAACAGCGCACCGAGGTGACGCGGATCGCGCGCCAGCGTGTCTCGGTAGAGGTTGACGGCATCGCCCAGCCGGCCGGCGCGGTGCTTGTCCTGCGCCTGCTGAAAGTGCTGTTCGGCGCCTGCGTCAGTCAAGCCCCACCCCGCCGGCGCGACCGGTCTGGCCGCGATGGCGCAGGAAGTGATCGGCCAGTACGCAGGCCATCATGGCCTCGCCGATCGGCACGGCGCGGATGCCGACGCACGGGTCGTGACGGCCCTTGGTCAGCACCTCGGTGTTGGCGTTGTGGGTGTCGACCGTCTCGCGTGGCGTCAGGATCGACGACGTCGGCTTGACCGCGAAGCGCACCACGACTGGATCGCCGTTCGAGATACCGCCAAGGAGGCCGCCGGCGTGGTTCGACTTGAAGTACGGACCGTTGTTGCCGGCACGCATCTCATCGGCATTTTCGGTGCCGGTGAGCGCGGCCGCAGCCATGCCCTCGCCGATCTCGACGCCCTTGACGGCGTTGATCGACATCATGGCGGCCGCCAGATCGGCGCTGAGCTTGCCATAGATCGGCGCACCCCAGCCCGGCGGCACGCCTTCGGCCACCACTTCGATCACCGCACCGACGGAGTTGCCGTCCTTGCGGATGTTGTCGAGGTACACCTCCCACTCGGCCGCCGCTTTCGGATCGGCGCAGAAGAACGGATTCTCGCCGACCTGCGCCCAGTCGAAATTGGCGTAGTCGATCCGGTGCGGCCCCATCTGCACGAGGCTGCCCCGAATGGTGACGTTGGGGATCACCTGCCGCGCGATGGCACCGGCGGCGACGCGGGCCGCGGTCTCGCGCGCCGAGGCGCGGCCCGAGCCCTTGTAGTCGCGGATGCCGTATTTCTGGAGGTACGTGTAGTCGGCGTGGCCGGGGCGAAACTTGTCCTTGATGTCGGAATAATCCTTCGAACGCTGGTCGGTGTTCTCGATCAGCATCGAGATGGGCGTGCCGGTGCTCTTGAGCAGCCCGTCATGCTCGTCCTCGAACACCCCGCTCAGGATGTTGACGAGGTCTTCCTCGCGCCGCTGCGTGGTGAAGCGAGACTGCCCCGGCCGCCGCCGTTCGAGATCGCGCTGGATGATCTCGGCGCTGATCGGAATGCCCGGCGGGCAGCCGTCCACCACCACGCCGATCGCCGGCCCATGGCTTTCACCCCAGGTGGTGAAGCGGAACATGTGGCCGAAGGTGTTGAAGCTCATGGGACCTCGCGCGGCCGGGCTAGTCGTCCCAGCTTTGGCCTGCCGGATACACTACCGACTTGCCGTCGGTAAAGTGAACCACCGAATCCTGCGGCGGAAACCAGTTGACCGCCCGCTCGTGCGGAAACCCCTCGATCAGGTGGCGCAGCACCCGCAGAATGCCGCCATGCGAGACGATGATCGCGGGGCCGGTGAGCGAGCGGCCGAAATCCAGCACGCGCTTGGCGACGTCGTCGTAGCTTTCGCCCTCCGGCGGCCGGAAATACCAGAAGCTCGCATCGCGCTCGCCGGCGATGGCCATCGCCCCCGAGGCCAGCTCGGTGTGCAGGTGACCTTCGTAGATACCGAAGGAAATCTCGATCAGGCACGGATCGATGGTCACATCCGGCAGCGGCTGAGGGAGTTGGGCACGGACGCGGTTCATGGTTTCGCGCGTGCGCCCCAGCGGCGAGACGTACCAGGAGAAATCGGCCGGGGCCCGTCCGGCGCGCACCAGGAGCTGTTTCAGCAAGGCCCCGTTGAGGTCGGCCTGTCCCTGCCCCCGGGCGTTGAGCGGAATGTCGCGGCTGCCCTGGTAGCGGCCTTCGGCGTTCCAGTCGGTCTCGCCGTGCCGGATGAAATAGAGCTCGGGCCAGACCAGATCGGCCATGGGTCTCTCAGCTTGCGGGGGTGGTCTCGGCCGCGGCTTCGTCCATGAGCTTCATGCCCACTACGTTGAAGCCTGCATCGACATAGTGGATTTCGCCGGTGACCCCGGATGACAAGTCCGAGAGCAGGTACAGTCCCGCCTTGCCGACGTCGTCGATGTCGACGTTGCGGCGGAGCGCGGCGTTGGCTTCCTGCCAGTGCAGCATGTCGCGCAAGCCCGAGATGCCGGAGGCCGCGAGCGTCTTGATGGCGCCCGCCGAGATGGCGTTGACGCGGATGCCGGCCTTGCCCAGGTCGACCGCAAGATAGCGCACCGAGGCCTCGAGCGCGGCCTTGGCCACGCCCATGACGTTGTAGTTGGGGATGTAGCGCTGCGCGCCATAGTAGGTCAGCGTCAGCAGCGAACCGCCGGCGCTCATCAGCGGCTCGGCGCGCTTGGCGACGGCCGTGAACGAATAGACCGAGATGTTCATGGTCATCGCGAAATTGCCGGCGCTGGTATCGATGTAGCGGCCGTCGAGCTCGTTCTTGTCGGAAAAGCCAATGGCGTGGACGAGGAAATCGAGGTGGCCCCAGCGCGCCTTGATCTGGCGGAAGGTCTCGTCCATCGCCGCGTCGTTGGTGACGTCGCACTCGACGAGGAAGTTGGAACCGGCCTCGGCGGCGAGCGGCTCGACGCGCTTTTTGAGCGCCTCGCCCTGGTACGAAAAAGCCAGCTCGGCGCCCTGCCCGGCCAGCGCCCTGGCGATGCCCCAGCCGATCGAGCGGTTGTTGGCGACGCCCATGACCAGGCCGCGCTTTCCTGTCATCAAACCATCGGCCATGAGGGGTTCCCTTCCGTTCTTGAGTTTTGAGGCTTGTGCCATAAGGTGCCGGCCATGACCATGGACTTTCCTGCGGTAGTCGCCGGCCTGACGGCGATCCTGGGCTCGGACGGCGTGATCGGCGACGCCGGCCAGATGGGCGCCTACCTGAACGAGCCGCGGAAGCGCTACTACGTCCCGGCCGCGGCGGTCGCCCGGCCGAAATCGGTGGCCGAGGTGCAGGCACTCTGCCGCTGGGCCAACGACAACCGGGTGCCGCTGATTCCGCAGGGCGGCAACACCGGGCTGGTGGGCGCGCAGGTGCCGGTCAGCGGCCGCGAGGTCATCGTCTCGCTGCAGCGGCTCGACCGGGTGCGCGAGGTCGACGCCGCAGCCGGGTTCATGACGCTCGAGGCGGGGGTGATCCTGCAGCACGCGCACGCGGTGGCCGAGGCGGCCGGCGCGATGTTCCCGCTCTGGATCGCGAGCCAGGGCTCGGCGCGCATCGGCGGCGTCCTCAGCTCCAACGCCGGCGGCGTGCAGGTGCTGGCCTATGGCAATGCGCGCGAGCTCTGCCTCGGGGTCGAGGCTGTACTGGCCGACGGCCGGCTCTACCACGGGCTCAATGCCCTCAAGAAGGACAACACCGGCTACGATCTCAAGGATCTCCTGGTCGGCGCCGAAGGGACGCTCGGGATCATCACCGCGGCGACGCTCAAGCTCTTTCCGCAGCCGGCGGGCCACGAGACGGCGCTTTGCTCGGTGGACTCGCCGGAGCAGGCGCTGAAGCTGTTCACGCTGGTGCGGGGGCGGGCCGGCAGCCGGCTCACGGCGTTCGAGCTGATGCCGCGCTTCGGCATCGACCTGCAGCTCAAACACGGCATGCTGGCGCGCGATCCGGCGGCGAGCGTCTCGCCCTGGTACGCACTGGTCGAGGTCAATTGGATGACCGGTGGCGCGGCCGGCGTGTTGCGGGCAGCCCTCGAAGACGCTCTCGGCACCGGGGTCGTGACCGATGCGAGCCTCGCGCAATCGGAGGCCGACCGCACGCTGATGTGGACGGCACGTGAACAGATGAGCGAGGTGCAGAGCAAGGAGGGCGCCTCGATCAAGCACGATATCTCGGTGCCGATTGCAGCGATCCCGCGGATGATCGCCGAAGGCACGGCCGCGGCGCAAAAGGCGGTGCCGGGCATCCGGCCCTGCTCGTTCGGGCACATGGGCGACGGCAACCTCCACTTCAACTTCAGCCAGCCGGGGGGCGCCGACGGCAAGGCCTTCATGGCGCGCGAGAAGGACGTGAACGAAGCGGTCTACGAGGTGGTGGCCAAGCTCCATGGCTCGATCTCGGCCGAGCACGGCATCGGCCAGCTCAAGGCGGCGCTGCTCAGGCAGATGAAGGATCCGGTGGCGCTCGAAATGATGCGCAGCATCAAGACCGCGCTCGATCCGAACGGAATTCTAAATCCGGGCAAGGTGTTGGGTTAAAGCGTAATGATCAACGGATGATAGCCGATCAACTTCCGATCGTATGTCAGAAAATTCATGGTCTCCTGTAGCGCCTGCGAGACGAGCATGCGATCGAACGGGTCTCCATGCAGATTCTCGACGCGCGTCAAACCCCGGATATGATCGGAGCCGATCGGCAGGAGTTGATACGGAGCCTGCAGGAAATATGATAGGGCTCTGTCGAAGCTCATCGCCAGGCGACGGCGGGGTGGAAGGCCGTGCTTGATCGCGATTTCCCACAGCGTCGCCAGAGAGACAAAGACGTCGTTCCGTCCATCGGCTATTGTCTCAAGAGCGACGTTGGACAGCTTGTCCGTTTCGCTCACGGACCAGATGGCGACGTGCGTGTCGAGAAGCAGTCTCACTTCGCGCGCTTCGGCGTCGCATTATGGGCCGGTGCTTCAGTGGAAGCCTCATCTAAGGGGAACAACGGGCTTTCATAAAACATCCGGGCGATCTCGTCGTCGGCCGCGTTGAACGCTTCGAGGCTCAGATCCGGGTATTCGCCGTTGTGCAAGCCCAATCGACGCCGAGGTGGCGTCACGGGGACGATCTTGGCCACCGGCTTGCCGTTGCGAGCAAGAATGATCTCGGATTCTTTCCCCGTCTCAACCGCATCGACCAGCTTCGACAACTTGGTCTTGGCCTCGAGCATATTGACCTGAGCCATCTTGCTACCTCTTAGCTAACTCTATTAGCTAAGATAAGCCATCTTCTTCGCTAGAACAAGTCGAGCTGGGCGCTGCCCCCGGCCGCCCGCTTCCTCGGCTTGGCCGGCTGCCATTCACCCTCGAACGGCGCGATGAGCTCGGGGCCTTCGGCTGCGGCGCTGCCGATCGTCCTGGCCACCGGGTGATAAATCATCGAGCCATCGGGCGAAGGCAGCATCAGGGTCAGCGCGTCTGCCACGTCGACATCCCGCGTATTGAGCCAGTCGTCGATCGCGGCGCCGCGCAGGATTGCGGGCATCCGCTCATAGACGTCGGACACTTCGGCGTTGGGCTCGGTGGTGACGATGCAGACGGTATCCACCTCCTCGCCGTTCGGGCCTGCCCAGGTGGCGTAGAGGCCGGCGAAAGCGAGGGTCTGGCTATCGACCGCGGCGATGTAGTACGGACGCCGCTCGCCGTCGGGGCCCTTTTTCCATTCGAAATAGCCGCTCGCCGGCACGATGCAGCGGCAGTTGCGCAGCGCATCCCGAAACGAGGGTTTGTCGGCCATCGTTTCTGCCCGGGCGTTGATCAGCAGCGGCCATTGGCGTGGGTCCTTGACCCAGCCCGGCACGAACCCCCAGCGAAAGAGCTCGGCGGTGCGCTGGCCCTGCCGCTCGAGGATGGTGATCACCGGCTGGGTGGGCGCGATATTGTAGCGCGGCGGGTAGTCGGCCACGTCGTTCAGCACGCCGAACAGCGCCGACATGGCTTGGCGGGGCAGCAAAAAGGCGTAACGGCCGCACATGATGAATCTCCTCCGCTAAAGCTAGGTGCTTGCGGGCGGCGAGGCAAATTGCCATTGCCCTGTGATGGTCCTGTTTGCCGCCAGTGTCGCCATGGTGCACCGGAACACGGTGCTGCTGATCCAGCGCAACCGTCCGCCGTCCGAAGGACTATGGACGCTGCCCGGCGGCCGGCTCGAGCCGGGCGAGACGGCGGAGGCCTGCGCCGCGCGTGAAATCCGCGAGGAACTGGGACTCGGCGTCTTTGCGCTGCGCCCGGTCACCAAACTCAGGCACGGGCAGTTCGAGCTGCAGGTGTTCGGGACCGAAGCGATCGAGGGCGAGATCGTCCCCGATCCGGCCGAAATCCGCGCCTGGCGCTGGCTGCGCTACCAGCAGCTCGGCGGCCTCAAGACCACGCCACAGCTCGATGAGGTGCTTCGCGCGGTGTTGCGGATGTTCGACCGCACATGAGCCGCCTTGCCGCCGATGCCATCGCCAGACTAACAAACAGCATGCGTCGCGCCCTCGCCCTGCTGCTCGTCCTGCCGATCGCCCTGCCGGTACCGGCGCTGGCGATCGATCCGCCCTACGAAGCGCAGATGGAGCACCTCGCCGAAATCCTCGGCAGCCTCTATTTCCTCAATCCGCTGTGCAAACCGGGCGGCACCGACTGGCGCGCCGAGCTCAGCGACCTCGTGCGTCTCGACCAACCCGACGAGGATCGGCAGCAGCGCCTCTACGGCGCCTTCAATTCCGGCTACGCCGCCTATTCGCGGCTCTATCGCACCTGCACTCCGTCCGCGTCGGAGGCGATGTCGCGGCTGATGATCGAGGCCGAGGCGACGGCGCGCGACATCCATACGCGCTACGCCGAGTAGGCCGCCGAATTAAGTATAAGGCCTGAGGGGACATTAACCCTTTGGTGAGGTGTCGCGCCCTCGCCACAAAGCCCGTGGTACGTGAGCCCCATGCGGCAGGGCAAAACCACCTTCTCCGACTATGGCGCGACCGACGCCCGCGAAGCGCGGCAGCTCGCGCTCGAATATCTGGCGGAGGCGTGGAATTCGGCTGAAGACGACGGCGTCGAAAGTATCGCCCTCGCCCACGCCTCGCTGTTCGCCGCCATGGCGACGCTGGTCCGCCTGCACGGCGAAGAGGCCACCGCCCTCCTGGTCGAGGCCCTCCCCGACCGCATCCGCAGCGGCGAATACAACCTCGACCGTATGACGCATTAATCAGCGTCCTCTCCCCTCAGTCATCGTCTGGCTGATCCGATGACCTCGCAGTCGGGATTCCTCTCCCGCTTGCGGGGGAGGGGGACCGCCGTCAGGCGGTGGAGGGGGCGGCCGTTCGCGCGACGCTCCTTCCTCCGTCATCGCACTCGGCTTCCCACCCACCGGGTCATTCCCGCGAACGCGGGAACCTCCGTTGCGCCACACAAACAGAGGTCCCCGCTTGCGCGGGGATGACCTCGCGGTTGGGGAGCGATTGTGCCCCCAACCGACACGCGTTCATCTTCGCAACCCCCAGCGCTGCTGCGGCTCTCAGCCCGATTTCACAAAACTTATGCCCGGTCATTCCAGCGGCCGTATATTCACCCCATCCCCTCGCATCTGCGAGGTCGCGACGAACGGTCTGCGGGGGGAGTCGGGGATCACGGAGGTCGCTCCGTGGTGGGCCAATGTTGGAGCCGA
>DATMTK010000107.1:0-2206 GCA_035564755.1 Devosia sp. | reverse complement strand
AGAATCGGGGACTTTTATGCGCGGCCGGAACTGTCGAGACAAGCGGCGCAAAAGTGGACCGTTTGGTAAAAATATCGCGCCGCACCCCTTGGAATGTGACAGAATATTTTCAATAGTCGACCGAACGCAGCAGAAAGGGATCGGTATGGCGGGGGTTCCGCGCCTCACGACCCATGTCCTCGATACCATGCACGGCAGGCCGGCCTCCGGCCTGCGGTTCGATCTGTTGATGCTGCATGGCGACCACAGCCACCACCTCCTGACCGGAAACACCAACGCCGACGGGCGGGCGGACGGGCCGCTGCTCGAGGGCGAGCATTTCCATCTCGGCGACTATGAGCTGATCTTTCACGTCGGGCAGTATTTCGAGCGGGTCGGGGTGAGCCCCGAGACGCCGTTCCTCGACCTCGTCCCGGTGCGCTTCACGATGAGCGAGCAGGCCCATTATCACGTGCCGCTGTTGGTTTCGCCCTACGGCTATTCGACGTACCGGGGGAGCTGATGGGCGAGACCACCAACGCGCTGCGCTTTGTCCTCAACGACGAGGACGTCGCCATCACCGGCCTCAAGGCGACGGAGACGCTGCTCGACTATCTGCGGCTGACCAAGCGGCTGCGCGGCAGCAAGGAAGGCTGCGCGGAGGGCGACTGCGGCGCGTGCACGGTACTGGTTGGGCGGCTGCGCGGCGACGAACTGACATATGAGACCATCAATGCCTGCATCTGCTTTGTCGGCATGCTGCACGGCACGCATGTGGTGACGATCGAACACCTGTCGCCGGCGAATGGGCCGCTGCATCCGGTGCAGCAGGCGATGGTGGATTTTCACGGCAGCCAGTGCGGCTTCTGCACGCCGGGCATCGTGATGTCGCTCTATGCGCTGTGGATGCAGACGCCGCGGCCGACAGTGCCGGAGATCGAAATTGCGTTGCAGGGCAATCTGTGCCGCTGCACGGGATACCAGCCGATCGTCAAGGCCGGGCTCGCGATGAGCGACTATTCCGCGGTGGAGGCCGATCCGCTGCTGCTGCACCGGCAGCGGATGATCGCGCGACTCAAGGCATTGCGCGATGGCAAGACGGTCGATCTCGGCGAGGGCAGGAACCGGCTGATCATTCCGGCGAGTGTGGACGACCTGGCCGAGGCGTACGCGGCCAATCCGGGCGCAACGCTGGTGAGCGGGGCGACCGATGTCGGGCTCTGGGTCACCAAGTTCATGCGCGACATCGGGCCGATGATCTATATCGGCCACCTCGAAGCAATGCAGTCGATCACGGAGACCGAGGGCGCGCTGACGATCGGCGCGGGCGCGACCTATACGCGGGCGCGGGAGGCGCTGCTCAAGCACTTCCCGCAGCTTCAGGAGCTGTGGGACCGCATCGGCGGCGCCCAGGTGCGCAACGCCGGCACGATCGGCGCCAACATTGCCAACGGTTCGCCGATCGGCGATACGCCGCCGCCGCTGATTGCGCTCGACGCGCATGTCATCCTGCGCAAGGGCAAGGACCGGCGCGAGGTGAAGCTCCGGGAGTTCTTCATCGCCTATGGCAAGCAGGACCGTCAGCCGGGCGAGTTCGTCGAGAGCGTGATCGTCCCCTACCTGCCGGTCGGCGAGAAATTGGCCTGCTACAAAATCACGAAGCGCAAGGACGAGGACATCTCGGCGCTGTGCGGCGCGTTCCGCGTGTTCGTCAATGACGACGGCGTGGTGGGTATGGTGCGCATCGCCTTCGGCGGCATGGCGGCGACGCCCAAGCGTGCCAGGGCGGTGGAGGCGGCGCTGTTGGGCAAGCCGTGGACGACGGTGACCATCGAGGCCGCGATTCCGGCATTTGCCGCCGACTACCAGCCGCTCACGGACATGCGAGCCAGCAAGGAGTATCGTCTGCTGGCGGCGCAGAACCTGCTGCGCCGGTTCCAACTCGAAACGACTGGTTCGGTGGAACGGCTGAGCAAGGCGGTGGCGTGATGAACAAACTCGACATCACCACCCCCACGACCGGCAAGAGCGGGCGGCTGCATGAGGCGGCCCCGCGCGACAGCGCCAGCAAGCAGGTGGCGGGGCGGGCGGAATATGTCGACGATCTGACCGAACCCGAGGGCACGCTGCACGCCTATCTCGGGATATCGAGCCGGGCGCATGCCGAGATCGCCGCGCTTGATCTCGAGGCGGTGCGAAAGGCGACCGGCGTGGTGGGCGTGCTGAC
>DATMTK010000106.1:0-3657 GCA_035564755.1 Devosia sp. | reverse complement strand
ACTCAGGCTCCATGCGCGGCGGATGGGTGCGGTCGTAGCGCCGAACATGGGGGCGTTCGCGCCGCCGCGCAATGGAACCAAAGGCAAAATGCGGGCGAAATCATGGGCCGCCCCGGATTCCTCCCCTGCGCCGTAAGGCGCGAGGGACGGTGGCGCCGAAGGCGACGGCCGCTTTACGTCGAGCGTAGGGTAGCCCCTCCACCATGCTTCGCATGGTCACCTCCCCCGCTACGCGGCAGAGGTGTCCCGACTGCCTATTCCGTCGTCGTCACCGGAAGGACCGTCGCCGTGATACGGCCGGCGTCGCCCGACAACACTGCTTCGCGCAGGGTGCTGAGGAAGGCGCGATTGCTCTCGCTCGCCGGCACCGCCTGGTCGAACAGCGGCTTTTCCGAAGCGACGACGAGCAGCATCTCGTTGCCCACCGGCTTTTGTACCTCGAGTGTAACGCTGTTCGGCTGCGCCTCGCCAAACTTGAGCTGACTGTGCGGGGCGCGGGCCTTGAGCTCGGCCGAACTCGGCTGCGTCAGCGTCGTCACCGTGCCGTCGGCCGAGAAATAGCTGGCATAGACGTAGCTCGCAAAACCCGGCGACTCGACGCCGATATTGACGCTGTCCCCGACCTTCGGCTTGGTCGGGTCGATCACCGCCTGCGGCACGTCACTGTCGGCGAGCTGGCTTGCCAGCGTCAGCTGCACTTCGCAGGCCGGCCACGGCGCGAGCGCAATGCCGGTGGTATCGGCCTTGCCCTTGAGCAGGCCGCTGACGCGGTCGAGGTCGGACTGCGTGCCGACAAAGCCGGTCGCGACCGCGTTGGCGTCGCTGTCGAGCGACAGGTCGACCTTGCCGCATGCGAGGGTGCCAAGATCGACCTGCGGCAGGCCGGCGCCGATGTCGCGGCTCGCTTCGTCCGGCCGCACATTGAGGATCGGCGGCACGAACTTGTTGGTCTGCGGCGCATCTTCGACGACGTCCGGCGTGAAATCGGCCTGGGTCAGCGTCACCTGCGGATCGCCCGGCAGATGCATGATGAAGCCTTCGTACACGCGGTCCTTGAAGGTGTCGTAGGTCATGCGGCCATAACCCTTGTCGCCCCAGTCCGTCGTCCACTGGTTGATGAACTTGAAGGTCTGCGTCCTGTCGTCATAGCCCACCAGGGTGACGGCGTGGCCGTCGCCGGGCGTCGACGCATCCGAGCGCCAGATGCTGTTGGTGGGAGTGAGGTTCTGGAACGCATCGTCGACGGAGGCGAGGATCACCACAGGATTGCCCTGCGCCAGCGCGCCCTTGACCTTGTCGAGATCGGGATCGTTCTCCTGATCCCAGACCTGCTCGAAGCTCTCGATCTTGAAGTCGCTGGCCTGGACCCGCTGCCGCGCCGGCGGCCGCGGGCACTTGGTATCGTCGTACGGGAAGTCGGCAAGCGAGTACGCCCCGGTCATCAGTACGTTCATCGCATCGGGGATGTAGGCCCCCTGCTCGCAGTCGTCGCCGATATGGATGATGTCGAAGAGCCACGCCGGGCTCGGCACGTTCTGCTTCTGTGTGGTATCGCGATGCTCGATCTGTTCGGCGTAGTAGGCGCGGGCCGCATAAGCGGTGGCCCAGCCCACGCATGAGCCTTGCTGACCCTGGTCGCCGACCGGCGGCATGTAGCGGGAGAGGTCGACCGCGGCCGGCAGGAAGTCGCGGAATACCGGCGCCTGCGCGATCGACTGCTTGAGTGCCGCCGGCGTCGGCACGCCGCCCAGCGTATAATGATGCGCCTGCGCGAAGGCACCGCCGGTCAACGCAAGCATAAGGGCGGACGCGGCAATCGCGCCCATCCCGGCAAGTTTCAGATTTCCCATGTCACCCTCAAAAGCACGAGCCGAGCCTGTCGTGAGCGAAACGCTAACATGCGGATGCGGGCGGGACCAAGACCGAGTCGTGGCGCCGGAACGGGAGTTTAGTGGCAGCGGGTGGCGCGGGTTAGGCGAAGGTAACGGCGTCGCGGAAGGCGGGCGCCACCGCATCCCGGTCGGAGAGCACCGGCGTTACCTCGGCGGGCCAGCCGATCCCGAGCTCCGGATCGTCCCAGCGGATCGATCGCTCGGCGGCGGGCGCGTAGTAGTCGGTCGTCTTGTAGAACACTTCGGTGCCGTCGCGCAGCGCCATGAAGCCATGCGCGAAGCCTTCGGGGATCCAGATCTGCCGGCGGTTCTCGGCGCTCAGCACCTCGGCGACCCAGCGGCCGAAATTGGGCGAGGATCGCCGCAGGTCGACGGCAACGTCATAGGCGGCACCGCTCAGCACGCGCACCAGCTTGCCCTGCGCCGCCGGATCGACCTGGTAGTGAAGGCCCCGCACCACGCCGCGCCGGCTCACCGACTGGTTGTCCTGCACGAAACTGGGCGCCTGCCCCGTCACCTCCGAAAAGCGCGTGAGGTTGAAGCTCTCGAAGAAGGCGCCGCGTGCATCCTCGAAGACACGCGGCTCGAGCAGCAGGATTTCGGGCAGCGCGAGCGGCGTGACCTTCATCGCGTCCCCTCGCTCACGAGCGCCTTGAGATATTGGCCATAGCCCGAGCTCGCGAGCGGCGCCGCGAGCCTCAGCAGCGCCGCGTCGTCGATCCAGCCGTTGCGCCAGGCGATCTCTTCCGGGCAGGCGATCTTGAGCCCCTGCCGTCGCTCGATCGTCGCGATGAACTGGCTCGCGTCGAGCAGCGAGTCGTGTGTGCCGGTATCGAGCCAGGCGTGTCCGCGGCCCAGCACGACAACTGAGAGGCGGCCTCGCTCGAGGTACCAGCGATTGACGTCGGTGATCTCCAGTTCGCCACGGGCGGAAGGCCGCAGGCCCTTCGCAACCTCCACCACGTTCCGGTCATAGAAGTATAGGCCGGTCACAGCGAAGCTCGACTTGGGTTTCGCCGGCTTTTCTTCGAGGCTCACCGCCCTGCCCACACCGTCGAACTCGACCACGCCGTAGCGTTCCGGGTCGGTGACCGGGTAGGCGAAGACGGTGCCGCCAGCCTCCATTTGCGCCGCCTTTTGCAGGTCTCCAGTCAGCTCGTTGCCGTAAAAGATGTTGTCCCCGAGGATCAGCGCCACCGCGCTGTCTGCGATGAACGTCTCGCCCAGGAGAAAGGCCTGGGGGATACCATCCGGACTCGGCTGCACGGCGTATTCGATGTGAAGGCCCCAGCGGCTTCCGTCGCCGAGGAGCTGTTCGAAGCGCGGCGTGTCCTGGGGCGTCGACACCACGAGGATGTCGCGAATCCCAGCAAGCATCAGCGTGGTCAGCGGATAGTAGATCATCGGCTTGTCGAACACCGGGAGAAGTTGCTTCGAAACCGCGATGGTCGCCGGATGCAGCCGCGTTCCCGAGCCGCCAGCGAGAACAATTCCCTTCCGTGCCTGGTGTTTGGCTTGGCTCATAGCTGCACTCCCCTGGGCATCCAGCTGGCGCCCCGAAACCACGGCAGTCTCAGATGCTCGGGCCCCGGTCAAGAGCGTCACCTGGAGATTGGCACAACCGGTCTTATCGACTACCAAGACGAAGCGGCTGCTGTGTTGTTCGATATTCGTTCCTGCGGCGTTCAGAGTTGACGAGGTTGGTGTGGCAAAGAAAACGGCGTTGATTACGGGGGTCACCGGCCAGGACGGCGCCTATCTGGCG
>DATMTK010000105.1:0-3455 GCA_035564755.1 Devosia sp. | reverse complement strand
GCCTTAAAGCCGTGAAAGTCGAAAGCCTGAAGTGGTAATGCCTTGATCTCCTCCACCAAGGCATTCTGCGCCCCGCCGCAATGAGGTCAGCCTCGTAGCGAAACCCAGGTGGCCATAAGAGGCGATCCTGAAAAAGGTCTAAAGCCATTGTCTCTAAACGTGCGAGCCGTCGTCAGGTGCCAGACAGAGTTGGAGTTGACGACACAGCTTTGACTAAGCGACCACGACCATGCTCTTGCGGAGGTCGCTATGCCCAAAAGGTCGACTCGACCGGATAGCCGATTGGGGGAACTCGGTCAGGCATTTGTGCGGCTGCGCGTTCGTTGGGCGCGACAGGGTCGGCGTGTACGGTGGCTTCGCGAGCAGATGGGGCAACGCCCTGCCAGGCGCGACAAAGCTGGCCGTGGGGGCGCAGAGGCCGCAAGAACGGCCCTCTATAACGCCGCATGGTCTCGATGGACGGCAACGAACGACGAATTGACGGAGGTCGTAGAGACAATTCTGCGACAACCGGCGCGCGCGACCCCGGATCTTGTCGTCAAGTTCGACGCGTTGACCTGGCTACTATTGTCTGACGATGCCGTCGTCGACGATGCGGCTGTTATGCAGGTGCGGAGGTTTGGTCGTTCACTCCGCCAAGTCGTACCCCTCCGGTGAAGGCCGCCTTGTGTGAGGTCTGAAGTTGTCGATGCTGCGCTCTTTGAGGCGAGCTTAAGAGCGCAGGTAGCAGCACAGCATGGCAGAGATGACGATTATCACGGGCCCCGAGCGTCGCCGTCAGTGGCACGACGCAGAGCGGCAGCGGATCCTGGATGCGGCTTTCGCGCCCGGCGCGGTGGTGGCCAAGGTGGCGCGTCAGTTCGATATTGCCACGAGCCTGATCTATAAATGGCGCCGCCAGGAACAAGGCGAGCTGGGACCGACGTTCGCGCCGGCGGTGGTCATGGACGGCGGCGGCGTTGCGCAGCGCGATGTTTCGGAAGTTGTCGCGACGCCGCCGCCGATCCGGGTGGAGTTGTCCGGCGGCGCGCGGGTGAGCATCGAGGCGAGGGCTCCCTCGGCATTGGTTTTGGCGGTGCTGCGGGCGCTGCGATGATCCCGATCGGCGCCGGCGTGAAGGTGTGGATCGCCACCGGGCACTGCGATATGCGCAAGGGCATGCGGGGGCTGGCGCTGCTGGTCCAGCAAGCGCTGGCCCGCGATCCCTTCGCCGGCGACGTGTTCGTGTTCCGGGGTCGCAGCGGGTCGCTGATCAAGTGCCTGTGGCATGACGGGATCGGACTGTCGCTGTACGCCAAGCGGCTTGAGCGGGGGCGCTTCATCTGGCCGTCCACGGTGGGCGGCGTGGTGTGCCTGACGACGGCGCAGATGGGCTATCTGCTCGAAGGGATCGACTGGCGCAACCCACAGCAGAGCTGGCGTCCAGAACGAGCCGGATGACGCCCGCGACCTTGTGACTCAGTCTCATGAAGGGGCACCACACGCGTCAGATTGTGTGCTTTGCTGCTGGTCATGCAAAGCGGCAACGAGGCCATTGCTGACGATGTCGAGGCGCTGAAGGCGGCGCTCGCGGCCGAGCGCGCGATCTCGGTGGCGGCGCTGTCGCGGGCCGAGGCAGCCGAGGTCGATGCGGCTGCAGCCAGGGCCAACCGGTCCGACGACCAGGCGCTGATTGCGCATCTGAAGCTGCAGATCGAGAAGCTGAGGCACCAGATCTACGGCCCCCGTTCGGAGCGGACCTCCCGCCTCCTTGACCAGCTGGAACTGCAGCTCGAGGAGCTTGAAGCGACCGCGACGGCCGATGAGATCGCCGCCGAGATGGCGGCGAGCAGGATCGCGACGGCTGCGCGCTTCGAGCGTCGCCGTCCCTCGCGCCAGCCGTTCCCCGACCACCTGCCGCGCGAGCGGATCGTCGTGCCGGGTCCGACCAGTTGCGCCTGCTGCGGCGGCACCAGGCTGAGCAAACTGGGCGAGACCATCACCGAGACGCTGGAGTCGATACCGCGGCAGTGGAAGGTCATCCAGGTTGTGCGCGAGAAGTTCACCTGCCGGGACTGCGAGACCATTACCCAGCCGCCGGCCCCCTTCCACGTCGTGGCGCGTGGCTGGGCGGGCCCAAGCCTGTTGGCGATGATCCTGTTCGAGAAGTTCGGCCAGCACCAGCCGCTGAACCGGCAGGCGGAACGCTATGCCCGCGAGGGCGTGCCGCTCAGCCTGTCGACCCTGGCCGACCAGGTTGGCGCCACGACCGCGGCGCTGCAGCCGCTGCACGAACTGCTCAAGGCCCATGTGCTCGCCGCCGAGCGGTTGCATGGCGACGACACCACAGTGCCGGTCCTGGCCAAGGGCAAGACGACAACGGGCCGGATCTGGACCTATGTGCGCGACGACCGACCCTTCGCCGGCCCGGCGCCACCGGCAGCCCTGTTCTTTTACTCGCCCAACCGGGCCGGCGAACATCCCCGCCAGCATCTGGCCGGCTATGGCGGCATCCTGCAGGCCGATGCCTATGGCGGCTATGCCAGGCTCTATGATGCCGACCGCCAGCCCGGCCCGGTCATCGAGGCTGGATGCTGGAGCCATGCCAGGCGCAACTTCTTCGTGCTCGCCGACATCGCCACCCAGGCGCGGCGCAAGGCCGAGGGCGACAAGGCTGCCCCCATCTCCCCGCTCGCACTCGAGGCGGTGCGGCGGATGGATCTGCTGTTCGATATCGAGCGCGCCTTCAACGGCAAGCCGGCGGCCGAGCGCCTCGACCTGCGGCGTGAGCTCAGTGCCCCGCTGCTCGCCGAACTGCGCGCCTGGATGGTCGAACAGCGTCCCCGGCTGTCGCGGCACGACGACGTTGCCAAGGCCATGGACTACATGCTCAAGCGCTGGCCGGTGTTCACCCGCTTCCTTGATGACGGGCGCGTCTGCCTGACCAACAATGCCGCCGAGCGGGCGCTCCGCGGCATCGCCCTCGGACGCAAGTCCTGGCTGTTCGCCGGCTCCGACCGTGGCGCCCAGCGCGCCGCCTTCATGTACAGCCTGATCGTCACCGCCAGGCTCAACGACGTCGACCCCCAGGCCTGGCTCGCCGACGTGCTCGCTCGCATCGCCGGCACGTCGCAAAGCCGACTGTCAGAACTCCTGCCGTGGAACTGGACGAAAGCGTTCACCGCCGTGCACGGCGCCTGATCGGATCAAGCCGAACCTAATTCTAACGCCACCGCGGCACTCACCGGATGCTTACGATTATTCTCCGCCACCTAGTCTGCTGATTTCGGTAGAGAACTAGGCATCCGCGTTATGGTCGCGAACTATCCGAGTCTTAGCCCCGACAAGTACTCGTTCCGCCGCACCTTGAGAGAGCATTCCATCGGCCCAATTGGGCGGCTTTCTCAAAGGGCGATTTGCGTGGTTCGGTTGCCCACTGGCCAGGTCGCTCGGCGCCCTCCGCGAGACACCTCATT
>DATMTK010000104.1:0-17116 GCA_035564755.1 Devosia sp. | reverse complement strand
CCCACCCAGTCCTCCGATTACCGTAAGAGACTTTTCGATTTTTCTCGAATATTATCGTTCGCAAGTGAACACGAGGGGGCTGGTGAGTCAACTGCTGGTGCAAAATTTCGACGAGTGACCATCATATCATTGATTTCGCTGATCTAAATCCGCCGGACCATGACGAGATAAACCGACACTTCTGCGCATCGAGAGGCGACGCGGTCAGCCGTCGTCGAGTGGAGATTGGGCCAGGACTTGGCTGCCGGGAGCGGCGGCGCGCTCTCGCACGGTCGCACCCTGGTCCTTCACGTTCCGCGCCGGCTTGCCCGTGCCTCCAGGAGCGCGACGCGCCGCCCGTTACCGCCGCGGCCGGATCAGCAGCGCGAGGCCCGGCTTGCCAGGCAGCTCCACCCCGAATGCTGCGTCCGGCTTGCGCGCCGTCACGATCGCGCCGTGGCGCGTCGGGTGCGGGATCGGCGCCGCAACCTTCTTGGCCGGCGTCACCGTCATCGCCCAGGTGTCGATGATGTCGACATCGTAGTTGTCGTTGTCCGTCGGCAGGCCAGTCGACCAGATCACCGGTCGGTGCTCGCCGAAATAGATGAATCGGGTGCCATCGCGCCCGTCCTGCGCGCCCGAAATGCGACTCCACGGCCAGCTCCACTGGCCACCGAGCGGATCGAGCCCGGCTTTCACGTCCTGCTCCATGAGGTCGCGCAGGAAGCCGATGCGTTTCCATGCCTCACCCTTTAGAATCCCTCCCTTCGCCCACCAGATCAGGTCCTGCGGGTCGGTGTAGGTCTCCCCGTGCCCGGCATAGCCGCCGCGCGTCACGGTGATCCAGAAGCGGTGAACCAGCTCCTCGGCCGTGAGGTTGCCCCACGACTGGATGATGTTGCCCTCATATTCCGGCTCGTCGTTGACCACCGGCTTGCCGTAGGCCTCGCGCCACTCCGGCGTACGCTTGGTGTCCCAGTTCTGGATGCAGACGTGGCTGACCCACGGCTTGCGGTGATCGAAGTTCATCCGCACGTCGCCGTTGTGGATCGACTTCAGGTGCCGGTAGGGATCGTTCTCTTCGAGGATATGGAAGTAGCGATCCCACTGCTCCATCGGCTTGGTGTTGAGCAGAAAATCGTATTCGTTGGCGAGCGACCACCAGACGTTGCGATAGGCCGAGAGCCGGGCGGCGAGATAGGCGACATAGGCGTAGTCCTGCTCCGCCGACATGCCGGAATAGCCCCAGCGGTCGTAGGGGTGGAAGATGATGATGTCGGCCTCGACTCCCATGTCGCGGAGCGCCCCGACCTGCGTCTCGAAGTGGCGGAAGGCTTCCGGGTTGGGCCGGTCGAAGTCAAACTTGCCGCTCGCATCCTTCTGGTAGATGTCGAACAGCGCTTCATTGGTGTTGTACGGATAGTCCTTCGGAAACACGCCCATGCGGATCTTGTTGAAGCGCGTTCCCTTGAGCGTCGCTAAGGTCTGCGCCTGCATGTCGCGCGGCTGGTGCGTCCAGGCGTAGCAGGTCGTGCCGAACGGGAAATACGGTGACCCGTCGGCGTAGCCGAAATGGAACGTGTTGCGGACGTGTACCGGGCCATGATTACCGACACCGGCCGGACCGACTGTGAAGCTCCCGGTCTTACCGTCGAGCGCCGCGGTCGCCGAGCGCGTGCGATACGACCACTCGCCTTCGGTGTCCGGCATGAAGCGGACGCGATAGGTGCCCTCACCGTCATAGAAGCCGGGAACGCGCACCTGGCGGCTCTTGTGGGAAAACACCGCCTCGACGGCAACGTCGCGAAACGGATTGCCCGCGCTCGGCCCCGCGAAGCTCGCTTCGAAACTGCCCCACTTCTCGATCGTTCCAGTTGGCATCTTGTCCTCCGTGCCTCAGTCGGCGCGCGTCAGCAGCAGCGCCTGGTAGGGTCTGGGCGCAATCCTCAGCACATGGCCCCGCACCACGCCCTTGGCGAGCGGCGTCTGCGTCATCTCCCAGGTGTCGATCAGAACGGCGTCGTACGTCTCATCTGGTGGCACCGCGGCCACGACCTCGCGCGGTCGGTTCTCGCCGAAATAGCTGAGGTAGTATTTGTGCAGCTGGCCCGCTGTCGGCCACCACGCCATCACCCCGGGCCAGCCCTCCTCTCCGGCGGACGGCGTGAACAACTGCTGCAACACGATGTTGTCGAGGCCACCTGCTGTCGTGATGCGGTAGGCGCCGGTCGACTTGAGCGGTTCGAGCCCTTCATCCGGCCCCGCCTCAAGGATGCGGCGGAGAAAGGCGATGCGCGGCACGCTCTCGCCCGTCAGCTTGCCGCCCTTGGCCCACCACAGCGTTTCGCTGTCGTTGTAGTACGTCTCGCCATGCGTGACGTAACCGCCGGCGACGACGCCGTCCCAGAAGCGGCGCACCATCTTCTGGCCGCTGATATTGCCCCAGAGCTCAGCGATATCACCCTCGTAACAGCACTCGTCGATCGAGACCGGCTTGCCGTACTTCTCGCGCCAGAGCGCGACGTTCGACGTTGCCGACCGCTGGATGCTGCAATGCGTGATGCGCGGATGGTTGTGGTCGTAGAACGCAAAGCAATTGTGGACGCTGAGCAGGTGCCCGGCCGGGTCGTTGTCCGACACGATGTGGATGAAGCGGTCCCAGTCTGCCTTCGTCTTGCTCTGCATCAGGTCGTATTCGTTGGCCATTGACCACCAGACATTGGGGAAGGCCGAAAGCCGCGCCACGAGATACCTGAGGTAGCGGTCGTCCTGTTCCGGTGTCATCCGTGAGAAGCCCCAGCGGTCGTACGGATGGAACAGGATCAGGTCGGCCTCGACGCCAATCTCCGCGAGCTGATTGATGCGCTGTTCCAGATGCCGGAAATAGGCCGGCTCAAATCGATCGAAGTCGAAGGCCCAGCCATATCTTTCCGAGCCGGCGAAGCTGCCGTCCCAGGCGCTCTTGCCCTTCTGTTTCAGCACAAACGGATAACGGTCGGGCTCGTTCTGGTTGTAGCGGTAGTGCTTTGGAAAGACACACATCCGGATCTTGGTGAAGGGCGCTTCGGCCAGCGTCGCCAGCGTCTCCTCCTCGCGCGCGTCGCCTTGCAGGTTCCACACATAGGCCGTGGTACCGAGGTTGATGTAACGCGTGCCGTCGGCATGGCGGAAATGGTAGCGTCGATCGACGCGCACCGGACCATGATGGCCGGCCTCGGCGGGCCCAACCTCGATGGTGCCGTGCTTGTCGTCGAGCGCCGAGACATTGCTGGACGTCTGGTAGCGCCACTGTCCTTGCGTATCCGGGAGGAAGCGGACGAGATAGCGGCCGTCGCCATCATAAAAGCCCGCGACCCGGACCGTGCGCTCGCCCTGCGTAAAGGTCGCGCGCAGCATCACGTCTCGGAACGGATTGCCGCCCGATGGGCCCTCGAAGCTCAACTCGAACGTGGCCCACAGCGATGCGGTGCCGGTCATCTCATCCTCCGATGCATTTTGTTTCAGGCGGTCGCGGCCGGGGCCTTCGGCACGCGCCACTTCTGGCGGGTGGTCGGAATCGAGTCGAGCAGCAGCTTGGTGTAGGCGTGCTGCGGGTTGCCCATCACTTCGCGCGCCGGTCCGAACTCGACTACGACGCCCCTGTGCATCACCGCCACGAAGTCGGAGATGTAGTAGGCCGTCGCGAGGTCGTGCGTGATGTAGAGGAAGCTGCGCCTCGCCTCCTCCTTCAGCGCCAGGAACAGGTTGATGATGATCATGCGCCGCGAGGCGTCGATCATGCTCACCGGCTCGTCCGCGACGATGAGGCTGGGATTGGGGATCAGCGCGCGGGCGATCGAGACGCGCTGCAGCTCGCCGCCCGAGAACTGGTTGGAGTATTTGCCGCGCACGTCGCCATATTCGAGGCCGACCGCGCTGAGCGCCTTCTCGACCCCCGCTGTCGCCTGCTCATGCGTCAGGCCCGCGACGCGTGTCGCGGTCTCGAACAGATAGGCATCGACCGGGCGATAGCGCGAGAAGGCCTCGAAGGGGTTCTGGAAGATCGGCTGCACCGAGGCTAGGAACGCGCGCTTGTCGGGCCTGACACCCTTGCCGGCCACGAGCTTGTCGTAGATCGTCACCTGCCCGCTGGTCGGCTCGACCAACCGCAGCAGGGTTTTTGCCAGTGTGGTCTTGCCGCTACCGGATTCGCCCACGATGCTGATGATAACCGGGTGATCGCTTTCGACAGTCAAGTTGACGTTGTCGAGCGCCTTGATCTCGCGGTTCCGCGCCAGGCTGCCGAGCCGATAGACCTTGTTGAGCTCTTCGGTGCGCAGGATCACTGCCATGTCGGCTGCTCCGCTTCCCGCTTGTACTGGCCGGCATAGTGGCAGGCTGCGAACTGCCCCGGCTTGTGCTCGATGAGCTCGGGCTCCTCCGCCCGGCAGCGCGCCGTCGCGAGCGGGCAGCGGTCGGCAAAGCGGCAACCCTTGAGCTCCTGCCACAGGCTCGGTGGCCGACCGGGAATGCCATGTCGTGCGCGGTCGTCGCCTATGGTCGGCAGAGAGTCGGTCAGCATCGCCGTGTACGGGTGGAGCGGCGCTGAGAACACGCTCTCGGAGTCGCCGTATTCGACGGCCTTGGCCGCATACATGATCAGCATGCGCGTCGTCGTCTGGTAGTGGACGCCCATGTCGTGCGAGACGAGGACGATGGTGTTGCCCATCTGCTCCTGCAGTTCCATCAGCAGCAGCAGGATGTCCTTCTGCACCACCACATCGAGCGCTGTGGTGGGCTCGTCGGCAAGGATCAGCTCGGGCTGAAAGAAGGTCGCCATCGCGATCATGACACGCT
Organism: Devosia sp.; assembly: GCA_035564755.1. Classification (GTDB taxonomy): domain Bacteria; phylum Pseudomonadota; class Alphaproteobacteria; order Rhizobiales; family Devosiaceae; genus Devosia_A. The sequence continues at coordinate 12,301 of DATMTK010000104.1, read as the reverse complement.
GCCGCATGCCACCTGAGAGCTGGTGCGGATAGGCCTCGAGCGTTTCAACCGGCAGGCCGAGCTTGACGATGTAGGCCTTGACCTGCTCGAGCACACGCCGCTTGTCGGCGTCCGGCCCGGGAAAGTCGAGGAACTGCTTGCCGACGCGCACCACCGGGTTCAGCGAGTTCATCGAGCTCTGCGGCACATAGGAGATGCGCCTGAACCACTCGCGCTTGATGTTGTCGCTGGTGATCGGCGTGCCGCGATCGTCGGTGAACCCGTATTCGATGCTGCCGGCTGACAGCGACATCGGCGAGAGCACATCGCCATAGATGAGCTTCATCAGGGTGGACTTGCCGCAGCCGGATTCGCCTGCGACACCGAGGATGCAGCCATCTGGAATCTCGAGCGTCACGCCGTCGACCGCGTTGATCGAGCCGCGGCCGGTGCGATAGCTGCCGACGACATTGTTGAGGCGGATCATGCGACACCCCGGCGGCTGGCGAAGGCTTCATTGAAGCCGGTGGAGGTGAGGAATAGGCCTAGGAACAGCAGCACCGTCGCGACGATCGGTGCCACCAGCCAGACGACGTTGCCGGTAAAGAGTGCGTTGTAGTTGAGCGCCCAGAAGATGATCGAGCCCAGCGTCGGGATCTCGACCTTGCTCAGTCCGATGACCGCCAGCGTCGCCTCCGTGTTGATCGCAAACAGCACCGTGTTGATGAAGCCAACCAACATGTAGGCCGACACATACGGGAAGATTTCGCGGGTTAGGATCTGAAACGTGCCCGCGCCGGAGAACCGCGCCATGTTTATGAATTCGCGTTCGCGCAGCGTGAGTGCCATTGACCGGATGGTGCGGGCATTCCAAGCCCAGCCGAAGATGATGATGATGCTGACGAGGTAGGCGTAGTTGGCGCGGATCAACGTGCCGAGGATGATCAGGATCGGCAGCAGCGGGATGGTGATGAAGGTATCGACGAACAGCATCACGATGCGCTCGAAGGCACCGCCGATATAGCCGGCACTGAGGCCCACGGCGGTCGAGATGATGGTGATGCCGATGCCGACGGCGATGCCGAGGAGCAGCGAGTTGCGGACCGCAAAGATCAGGTACCAGAAGGTGTCCTGCCCGAGCGCCGTGGTCCCGAGCCAGTGCTTGGTCGTCATGTGCAGGTTCTTCATGTAGGTCGCCTGCTGCGACGGGTCCGATGGCGAAAAGAACGGCAGGACGAGGCTGCCGGCCACGAAGATCAGCAGGATCACGAGGCCGATGCCGAGCCGCCGATTGAGCAGCCAGAGCAGGCTCGACCAGCCTTCGTCACGGCGTTTCCGTTTCGGCGCTGTGTCGGCGGCCACGGGTGTCGTCTGCGTTTCGGTCGTCATGCGCGGCGGATCCGTGGATCGAGGAGCGGATAGACGAGATCGATCACGAGACCGGCCGTCGCCACGGCGATGATCGAGAGCGCGATGGCGCCATAGAGCACGTCGTAATCGCCGTTGCTCGCGGCGGTGCGCATCAGCAGCCCTACGCCCGGGTAGGAAAACAGAATCTCGGTCAACAGCGCACCATTGAAGACCATCCCTAGAGACAAAGCGAGCGCCGTGACCTGGGGCAGCATGGCGTTGCGGAACACGTAGCGGATCATCCGTGTGCCGTGCGACGTACCCTTGAGCCGCGCGAAGGTCACGTAGGGCTCCTCGGTGGTGGCGACCGCGAGGGCTTTCATGCTGAGGATGTTCCAGCCGAAGCCGGCGAGCACCAGCGTCAGGGCCGGCAGGAACGAGTTGTAGAGGATCTGCCCGACCATCGGCAGCGTCAGCTGCCCCACCGGGAAGGTCGGCGAGAGCGGGAATACCGGCACGACATAGGCGAGCAGCAGGATCACGCTGACCGCGAGGATGTAGTACGGGATCGGATAAAGCAGGATACCGACGATCTCGAGTACCGTTGCCCAGCGCTTGGTATGGAAGTAGCCGGCCACCACGCCCACCGCGTTGCCGATGACCCAGGCGATGAGCGTCGAAATCAGCAGCAGCGCCAGCGTCCATGGCAGTGCCGTGAAGATCATGCTCGATACCGGCGCCGGATAGTAGGCGAACGACGGCCCGAAGTCGAAGTGCAGCACCACGCGGTTGAGATAGCCAAGGTATTGACTGAGCAGGTCGCCCTTCAGCCCATAGAGCTGTTGCAGGCTCTCTCGCAGCGACGCGATCGCTTCCGGCGTCAGCATGCCTGCGGCCCGGCTCTGGATCTGGCCGATATAGGAGTCGATCGGATTGGTGGGGAGCAGCCGCGGCAGGAAGAAGGTGATCGTGAGGCCGATGAACAGCACCGCGAGGTAAGTCGCGACGCGCTTGGCGACATATTGCACTACGCCCATGCTGGCTTCGGTCCCTCTTGAGAGAAACGTCGATGGGGCACCCGGCGGCGGGAGGACGCCGGCGGACGCCCCATCGTGGAACCGGACCGGATTACTTGCCGGTCGGCTGTATGTTGACGATGGTCTTCTTGAACGAACTCCACCAGGTATACGGCGCGGCATAGAAGTTGTCGGCCTTGGGGTAGTTCTTCCAATAGTAGCTATTGGTCGGGATCGTCGTGGGGATGTTCATCAGGTTGATGAGCTGCATTCCACTGGTTAGCTCCTGGGCGATCTGTTGTCCGTCCTTGAGGAAGGCGTCCGAGGTCGTCTCCTGCTTGGTGGCATCGGCTACGAGATCGAAGATCTTCTGGTCCGTCACGCGCAGGTAGTTGCCGCTGAGCGGATCATTGGAGTTCGCATCCTTGACATTTGTAGGGGTGAACGAGCGCCACGAGTTGAGGAAGTTCTGGTTGTAGGTGCAGCTCGACGACCAGTTGATCATCGCCTGGAGCTTGGAATTGGTGTTCTGCACGGTGGTGAACTCACCGTTGTCCACCTGCCGGGCGTTGACGTTAAAGCCCGCCTTCTTCCAGCTGTCGGCAATGGAGAAGCCGACGCGCTCCATCACCTTGTTCCAATCCGACGGGAACACGAAGTCGATGGTCCAGGGCGAACCGTCCGGCAGCGTGTAGAAGCCGTCCGAACCCTTCTTGATCCCCACCGAGTTGAGGAGTTTCTCGGCCTCGGCCGGATCGTACTTCCACCAGCCCTGGCCGAAGCCAGCCTTGATGGCATCGCCCGTCGGCAGCATGGAGTCGTCCATGCCCTGATCCTTGAGCTTGGCGATCAGATCGCTGCCGAAGTTCGCGTTGAACGGCTGATAGCCGTCCTTGAGCTTGAGCCCGGTCAGGAAGTCGAGCAGCGGCTTGTAGAACAGCGGATCGGTGATCGGCGTATCCGCGAGCGGCAGCGCCGCCGCCTTGAACTCGCCGTTGACCGCCGTGATACCCACCGTCTGCAGGTCGATCGACAGTGCCAGCGCCCAGCGGACCTCGGGCTTGTCGAGCGGTGCCCGCTGCTGGTTCAAGTAGATGCCGTACGAACACGCGTCGTTCATGTCGTTGAACGGCATAGTCGGCGAGAAGGTCTGGATCGCCGGGTTCTTGGCCTCCGCCGCCTGGATCGAATCCGGGCTCATGAAGGTGTCTTCGTCATACTTGTTCTGGACGAAGGCGAGCGTGCGGGTCTCTTCCGCGCCGAAGTCCTTGTAGAGCACGTATTTCGGCTTGGGCTGGCCGAGATTGCCCCAGCCGGAGCGCTGCCAGTCGTCGCGCAGCTGCCATAGCTGCCAGAAGCCGTTCGGGTCGTACTGCTTGACAGTATACGGCCCGAGTGTAACCGGGTTCTGGTTCTTGAAGGTGGTGACGTCGGCCTGCTTCTCGAACACGTGCTTGGGCACGGGAATGAAGGCCGAGGCCCAGGTGTAGACGCCCATCACCTGTACGAAGTCGTAGGCCGGCTTTTGGGTCTCGACCTCGAAGGTGTATTTATCGACCGCCTTCCAGCTGTCGGGCTTGATGTAGTTTACGATGGTCGCGACGTTGGTGAGCTTGTCCTTGTATTTGAATTCGGTCGCGAGGGTATAGAGGATGTCGTCGGTGGTGAACTCGACGCCGTCGCTCCAATAGACGCCCGGCCGGATCTTGACCCGAAACTTCGTGTGTTCGGGGTTGAGCACCTGCGGCATGCCGTCGGCGAGCTCGGGATAGGATTTGCCGGTCGACGTATCGTCTTCCCAGAGGTAGCTCCAGCCGAGCTCCCGGAAGCCGTGCCAGATCGCGTAGCTGTTCAGCGGGTTCTGGTCGTCCGGGTTCGCCGACTTGCCGTCGAATGTCTGGACGACCAGCGTCTGATTGCGCGGCGTTCCGACATCGGTCATGTCCTGCGCATGAGCGCCGATGCTCGTGCCGCCCATAAGCAGCACGGCCAGAAGCGGTGCCATCAGGTACCGACTTGGCTTAGCCATGAATACATCCTCCTTGTGCGTCGGCCTCGCCGACTGGGTTGTTCCTCATTCCGTCACCGGGCGGCGGAGCCTCAAAAGGGCGCGTTCCTTTGCTGCGGTGAGCGGTCGCCACGACGCCGCTATCCGCACGCCCATCCCCTTTTCCCGCGCATCACAAAAATGCGAATGTCGTCTGCTTCGCTTTTCTTGCGATTAGCTACGATTATTCGGCGAGCTTGCGGGAGTCAATGGCCGGCGTCATCATGCGCCATCAAACGAAAAGAAACAGAGCTTTTGTCGCTGTCAGCGGGCGACGATAACCTCGATGCCCCGCGCCTCGAAGCCGGCGACATCCTCCGCCGAGATGCCCTCGTCGGTGATCAGGGTATGCACGAGCTCGACGCCGCCAAGCGATGAGAACGAGGTGCGCCCGATCTTGGTCGAGTCGGCGATCAGGTAGACCCGCGATGCGGCCTTAATCATCGCCCGCTTGACATAAATATCTCCGATCGCGGGGTAGGTCAGGCCCGCCTCGAACGAGATGCCGGCAGTCGCAAGGAAGAGCTTTTCCGCATAGATGCCAACGAAGAAATCGACCGACTTCTCGCCGCTCAGCGACAGCGTCGGCGCTTTGAACTGGCCCGCCGGCATGTGGACCGTATTGGTGGGGTTCGCCCCGAGCATGAGCGCGATGTTCAGCGCGTTCGTGATGATGTTCAGCCCTTGGCGGGACCTCAGATTTTCGGCGAATTGCGTGGCCGTCGTGCCAGAATCGATGATGATCGTCTCGGCGTTGCCGACCAGCGCCGCGGCGGCCCGGCCGATCGCCTGCTTGCGGTCCATGTTTTGGATGTGGTGCAGAGATAGCGACTCGACCTGCTGCGGCACCGATCGCAGATAGGCGCCACCGTGTTCCCGGGTGATGTATCCGTCGTTGTCGAGCCGTTCGAGGTCCTGCCGGATTGTGGCCTCAGAGACACCAAACGCTGCAGAGAGATCGCGGACGCGGGCACTGCCCTCCTCCTGCAGCCACTCCAGGATTTTCATGCGGCGCGGCTCGGCCAGCAGATTCTGCCGGCCGTCGCCACCTTCGGCGCGCCGATTGGCTGTGCGCGTTCCGCGCCCGACTACGTCCACCATTTCGCTCCGCGCCGCCACATATCCCCGAAAACAGCACACTCAGCCAGAGAGCAACGGCTCGGCAATGACAAGCCCCAGGCTACACAGAGCACGGTTTTCCAATCGTTTCGTCGCTTCCGTCGCGATACCTTCATCATCGATACAAGCAAAAACGATAGCAATCGAAAATTTTCGATATTGCACGAAAGCCAAAGCGTCGGTACTTATCGCCGAGACCAAGCCGCGGGCCAACCGCGCGGTGGAGATCGAGGGCGCCGGGGTCGACGCTCCGTTTGCCTCCGGCGCATCGCCCTCTGGATCGGTCTTGCCTAAACGACAGGACTCATCCCCGTGTCTTCAGCCATACAACGTGATTTTCGCAACGATCGTTTGAGCATCCTCAAGGATAAGGCCCTTTGGATCCGGCGCCGGAGCTTCCAGATGGTCTACGAAGCCCAGCTCGGACACCCGGGTGGTGACTTCAGTGCCGCCGACATCCTCGCGACTTTGTACTTCGGCGTGCTCCGCTTCGATCCGCTCAACCCGCGCGATCCAAAGCGCGATCGCTTCGTGATGAGCAAGGGGCACTGCACCGGCGCGTTCTACTCGGTGCTCGCCGCTGCCGGATACTTTCCGGAAGCCCAGCTTTCGACCTATATGCAGGCGGAATCTAAGCTGAACGGCCATCCCAATCGCAATTACCTGCCGGGCGTTGAAACCAACACCGGACCGCTGGGGCACGGCCTGCCGGTCGCCACCGGCATCGCCATCGCCGGCCAGATGGACGGCGCGGACTTTCGCACCTTCGTGCTCACTGGCGACGGCGAGCTGCAGGAAGGGAGCAACTGGGAAGCAGCGCTGACCGCGGGGCACCGCAAGCTCGAAAACCTGACGGTGATCATCGACCGCAATCGCCTGCAACAAGGCGCACGGACCGAAGAGACGGCGGCGCTCGATCCTCTGGACGACAAGTGGCGCGCCTTCGGCTGGCACGTCGAGATCGTGGACGGACACGACTACGGCCAGCTCTACGACGTGCTCTCGGCGCCACCGACAGGGCGCGGCAGGCCGCTTTGCATTATCGCCAACACCATCAAGGGCAAAGGTGTGTCCTTCATGAACGACAATGTCGCATGGCATCATGGCGTCCCCAACCAGGCGCAGTTCGAGCAGGCCATGAAGGAGCTCGTGTGATGTCGGCAGCCGCCTCCGCATCGGGGATGTTCGATTGCCGCGATGCTTTTTCGAGCACCCTCGAGGACCTGGCCGAGAGTGATCCACGAATCGTCACTGTCGTGAGCGACAGTGTTGGCTCGTCCAAGCTCGTGAATTTCCGCAGGCGCTGGCCAGAGCGCATTGTCAATGTCGGCATCGCCGAGCAGACGGTGGTGGCCGTGGGCGCTGGCCTTGCCAATGGCGGCAAGGTCCCGTTCGTCTCCGCCGCCTCCTGCTTCCTGACCGCGCGCGCACTCGAGCAGATCAAAGCCGATGTCGCCTACAGCAATGTCAACGTGAAGCTGGTCGGCCAGTCGAGCGGCATCGCCTATGGCGAGCTCGGTCCCACGCATCACTCCATCGAGGACATCGCCTGGCTGCGGCTCTTCCCTAACCTCACCCTGATCGTTCCATCCGATCCGTGGGAGACCGAGCAGGCTATCCGTGCCGCCGCCGCGTTCGATGGCCCGATGTTCATCCGCATAAGCCGGATGCCGGTCCCTGCCATTCCCCGCAAGGCTCTTTCCTTCCAGATCGGCAGGGCCGAGGTCCTCGCCGAAGGCGGCGATCTGGCCATCATCTGCAATGGAACGATGGTTCACCGCAGCCTCGACGCCCATCGCATGCTCGCCGAGGAAGGCATCCGGGCGCGCGTCATCAACATGTCCACGGTTAACCCGCTCGACGAGGCCGCAATCCTTGATGCCAGCGCGACAGGCGCGATCCTCACTGTCGAGGAGCATTCCGTCCGGGGCGGTCTTGGTGGCGCCGTCTCCGAAGTGGTGACGGCCAACGATCCGATCCCGGTGCGCCGCATGGGCTTCCCCGGCTTCCTGCCCACCGGCTCGGTGGAGTGGCTGCTCGATCACTACGGCCTCACGGCCGCCGGGATTGCGCAGAACGCCAAAGAGCTGGTCCAGAGAAAGCGTCAATGACGACCGGCCTGATCCTCGCCGTCGATCAGGGAACGACCAACACCAAGGCCCTCGCGGTCGACGGCAGCGGCGACGTTGTCGCCAGCGCCTCGGTGCCGATGCATGTCGCCTACCCGCGGCCGGGCTGGGCGGAGCAGTCCGCCGACGACATCTGGACGGCGGTCACGGCGGTCGTGGCGGAGGTGGCAAAGAGCACCGGGCCGGTGTTCGACGCGCTGGCGATCTCCAACCAGCGCGAAACGATCGTGGTGTGGGACGCCGAGACCGGCCGGCCGATCGCGCCCGCTATCATCTGGCAGTGCCGTCGCTCGGTCGATATCTGCAACGCGGTCCGTGATCGAGGTCACGCCGAGCGCGTTGAAGCGAAAACTGGCCTCGCTCTTGATCCGCTCTTTCCGGCAGCGAAAATCGCGTGGCTGCTCGACAGCGTGGGCGGTGCGCGATCTGCAGCCATTCGAGGCCAGTTGCGCGCCGGCACCATCGACAGTTGGCTGCTCTGGCAGCTTACGGGCGGAGCGGTGCACGCAACCGACCACTCCAATGCGTCGCGGACGCAGTTGTTCAACACCAAGACCCTCGCTTGGGACGACGAGCTCGGCAAGATCTTCGGCGTTCCGTTGTCCCTGCTGCCCGAGGTCCGTTCGTCCAACAGCCTCTTCGGCTCCACACGGGGCTTGGCCGGTGTGGCCGACGGCATACCGATCCATGCCATGATCGGCGATTCCCATGCCGCACTGTTCGGTCACGGCGTGCGGAGCAGCGGAACGGTAAAAGCGACCTACGGCACGGGCACGTCGCTGATGACGCTCACGGACCATCGTACCCGCAGCCGTCACGGCCTTTCCTCGACCATCGCTTGGAGCCGTAGCAGCGAGATCTCTTATGCTCTCGAAGGCAACATCTCGGTGTCCGGGCAGGCTGCCGCATTCATGGCCGATATGCTCGGTCTCGACGACGCGACGGCGCTCGCGGCGCTGGCGAGCACGGTGCCCGACAGCAACGGCGTGCACTTCGTTCCCGCCCTCGTCGGCCTGGGGGCCCCGTATTGGGCGCCGGACGCGCGCGGCCTGGTCAGCGGCCTCGCGCTCGGTACGACCCGCGCCCACCTCGCCCGGGCGGCAATCGAGGCAATCGCCTTCCAGATCGCCGACGTATTTGCTGCAATGGAGCAAGACCTTGGCAAACCGATCACCGCCCTCTCGGCCGATGGCGGCGCATCGCGAAACGACATTCTGATGCAGTTTCAGGCAGATCTTCTCGGCCGCACCGTGAAGCGCGGCAGTCTGGCCGAAGTCAGCGCCATCGGCGCCGCAATGCTCGCCGCGGACGGGCTCGGCCGGCACTGGCCGGCCAATCGCGACACGCTTCAGACGTTTGAGCCGAAGATTGGCCGGTCTGAGCGGGATCGGCGACGCGCGGGCTGGCGGGACGCTATCGACACTGTCCTGCGCCAGGCACAATCCGGCGAGAGCGCCGCAAACCACAAGAAGGGAGAACCGACGTGACCACTCCAAAATTTGGTGCCGGCATCTGGCACTTCGCCACCTATGTCGACCGCTACGCCACCGACGGCTACGGGGCGCCTCGCAGCGTCATCGACGCGATCAATCTCGCCGGGCAGGTCCGTGACCTCTCGGTGGTCGACATCAACTATCCCTATTTCGGCGGCACGTTCAGCAACGCCGACATCAAGGCGGCGCTCGACAAGAACAAGCTCGGAGTCATCGGCATCACGCCCGAGATCTATACCCGCGAATTCTCCAAGGGGGCGTTCACCAATCCCGACCCGGGTGTCCGCCGCCGCGCCCACGACCTCATCAACGAAGCCGCCGATGTGGTCCGCTATTTCAAGGCCGACTACGTCAAGCTCTGGCCCGGCCAGGACGGTTGGGACTATCCGTTCCAGGTCGACCACAGCGTGCAGTGGAAGAATTCGCTCGATGGCGTCGGCCAGCTTGCGAGCGAAAATCCCGACCTCAAATTCGTGATCGAATACAAGCCGCGCGAGCCGCGCGTGCGCATGAGCTTCGGCTCGGTGGCACGCACGCTGCTGGGTATCGAAAAGATCGGCCTGCCCAACATCGGCATCCTGCTCGATTTTGGCCACGCGCTGTTCGGCGGCGAGTCGCCGGCCGACTCCGCCCAGCTCGCGATCGACTACGGCCGGCTGTTCGGCATGGACGTCAACGACAATTACCGTGCCTGGGACGACGACCTGGTTGCCGGCAGCCTGCATCCTCTCGAGTTGTTCGAGTTCTTCCACGTCCTGCACAAGAACAACTGGGATGGCGTGTGGCAGCTCGACCAGTTCCCGTTCCGCGACGACAGCGTCGCCACGGCCAATCTCGCCATTGATTTCCTGAAAGGCGTGCAGCGTGGACTCGACGTGCTCGACGTGGAGGCGCTCGCCAAGGCGCAGGCAGACAACGACGCCATTGCGGCGCTCAGGATCGCGCAGAAGGCGCTGTTCAGCTCGCTGTAGTCGTTGCGCCAGGGAGGCTTGAGCCGACCGGCCTCCCCGACAGCAGAAATCGACCCGCGCTGTGCCCAGCCTACCGGCCAAAGCCGCAACCGACCAAAGTCCGCTGTGGGCGCCAGGTGCGGAAGGTGGATGTTGAGTACTTGAGAGGCCATATCGAAAGTCGCTTGCTCGGTTTCTGCGATCGGCGCCTTCAGCTTGCCCATGGACTGATCATGAACGGTCCGAAACAGCCGGGCGAGCCGCTCTCTGGTCATGAGTGTTGTGGCACGCGCGACGGCAGGTCCCGGATTTCCAAGGACTCGGCGGTGATCCACTTGCCGGCTGGCTGGGGCGCTAGGAGCCGCACCCAATTTCCGGCGCCCGGGAACCCCTAGCAAATCCGGGGGATTCGGCTGCGGATCAATGTGCTTGTGCTACACTCGTGCGGCACACCCGGCAAGGGGGAACGTCACCCCGGGCCACCTGCCGGGAGGCCTCGACAGGACCCTCGAGCGAAGGCCCTCCTGCGGCACCCTGGCGGCTCCTTTTCTTTGCACCGCCTGAAGCGGCTTACATGACAGTCCCACTGGGCCGTCCCCCATCTGCGGCTCGCAGTGGCAATTGCAGGATGCCACAAATTGCTCGGGGTTCACGAAGGAGCGCAGGGATGCAAAGCCTGAGCGGCTTGGACCTCGTGACGCGCATCGTTTCGAGCATGACAAGGCTGTCTCCGGTGGGCCTTCCGTCCGGCGCGCTTTTCCTCCCTAATCACCTTGCTAACGCGGGGCCCTAAGTTGGGAGACCTCGGCGCGAGCTGCTCGGGCGCCGAGGTCCACCCGGAGAGCCATCACGCGGCACCGAACGACAGTGAGGCCTGGCCTACATCTGCGCCTTGCGGATCCGGGGGGAGTCGAAACTCGGACGGTCCACTTCGCGGACGGCCGCCATGCTGGCCGCCGTGGGCAGACCGCCCAGCCGCACGCCATGCCAGCCGTGACGCCGCTTGGAATAGTGGCTGGACGCCGTTCTGGTCGAGGCATGCCCGGCGGCAGCCGCAACCTCGGTTGGCGTCATCCACGACTTGGCCGTGGCGATCCCGACATGCCGTAGGGTATAGAGGCTGACCCGCCGCACGCCGCATGCCTTACAGATGCGTGCCAACCGCGCCGACAGACGGCCGAAGAGCTTTTCCGGCGAGCCGGCGGCCTCGACCTCCTTGGCGAGCGAATTCAGAAAGATTATGAGCTGGTCGATCGTCCAGCCTGGCATTTCCAGGTTGCGGCTGCGCTCCTCTCCGTTGGCGCGCCCGTTCGTTGCCTTGGCATTCTTAGTGAAGAGAAGGTCGCCGTCGACGCGCGCTGCGAGGTATTCGGTCGGGCGCAGGAACAGCGCCGGGCCAAAGATCAAGAAACAGAGGATGAGGCGATCGTCGGGTGAGCGGGAGTGCCGGACGGCCTGCACAAGCAACTCCCATTGCGCATGGGGGAGGCTCTTGCGCTTGCGCGCGGCGGTCCTGCGGGGTCCCTTCTGTCGCACGTCCGGCCCCCGCTTGAGCCGCATCATCAGATGCGCGAGATGGTCCGGGTGCAGTCCCGCGGTCGTGGTGATGGCGTGGTTGAGTGACGCGCGATACTGGCGTATCGTACTGGACGACCAGCAGCCATGCTTGCTGCAGAACCAGTCGACGATATCGAAGATATGGCCACCAGCCCGCGCCTCGCGCTCGGCCGTGTGACGCAGATACTCGAAGGTTTCGCGGTAGCGGTGCTCAGTCGTTGCCGTTCGAGTCGGGCGCCCTCCGCCAAAGTCATTCATGATCCTCTGCTCCCCGTGTTAATCGACGCGAGCAAGAAGGCTCCATCGAAACGATGCAAGGGACAAGAGCGCGGCGTTGCGGTCGCCTTCTCCAATGACGTCGTCGGTTGATGGAAATGCGATTCCAGATGATGGATCGGTGGTTCCAACTTCTTGACAGGGGGATGGCTGGCGCGGATCACCCCGCTGCGCGCCGGCCTCAATCGACATGCCCGTCGGAACGGCGTTTCAGTACCGTTGCACCGGTGAGGTAAAGCTGGGCTTTATCTGCATCACGATGCCACCCTGGCCGGGAGAGCACGAGGTCACGTTTCTGCAGGGCGCCTGGCCCCCTCGTTTCTGAACGTGCACGCGTTACGCGCACATGTAAGCACCGACGAAAATGCCAGTTTAGCGCTCGAAA
>DATMTK010000103.1:0-19988 GCA_035564755.1 Devosia sp. | reverse complement strand
GGCGCTTCGATGAGCCCGAGCGAAACCACCTCGGTGACCACGACGATCAGCAGCGCACCTTGCGCGTGCGCGGCATCGGCGGCTTTCCGCAGGTCGCGCAGATGACCGAAGAAGTCGGGCGTCTGGATGACGATGGCAGCGGTATCGTCGTCGATCTGGTTGAGGATGTCGCCCTGCCCTTCCGGCGAGGCCGGGAGGCGGATCAGGCTCGGCGAATTGTCCATGTAGGTTGATACGACGTCGCGGTAGTGCGGATGGAGGCCGCCCGACAGGATCACCTTGTCGCGGCGTGTCAGCCGCCGGGCCATCAGCACAGCCTCGGCGGTGGCGGTCGAGCCGTCGTACATCGAGGCGTTCGCAACCTCCATGCCGGTCAGGTGTGCGACCTGCGTCTGGAACTCGAACAGCATCTGCAGCGTGCCCTGCGACACTTCCGGCTGGTACGGCGTATAGGCGGTGAGCCACTCGCTGCGCTGGATCAGATGATCCACCGTCGCCGGCACGTGATGACGATAGGCACCGGCACCGACGAAGAACGGGCCGTCACCCGCCGCGTGGTTCTTCCACGCGAGCGCGCCCATATGCTGCTCGACGCTGAACTCGGCAGCATGCGGCGGGAGATCGACCGGCTTGCCGAGCAGCGCCGATCTGGGCACCGCGCCGAAGAGATCGTTGGCCGACGTCGCGCCGATCACGGCGAGCATCTGCGCCCGCTCGGCTTCGGAATGGGGGAGGTATCTCATCGTCTTGTCTCTGCCACAAACACTGAACTACGCCGTGTGCTTCTTGTAGGCCGCGTCGTCCATCAGGCTGTCGAGCTCGGCGGCGTTGTCGAGGCGCAGCTTGTAGATCCAGCCATCGGCATCGGCGGAGCTGTTGATCAGCCCGGGCTCGCTGGCAAGCGCGGAGTTCACTTCGATCACGGTGCCCGAGGCCGGCGAATAAATCTCGGAGGCGGCCTTCACCGACTCGACCACCGCGGCCTCGTCGCCCTTCTTGAGCTTTTGGCCGACGCTGGGCAGCTCGACGAAGACGATGTCGCCGAGCTGGTCCTGGGCATAGTTGGTGATGCCGACGGTGCCGGTCGCGCCGTCGACGCGGATGTATTCGTGGTCTTCGGTGAATCTGGTGGTCATGCGGTGGCCTTCCGGACGTAGCGGTGGGAAACGAAGGGGAGCGCGGCGACGGTGGCGGGCTGCAGTCGCCCGCGCACCTCGACCCGGAGCTGGGTGCCCGGCGCCTCGTGGCCGGGGGTGACGAAGCCGAGCGCGATGGCGCGGTTCAGCGACGGCGAGAAGCCGCCCGAGGTGATGCGGCCGACGCCGCTGCCGCGCATGTCGAAGATGGTGGTGTTCTCGCGTGCCGGCGCGCCCTCGACGAACAGGCCGACGCGGATGCGAGTGAGGTTGCCCGATATCTCGCTGAGGATACGCGCGGCGCCGGGAAAATCGCGGGCTTCGCGGCGACGCTTGCTGACCGCGAAGTTGAGTCCCGCCTCGATGGGCGAGACGGTATCGTCGAGGTCGTGGCCGTAGAGCGGCAGGCCCGCTTCGAGTCGCAGGCTGTCGCGGGCACCGAGGCCGATCGGCTTGACGCGCGGATCGGATAGAAGTGCATTCCAGAGCTGCACGGCCTTCTCGGCCTCGACCAGAATTTCGAGGCCGTCTTCGCCGGTATAGCCGGAGCGCGAAATGATGAGCTGCGTGCCGCTCCAATCGAAGCTGCGGCAGGTCATGAAACCGAGGCCGGCAACGCCGGGGATCAACGCTTCGGCGACGGCCACGGCCTCCGGCCCCTGCAGCGCGAGCAGGCCACCGTCGTCGGCGCGCTGCAGCGTGGCGCGGCCAGCGGTGGCGGCTTCGATCAGCGCCCAGTCGGCCTGCTTCGTGCCGGCGTTGACGATGATGTAGAGCGTGCCGGCCCACTTTGGGTCCGCGGGCCGCTCGATCATCAGGTCGTCGCGCGTGCCGCCTTCGTCGTTGAGCAGCAGGGTATAGCGCATCTGCGCGGGCTTCAGGCCCGCGATGTCGGCGGTGACCAGTGGCTCGACCAGCGCCGCGATCGCCGCGTGGTCGCGCTCGGGGTCGCCGGACTTGTCATTGAGCATCAAGAGGCTGGGGCCCATGTGCGAGACGTCGAACAGGCCGGCGTGCTCGCGGGTCCATTTGTGCTCGGCAATGATGCCGGTCGGATATTGCACCGGCAGGCTGTAGCCGGAGAACGGCACCATGCGGCCGCCAAGCCTGATGTGCTCGTCGTTGAGGACGACGGTCTTGAGAGATTCGCCTGCGGTCTCTGACACGGGACACCCAAGGGTCGGTTGCACGAATGCCTGCAAGGCGACCCTTGCCGGCCGTGCCCCCTCTGTCCACTAACCTGAGAGATTTCCCGGAGAGCCTATGCTCCGGTTGCTCCTTCGGTGGAGTGTTGCCACTCGCTTTCCAGAGTGAGCCCCAAGAGGCTCGATTCTATCGATGGCTGAAGCCTCGGCTTCGCTGGCCATCTTGGTCGACGCGGTCCTTTTGCCTGAGAGTTTCCGGGGCGGTTGCTCCTTCGGCGCCACGACGAGCGTGGTCTCTCCCGCAGTCGTCTTATCCTGACGAGTTCGGCGAGGCGAAGTCAATCGCCCCCAGGCCGGACTCAGGACTTCTTCTTGTCGGCGGTGGAATCGAAGCCGACCCAGATGGTGATGTCGTCGCCCGATACGTATGGAATCTGTACGTTGTCGACGACCTTCACGAAATCGGACGATTGCGTCGACGGCTGGACGGTTACCGGGATCTGGTAGAGCTCGGAATAGAGCGGCGTCGAATCGGCGCGCTCGACGGCAAAGCGCAACGGCAGCTCGACGCTGGTCTGGTCGCCCGAGGGTCCGAGCATCAACCGGCCGACAACCCCCATCTTCACGGTGATGAGGCCGTTGGACACGGTACAGTTGCGCGACTGCTTGTCGATCACGGCCTGGTACTGCAGGTCGTGCGGATTCCCGATCTGCCCTTTGCCGTAATAGTAGACGGCCTCGGCGCCCGGCCGCACCTTGATCGGCGGGCACTGCGTGGCGATGGCGGGAAGCGCCGGACTCATCGCGGCGATCTGGTCGGGAGTCGCAGTCGCGTTCTGCAGCGCCTGCGTGGTCGGCGATGGCTGGCCACCACCGAACATCCCGCCCATCGAACAGGCCGAAAGCAGCGCGCCCAAGGCCGCCACACCCGCCAAACGAAGACCGATTGCTGTCGAACCCACTGCACTACCCCCCGTCGCACGCATCACTGGACTGCTTCCGCCTGCAGGGCAAGCAGAATGGCAGGCGCACCGCTGACTGTCACCCCGGCGACGTCCTGCACGAATAGGTCTTCGACCACGCCGGCGTGGATGATCATGGCAAAGCGGGCGAACCGCCGGCCTCCCAAGGCCGGAAAATCCTTGGCAAGACCCATGGCTTCGGCGAATTGCGCCGAGGGATCCGCGATGAAATCGACCTTGCCTAATGCCTCGGATCGTTCGGCCCAGGCCTTCAGAACGTGGTGATCGTTCACCGCGGCGCAGACGATGCGATCGACGCCCATAGCACGGATCTTGCCCGCATTGGCGACGAACCCGGGAAGATGCGCGGTATCGCAGGTCGGCGTGAACGCGCCAGGTACCGCAAACAGCACCACGCGGCCATGACCCAGGATCTCGAGCGTATCGACGTCGTTCACGGACCCGGCATCGATGAGCTTAACGGAGACGGACGGCAGCTTGTCGCCGGGTTGGATCATCTGCGCTGTCCGGTTTCCTGCTGGGGCGTTTCAGTGCGAGGGTGCCACGATCTGGCGAGTGACCGAATAGGGGCCCATCGGCGTCGCAAATGACAATTGAACCGCCCGCCCCTCAAGTTTGACCCCTGCCGCCTCACCCAGCAGCTTCAAGGTCCATAGGGTTCCATCCGGGCTTTTTTGCGGCGTGGAGAAGAGGATGGCCGGATCGCCGATGTCGGCGATGAGGCCGGTCGGATCGATGTTCGGGCTTGGATCGGCGATCGCGATCCCATCCGGTGTAGCCGTCACTGCCCCAAAGGGCGGATCGGCTTTGTCCCAGGCGATAGGCACCTGCGCTTCGGCCTGCGAAAGGCGGATAGACTGCGCCGCGTCGGGATGGGCTGGATCGATGGGCAGGTTGAACTTCGCCTGTGCCGGAACGCAGATATCGGAGCAAATGCCCAAAACGATCGAGACTTCGAGGCCGGCCGCCCCCTGCCCCGGCTTGAGCTCGATGGGGATCACCACCGGACCGCGGTAGACATAGTCGGTCAGCCCCCCGGTGTGGTCGACCGAAGGAAAAGGCCAGTCGATAGCGGGCGTGCCAACATTGGTTGACGCCGAGAAATCGAAGGTGGTGGGGATCCCGGACTCGCCCGGCACCCGCCAGTAGGTCTTGCTGGTCGAGGGCATATCGATTTCGAGGCCGGCGAGCAGCGCGCCGTTGCTGAGCGTATCGGACGAGATCAGCCGCGCCCGGGCGTCGGGCGCGATTTCCTGCCAAGGCGTCGCGCCGGCCAAGGCGGGCGAGGCGGCAAGCGTCACAAAGGTCAACAGCAGCGGTCGCAGCATGGGGTTTGGTTACCACAAGACTAGCGCGGCAAAGAAGCCACGATGGATCAGCGCTTTGTTACCGGCATATTGCCGCAAACGCGGCGTTGAGTAGATTGGACGTGACGGAGACGGGTCGATGGATTCCCTCAAGGGGCAGTTTCTGGTGGCAATGCCCGGAATGGGCGACGAGCGCTTCCGCGAGACGGTGATCTATGTCGTCGGCCACGGCGACGAGGGCGCCATGGGCCTCGTGATCAACCAGCCCGTCGAGGACATGCATTTCAGCGACGTGCTCGAAGAGCTCGGCATCAGCGAGAACGACGAAGCCATCCGGATGCCCGACAGCGTGCGGGAGCGCGAGGTGCTGCGCGGCGGCCCGGTGCAGAAGGGCCGCGGCTTCGTGCTGCATTCGCCCGACTATTTCCGCGAAGGCAACTCCTACGCTGTCAACGACGAGATCTGCCTCACGGCCACCCTCGATGTGCTGAAGGCGATGGCGTATCGCAATGCGCCGGCGGACGCAGTGTTCGCGCTCGGCTATTGCGGCTGGGCGCCGGGGCAGCTCGAAAATGAGCTTGCACTCAACGGCTGGCTGACTGTTCCCTACTCCCGCGACCTACTGTTCGGAACTGCCCTCAATGCCCGCTACGATCTGGCGTTGAGCCAGCTCGGCATCACGCGCGCTACCCTCAGCGGCGCGGCGGGGCACGCGTAGAGCATTGTTTTAACCTAGCGTCCGAACTGCGCGGCGAGCTTCTTGCCGAACTCGACGCCGCTCATCGCCGCGCCGAAGGCGAAGCCCTGCGCGTACCGACAGTTGAGCTGCTGCAGGCGCTCGATCTCCTCGAGTGTTTCAACGCCCTCGGCGATGACGATGAGGTCGAGCTCGGTTGCCAGCGACACGATGGAGCGGATGATCGGGGCCTGGGTATGGGCCAGGCCGCTGTCGTCGGCGAACTGCACGAACGGCGCCGGGATCTTGATGGTATCGACCGGGAAGCGGTGGAGATAGCTCAGCGACGAGTGGCCGGTGCCGAAGTCGTCGAGCGCCAGCCGCAAACCCATCGCCTTGAGCGCGCTCAGCATATAGGCCGAGTGCTCCGGGTTGCTCATCGCCTGGCCCTCGGTGATTTCGAGCTTGAGATGCGACGCGACCTGGCGGTTCTCGCTGACCAGAGCGCGCATGTCGGCGAGCAGGGTTTCGGTCGCGAGCTGGGCCGGCGACAGATTGACCGAGACGAAGAATTCTTCCGGCACCGGGAATTGGCGCAGCCACTCGCGGGTCTGGCCCGCGGCCTGCTCGAAGGCCAGGCGCCCAAGCCGTTCGATCATGCCGGTGCGCTCGGCCAGCGGCACGAACTCCTCCGGCGCGACGATGCCGCGCTGCGGATGGTTCCAGCGCATCAGCGCCTCGGCGCCGGCGATCTCGCCTGAGTGGATGTCCATGATCGGCTGGTACTGGACCTCGAGCTCGCCGTGGCGCAGGCCGCGATCGAGGTCTTCTTCGCTGGCGCGGGTATAGGCCGCGATCGAGCGGGCCGAGGCGCGATAGGCTTCGATACGGTCGCCGCCCAGGCGTTTGGCGTAGTACATCGCAAGTTCGGCATCGCGCAGCACGTCCTCGGCCGTCGCCGGGTTGCCGTCATAGATGGTAACGCCGATCGAAGCGGTGAGGCTCAGATCGCGCTCGCCGAAGTTGAAGGGCGACTTCAACGCCTTGCGGATCTGCTCGGCGGTTTCGGCGATCTTGCCGGCCGCCGCCTCCGACGCAAGGATCACCGCGAACTGGTCGCCGCTCAGCCGCGCCACCGTGTCGAGCGGGCGCATGATCCGCGCGACGCGGCGCGAGATGGCCAGAAGCACCGAGTCGGCCGCCGAGTGGCCGACGCGTTCCTCGAGCTCCATGAAGCGGTCGATATCGATGAGAAACACTGCCGGCTTGATACCGTTGGGCAGCTTGGCGCGGGTCAGCGCGCGCTCGAGCCGATCGAGAAAGAGCTGCTTGTTGGGCAGGCCGGTGAGGCTGTCGTGCACGGCATCGTGCAGGAGGCGGTCGCGGCTGGCACGATCCTCGTTGACGTCTTGCAACGTGCCGACGATGCGGTTCACCTGGCCGTCGCCGCCGAGCACGGGCTTCACCCGCATGCGGAAGCTGCGGTAGCTGCCATCGTGCGCCGACAGGCGGATATCGGTCGAGACCTTGCCGCGGCGCAGCTCGACCAACGTGTCGAACGCCGTTCTGAAGCGGTCGCGATCTTCGGGATGGACGCGATCCAGCCAGCGCTTGATGGCGCCGCGCAGGGCCCCGCGGCGTTCGCCGAGACGGATGCAGAGTTCGTCGGACACCGCGACGCGGTCGCGCTCGATGTTCCAGTCGAAGACGAAGTCGCCCGAGCCGGTGAGCGCCAGGGCGCGCCGCTCGACTTCGCTCAAGGTGCCGATCGACACCTGCCCTTCCGAGAAGGCGTGCTGCACCGAGGTGAAGCCGAGCAGCATGACGATGAGCACGAGACCGCCGGCGACGGCCGGCTGCGCCACATCGTTGCTGACCTGGCCGGTGATCACCAGGGCGCCATAGAACAGCCAGGCGATGAAGATGATCCAGGTCGGCACGAGGAGCACCGCACGGTCGTAGCCGCGCAGCGCCAGCAGCAGGATCAGGAAGAAGCCGGTGAGGCCGAGCAGCGCGAGCACCAGGCGCGAGATTGTCGCCGCCACCGAAGGCTGCAGGAAGGCGAGGCCGAAGAGGGCAAGGAACACCACCGTGAGTGCCAGCGCCAATGTGATGAAGCGAAAGTGCCAGCGGTGCAGGTTGAGGTAGACGAACAGGAACGCGAACAGAGTCGTGGCGATGCCCGCCTCGGAGGCGGCACGGAATGGGGCCGTCGCGCCGTTCGACAGGCCGACCAAAGGACCGAAGACGCCGAAGTCGACCAAGAGGTAGACCAGCACTGCCCAAGAGAAGGCGGCGGTCGCCGGGAAGATACCGCGGCCGCGGACCACGAACATGATCGTCAGGAATACGGCGGCCAACGCGCCGACGCCCATCACAACGCCGCGGAACAAGGTGAAGGAGTTGACGTAGTCGCGGTAGGCGTCGGGCTTCCAGAGGTAAAGCTCGGGCAGTGTCGTACCCTTGAGCTCGGCGACGAAGGTAACGGTGGCGCCGGGGTCGAGCGTCACGTCATAGACGTCGGCCTCGCGGTCGGCGAGACGCACCGGCCGGATGCCCGCGCTCGGGGTTAGCGCGGTGATGCGCTCGGAGCCCAGGTCGGGGCGGAAGAAGCCGGAGCCCGGCTCCGCCGCCGAGCCCGGCAGGCGGAAGAACGGCGCGACGAGCAGGCGATCCATCTGCGCATCGGAATCGTTCTTGATGGCGAACAGGGCCCAGGTGGGATTGGTGCCGTTCTGCGTGGCCAGCACTTCGACGCGGCGGATAATGCCGTCCTCACCGGGCGCGGTGGATAGCTGGATCTTGCCGTTGGTGCCCGGCTGGATCTCGACGGCGGAGGTCAGGTTGACGGCGTTCACGTCTTCCGGGGCGGTGATAACCTCGAATGCGGTCGCGGGAGCG
This sequence comes from Devosia sp., assembly GCA_035564755.1. Classification (GTDB taxonomy): domain Bacteria; phylum Pseudomonadota; class Alphaproteobacteria; order Rhizobiales; family Devosiaceae; genus Devosia_A. Next base: position 11,840 of record DATMTK010000103.1, on the reverse strand, counting down.
ATCCCGGCCAGCACGAAGATACTCATCACTGCGAAGGCGAGGGCCTGCCGGATTAGTTTGATGGTGAACCTGCCCGCGTCGTTTCGCCGGCCATCTAGGTACCGGGGTTTCCCCCCTACGACAAGCATTCAGGACCCGGCCGATCTGGGGCGGGCGTCCCATCGCTCGCGGGTCAATGCAAAGAGCACGTGATCGGCCCACTTCCCGTCGATTTGCAGGTAGTTCTGGGCGTAGCCCTCTTCGGTGAATCCGTTTTTTTCGAGGACGCGACGGCTGGCGATATTGTGCGGCAGGAAGGCGGCATGCAGCCGGTGAAGATGCAGCGTCTCGAAATAGAAGGGTAGCAGGGTGCCGACGGCCTCGGTCATCAGCCCCTTGCCGGCAAAGGGTGCGCCCATCCAATAGCCGAGATTGGCATGTTGCGCCGCGCGGCGGCGGATATTGGAGACGGTCAGGCCGCCCACCAGGGCCTCCTGCGGTCCCGTGGCGTCGAAGATCAGAAATGAGAAATCGGTACCGCGCTTCGCCTCTTTGCGGCCGCGGATGAGGCGGGCACCGAAGGCCTGGCGGTTGAGGTCGGCTTCGGTCCAGCGCGGCTCGTAGGGCTTGAGGAACTCGCGGCTTTCGCGACGAAGCTGTCGCCATGCCTCGTAGTCGCGCGCACGCGGCGCCCGCAGCACCACTCGCGACCCCGTGAGGACGGGCGTGGGGTCGCGCACGAACCAGTTGAGCATCACCATCGGCGGACTAGTTCTTGAGGCGGGAGGCGATAATTTCGTAGTCGGGCAGTTTGGCGACCGGGCCGATGCCGGCGAGCGAGACCTGGCCCTTGTCGAGCACCTGCCGTGCGATCTGCTTCACGCGGTCGGCGGTGATGCGGTTGATGCGATCGACCGTCTCCTGCAGCGGAATGGTGCGGCCCCACAGGATCTGCTGGCGGGCGAGCTGGCCAGCGCGGGAGCTCGGGCTCTCGAGCGACATCAGCAGTCCGGCGCGGATCTGGCTGCGGACCCGCAGGACCTCGTCGTCGGTGATGGTCTCGGTCGCCTTCACCAGCTCGTCGAGAACGACCGGCAGCAGGTCCGTCACCTCGTTTTCGCCGGTCGAGGCGGCAACGCCGAAAATGCCGCTGTCGGCGAAGGCCCAGTGGAAGGCATAGACCGAGTAGCAGAGGCCGCGTTTCTCGCGCACCTCCTGGAACAGGCGCGAGGACATGCCACCGCCCAGGATCGAAGCGAGGATTTGGGCGGCGTAGAAGCCGTCGGAGTTGTAGGCCCGGCCCTCGAAGCCGAGGACGATGTGAGCCTGCTCGTGGTCGGAAAGGAGCCGCTGCTCGCCGCCGATATAATGCGCCTTCTGCGGCACCGGGGCGCCGTCGGACTTGAGGCCGTGGAAGCGGTTGTTGGCGATGTCGACCAGGGCGTCGTGCTCGACATTGCCGGCCGCGCAGACGACCATCTGGTCGCCCACATAGTTGCGCTGCATGTAGTCGCGGATGGTCTCGGCGGAGAAGCTCTTCACCGAGTCGACGGTGCCCAGGATCGTGCGGCCGATCGGCTGGTCGGGATAGGCCGCCTGTTGGAAGAGGTCGAACACGTGGTCGTCGGGATTGTCGCGCGCGGCGCCGATCTCCTGGACGATCACCTGCTGCTCGCGATCGAGCTCGTTGGGATCGAACACCGAGTTCTGGACGATATCCGCGAGGATGTCGCCCGCGAGCGCGACATCTTCCTTGAGGACGCGGGCGAAGTACCCGGTGTGCTCGACCGAGGTCGCGGCGTTGAGGTCGCCGCCGACATTTTCGATGGCTTCAGCGATCTCGAGCGCCGTGCGACTCTTCGTGCCTTTGAACGCCATATGCTCGAGCACGTGGCTGATGCCGTGCTCGGCAACGGTCTCGCTGCGTGAGCCGGCCTTGACCCAGATGCCAAGCGAGGCGCTCTCCAGGTGCGGCATGTCGTCGGTGATGACGGTCATGCCGTTGCCGAGGGTTGTGGTCCGCACGCTCACGTCAGTTCCTCCCGGCCCGGGACCGCGCGCGAATATAGGATTCAACGGCGCCCTGGTCGTTGGCCAGGATGTCATAACGCTCCGGCCGGTCGTAAAGATCAGACAACCACGCCGGCAGGGGCGGTTCAATGCCCGTAGCCGCCTTCACTGCGGCGGGAAATTTCGCCGGATGCGCGGTCGCCAGCAGCACTGCCGGTGCATCGCCGAGCTCAAGGCGACTCGCGACCGCGACGCCGACGGCCGTGTGCGGATCAAGCAGGTAGCCGCAAGCTTTCCAGGTCTGAGCGATGGTGGCCGAGGTTTCGGCCTCGCTGGCGCGGCCGGCGGCGAAGCTCTCGCGGATGGTGGCGATCGCCTTGGGCGGAATGGTGAAGTGTCCGGACTGCGTGAGGCCGTTCATCAGCCGCTTCAGGCCGTCGGCGTCGCGGCCAAGGCTCTCGAACAGCAGGCGCTCGAAATTGGACGAAACCTGGATGTCCATCGACGGGCTGATGGTCGGCACCACGCCCCCGGTTTCGTAGGCGCCGCTCTCGAGGGTGCGGGCCAGGATGTCGTTGGAGTTGGTGGCGATCACCAGGTTGGCGATGGGCAGGCCCATGCGCTTGGCCGCGTAGCCGGCGAAGATATCGCCGAAATTGCCGGTGGGGACGACGAAATTCACCGCGCGGTGCGGCGCGCCGAGCGAAACCGCGGCGGTGAAGTAGTAGACGATCTGCGCGACGATGCGGCCCCAGTTGATGGAGTTGACGCCGGAAAGCTTGAGGTCGTCGCGGAACGAGCCGGCGCGGAACAGGCCCTTCACGATGGCCTGGCAGTCGTCGAATGTGCCTTCGAGCGCGATGTTGTGGACGTTGCCGTCAAGCACCGTGGTCATCTGCCGACGCTGCACCTCCGAGGTGCGGCCGTGGGGGTGGAGGATGAAGATATCGGTGCTGTCGCGGCCGCGGAAAGCCTCGATGGCGGCGGAGCCGGTGTCGCCGGAGGTGGCACCCACGATGGTGGCGCGCGCGCTTCGCTCGGCCAGGATCAGGTCCATGACGCGCGACAGGAACTGCATCGCCACGTCCTTGAAGGCGAGCGTGGGGCCGTGGAACAGCTCGAGGACGAAGCGGTTGGGGGCGATCTCGACCAGCGGCGTCACCGAGGGATGGCGGAAGGTCTGGTAGGCGGCGGCGATCAGCGACTTCAGGCGGTCGGGCGCGATCTCGCCTGCGGTGAAGCGCGAGATGATGGCGAAAGCCACGTCGGCGTAGGGCTTGCCGGCGAAAGCGGCAATCTCGTCGGCCGGAATTTGTGGCCAGATTTCAGGGAGATAGAGCCCGCCATCGCTGGCGAGGCCGGAGAGAACCGCGTCGGAGAAGCCGAGGATCGGCGCTTCGCCGCGGGTCGAAACAAATCGCATCAGGCGGAGGCCCCGTTCAAAGTTGGCGCAACCTATTGAAAGGGCCCGGCCGGGGCAAGGATTTCAGGATTGCTTCGGCTTTCCAATGGTTTGTGGCCGGACCTGCCGCCAAACCCAGAACGCCAGCAGGCACGGCGTCAAGAGCGCGAAGCCGAACCAGGTCATGGCGTAGCCCAGGTGGTTGTTGGGGAAGTCGATGGTGGTCTCGCCGCCCTGCGGCAGAGCGCCAGGCCCGGCGGCCGGGGCATCCAGCGTCAGGGCGAGGACCGGGCCGGAGACGCCGGCGAGCGCGGCAAGGCGGGTCGGATCGCGCACCCATTCGGTGCGGCGCGCGGCATCGGGGCCGGGCGTGAACGGCCCCGCCTGTTCCGGCGCGACGCCGATTCCGGTGATGGACATATGCCCTTTGGGGACGGTTTTTTCGTCGACAAAGGCCTGCGCCTGCGCCTGCGGAACGAAGCCGCGGTTGATGAACACGGTGCCGCCGCCATCGATGGCGAACGGGGTCAGCACCCAGTCGCCCGGCCCCTCATATTTGCCCTTCGCGCCGTCGAGGCTGGTGAAGGAGAGGATGGTCTTGTCGGGCACGTACTGACCGGTGACGGTCACCGGGTGGTAGGTGAAGGTGTCGAGGTCGAGCGTCGACCACTGATCCGCCGCGGGCAAGTCGTAGGGCGGCTGGTTGAGGCGCGCGGTGACCTCGGCGATCAGGCCGTCCTTCCAGGCGAGCCGGTCGACCTGCCAGATGCCGAGCGCGACGAACATCGCGGTCAGCGCCAGCATCAGGACGATGAAACTCCAGAACCCCAAGCCGAATTTGCGACGCGCCGGGACTACCTCGGCATCGGTGCTCAATGCACCGTCCCTTCGCCGGCCTGCTTCTGATACTGCAGCGCGATCATCGTCGCCTTGAACGGCCTGAGGAACAGCAGCGTCAGGATGAAGATGGTCGGGATCCAGAGCACCAGATGCATCCAGGGCGCCGGATGGAACAGCGCCTCGGTGACAAAGGCGAGGATCATGACGATGGGTGCGACGGCGAAGATCACGAACACGGCGGGACCATCGCCGCTGTCGGCGAACTTCAGGTCGAGCCCGCAGCTTTCGCAGACCGGCGCGACCTTGAGGAAGCCGGAGAACAGACGACCCTCGCCGCAACGCGGACACCGGCACGCCCAACCAGCGGCGAAGGGAGAAACGAGGCTATCGCTCATGGTGCATTCTTTGCATGATCTTTCGCCGAAAGCGGGAAGACCACTTTTTCGGGACCGCGCTCAGTATAGCGTGGCCTGCAGGCGCGGCGGTAGCTCGCGATCGTAGGTTTGCGCATCGATGCGATCATGCGTCACAGCCTGCAGCATCTGGCCGGTCGAGGGCAGCGCCGAGCGCGGCAGGTGCCGGTCGGCGTTCCACAGCTCGGAGCGGATGAGGGCCCGCGAGCACTGGAAGAACACCTTGTCGATGTGGACGACCAGGACGCTGCGCGGCGCCTTGCTGCCGATCCTGAAGCGGGCGAGCAACTCGGGATCGACGGAGATTTCGGCGCGGCCGTTGACGCGCAGGGTCTCCCCGATGCCGGGCACGAGGAACAGCAGCGCGACATGCGGGTCGCCCAGGATGTTGCGCAGGCTGTCGATGCGGTTGTTGCCGCGGCGGTCGGCGACCAGCAGGGTTTTCTCGTCGACGACCTCGATGAAACCGGGCGGATCGCCGCGCGGGCTCGCGTCGAGGCCATCAGGACCGACCGTCGCGAGCACGGCGAAGGGCGAGGCTTTGACGAAGGCGGCATAGTGCGGGTGGAGATACTCGATCTCCTTGAGGATGGAGGCTTCGCCGACCTCGCCGTAAAGGGATTCGAGCGCGGCGAGATCGCGGATGATGTGGTCGGTGGTCACCTCTGTCTCCGTCGTAGTCGGGTTTCCCTCCCCCGAGTGGGGAGGGTAGCGACGCTTGGGCCACCGGCCCTAGCGAAGCTGGGTGGGGGGAGCTTCCGCGGCGCGCCGAGAGTCCCCCCACCCCGGCTTGCTAACTCGCTTCGCTCGCAAGCGCGCCGCCCTCCCCACACGGGGGAGGGAAAGAGGACCTGCGAAAACAACAGGGCGCAGCTCATGCCGCGCCCCGTGACAATCCAGTGCGGCTTCCGTCGGTCAGGGGGCGACCGGGACGCCCCAGCTTCCCCAGACGTAGATCGAGGCGAAGAGGAACAGCCAGACCACGTCGACGAAGTGCCAGTACCAGGCGGCGAATTCGAAGCCGAGATGGTGGCGCGGCGAAAACTGGTCGGCGTTGGCACGGAACAGGCAGACGAGCAGGAAGATCGTGCCGACGATCACGTGGAAGCCGTGGAAGCCGGTGGCCATGAAGAAGGTGGCGCCGTAGATGTCGCCGCCATAGGCAAAGCCGGCGCGCGAGTACTCGATGGCCTGCACGCAGGTGAAGGTGGCACCCAAGAGGATGGTCAGCACCAGGCCCCAACGCAGCCCCTTCTTGTCGCCGTGGATCAGCGCGTGGTGGGCCCAGGTGACGGTGGTGCCCGAGGTCAGGAGCAGCAGCGTGTTGAACAGGGGCAGGTGGAACGGATCGAACAGCTCGACGCCGTGCGGCGGCCACTGCGTGCCCTCGAAGGCCATGCGGGTCGGCTGTTCGGGATCGGCATGGCGGAAGAAGTTGTCGAAATAGGCCCAGAACCAGGCGACGAAGAACATCACCTCGGAGGCGATGAACAGCATCATGCCGTAGCGATGGTGCATGCGCACGACCGGGGTGTGGTCGCCGATCTGGCCCTCGTGGATGACGTCGGTCCACCACGCGTACATGGTGTAGAGCACGCCGGCCGCACCGATCAGCAGGATCCAGGGACCGGCGAGATCGATGTTGAAAATGAAGAGCTGATGCCCGAGGCGGCCCTGCATGAAGCAGATTCCGCCGAAAGCCAGCAGAAAGGCGGAGATGGAGCCGACGATCGGCCACGGGCTCGGATTGACCAGGTGGTAGTCGTGGTGCTTGGCGTGTCCTGCGTGAGCAGCAGCGGCGTCAGCCATGTCAGCTTCCCTTATTTTTCGAAGCGTAGAATGTGTAGGACAAGGTGATGTCCTGCACGGTGCGTAGGTCCTGATCCTTGTCGATATCGGGATCAACAAAGAATGTCACCGGCATCTCCACCGTCTCGCCCGGCTTCAGTGTCTGCTGGGTGAAGCAGAAGCACTGGATCTTGTCGAAGTAGCTGCCGGTGCGCTCAGGCGTGACGTTGAACGTCGCCTGCCCCGTGATGGTCTTGTCGGACAGATTGCGGGCCATGAAGACCGCCGTCTGCACCTGGCCGATCTTGCCGGTGATGGGCTTGGCGGGGGTGATCTGCCACGGAACGCCGTCGACATTGGCGTCGAACCGCACCGTGACCTGCCGGGCGATGACGCCCTTGAGGTTGGCCTCGGCAACGCGCGTCGTGCCGCCATAGCCGGTGGCCTGGCAGAAGAGCCTGTAGAGCGGCACGGCGGCATAGGCGGCACCGACCATGGCGACCGCGACGAACAGCAGGATCAGCGCGATATTGCGGTTCTTGCTCGGCGGGGCGGAAAGCGCGTCATTGGCCATTGTCAGAGGTCCCGGGTGGTGAAGATGGCCGGCCCCATTTTGACGACGGTCAGCAGGTAGAACAGGATGACGAGCGCGCCGAGCACCAGGCCCAGCGCGATGTTGTTGCGGCGACGGCGGCGGCGCAGCTCCTCGTCGTTGTGCGGAACCAGCGGCGCGCTCATCGCACCCACCCCAGCAACTGGCCGACGTGATCGGTCATCAGCGCCAGGAAGATGACGAACAGATAGCTCAGCGAATAGGTGAAGAGCGACCGCGCCGCCTGCTTCATCTGGAGGTGCGCCGAGGCGCGATGCAGCCGCGCCGCGAGATAGAGGAACGACGCACCGGTCAGCACGGCGATCACGCCATAGAGCCAGCCCGACATATGGATGAAGAGCGGCACAAAGGTGCTGAGGACCAGGATAACCGAATAGAGTAGAATCTGGTTCTTGGTGGCGGCTTCGCCGGCGACATTGGGCAGCATCGGGATGCCGGCGGCCTGGTAGTCACCCTGCTTGTAGAGCGCCAGCGCCCAGAAATGCGGCGGGGTCCACAGGAAGATGATGAGGAACAGGATGACCGACGGCAGGGTGATGTCGCCGGTGACGGCGGCCCAGCCGATCATCGGCGGGAACGCGCCGGCGGCACCGCCGATGACGATGTTCTGCGGCGTCGAGCGCTTCAGCCACATCGTATAGATGACGGCATAAAAGAAGATGGTGAAGGCGAGCAGCGCGGCGGCGACCCAGTTGGTCGCAAGGCCGAGGATCGCCACCGAAAAGCCCGAGCAGATGAGGCCGACGGCAAGCGCCTCGCCGGGCGTAACGCGGCCCGACGGGATCGGCCGGTTGGCGGTGCGGCTCATGATGCGGTCGATGTCGGCATCGTACCACATGTTGAGAGCGCCGGAGCCGCCGGCGCCGATGGCGATGCAGAGGATGGCGATGACGCCGATGACGGGATTGACGCCGCCCGGGGCGAGCAGCAGGCCGATGATGGCGGTGAAGACGACAAGCGACATCACTCGCGGCTTGAGGAGCGCGACGTAGTCCTCTACGCGCGCTCCGCCTGCCGTGGCGATGTAGTCCTTGCTGTCGTCAACGAATGCCACCGGCCTCGTCCTTTAGTGCCCGTCGACGCCCGCTTCGATGCGCGGGAGGGTCTCGTACTGGTGGAACGGCGGCGGCGAGCTCAGCGTCCACTCGAGGGTCGTGGCGCCCTCGCCCCACGGATTCGCCGGGGCCGGAATACGCTTCCGGGCCGAGTCGAAGAGCAGGTAGAGGAAGACCAGGAGGCCAACGAAGGTGATATAGTAGCCGATCGACGAAATGCGGTTCCAGAAGGCGAACGCATCCGGATAGTCGATGTAGCGCCGCGGCATCCCCGAGAGGCCCAGGAAGTGCTGCGGGAAGAAGATCACGTTCACGCCCACGAAGGTGAGCCAGAAGTGGATGTTGGCAAGACGCTCGTTGTAGAGGATGCCGAACATCTTGGGATACCAGTAGTACCACGCCGCGAAGATCGAGAACACGGCGCCCAGCGACAGCACGTAGTGGAAGTGCGCGATCACGTAGTAGGTGTCGTGCAGGGAGCGGTCGACGCTGGCGTTGGCCAGGACGACGCCGGTGACGCCGCCAACGGTGAACAGGAAGATGAAGCCGATCGCCCACAGGATCGGTGGGCGGAACGAGATCGAGCCACCCCACATGGTGGCGATCCACGAGAAGATCTTGACGCCGGTGGGAACGGCAATGACCATCGTGGCGGCCACGAAGTAGCGCTGCACGTTGAGGCTCAGGCCGGTGGTGTACATGTGGTGCGCCCACACGAGGAAGCCGACGCCGCCGATCGCCACCATGGCGTAAACCATCGCCATGTAGCCGAAGATCGGCTTTTTGGAGAAGGTCGACACGACGTGGCTGATGATGCCGAAGCCGGGCAGGATCAGGATGTACACCTCGGGGTGCCCGAAGAACCAGAACAGGTGCTGGTAGAGGATCGGGTCGCCGCCGCCGGCGGGATCGAAGAAGGTGGTGCCGAAGTTGCGGTCGGTCAGCAGCATGGTGATGCCGCCCGCGAGGACCGGCAGCGACAGCAGCAGCATGAACGCCGTCACCAGCACCGCCCACGGGAACAGCGGCATCTTGTGCAGGGTCATGCCCGGCGCGCGCATGTTGAAGATGGTGGTGATGAAGTTGATGGCGCCCAGGATCGAGGACACACCGGCGATGTGGATGGAGAGGATGACGAAGTCCATCGCCGGTCCGGGCGACCCGGAGGTCGCGAGCGGTGGATAGATATACCAGCCATTGCCCGCACCGGTGCCCGGCCCCGGCGCGCCGGGCATGAACATCGAGATGACGAGCATCGCGAATGAGAAGGGCAGCAGCCAGAACGAGACATTGTTCATGCGCGGGAACGCCATGTCGGGCGCGCCGATCATCAGCGGCACGAACCAATTGCCGAAGCCGCCGATCATGGCGGGCATGACCATGAAGAAGATCATGATCAGGCCGTGCGAGGTCGAGAACACCAGATAGAGGTTCTTGCCGGCATCGAGCGCCGCATCGCCGCTCAGGCCGTAGACCATCGAGGCGAGGCCCGGAAAGATCTGGATGCCCGGCTCCTGCAGCTCGAGGCGCATCATGCCCGAGAGCAGCGTGCCGATGACGCCGGCGATCAGCGCGAACACCAGGTACATCGTGCCGATGTCCTTGTGGTTCGTGGAGTAGAGGTAACGGCGCCAGCCGGTGATGTGTCCGTGATCTTCGTGCGCCGTGCCGGCGGGAATGTCATGGGCCTCGAGAGCGTGCGTATCGGCCATCTTGCGATCCCTTGTCTAATTCGTAACGGCGCTTACGCGGCCGGCTGGACGTCGGACGCCTGGAGGGGCGGCAGCGTCTTGTTGGCGTCATCGACCGAACCGGCCTTGAGCGCGGCGATCCACTTGGCGAAGGCATCCTGCGAGATGACGCGGACGGCGATCGGCATGAAGGCGTGGTCCTTGCCGCAAAGCTGCGAGCACTGGCCGTAATAGACGCCCTCCTTGCGGGCGTTGAACCAGGTCTCGTTGAGGCGGCCCGGCACGGCGTCCATCTTGATGCCGAAGGCGGGGACGGACCAGGAGTGGATGACGTCGGCGCCGGTGACCTCGACGCGCACGGTGGTACCGACGGGCACGATCAGCATGTTGTCGACAGCCAAAAGGCGCGGCTGCTGCGGCGTCTCCGCGGTGCGGGCCTGTTCGCTCAGGATGTTGGAGTCGAAGTGCTTGCCGCCATCGTCGGGGTAGTCGTAGCTCCAGTACCACTGCGAGCCGGTGACCTTGACGGTGAGCGCGGGCGCCGGAACGTCGACACCGCCGAAGGCGAAGATGCTGCCGCCGAGATATTTGCGGGCACCGTCGGGCACGGTGAGCTGGTCGGTCAGCACCGCGAAGGACGGAATGGCGATGATCACCAGGATGACCACCGGCAGCGCCGTCCAGACGATCTCGAGCAGCGTGTTGTGGGTGAAGCGGGACGGAACCGGATTCGCCTTGGAGTTGAAGCGGAAGATGATGACCGCGAGGAGCACGAACACCAGCAGCGTGATGCCGGTGATGATCCACATCAGCAGGCCGTCATGCAGCGAATGGATGGAGTCCATGATCGGGGTGACCGAGGGCTGCAGCGTCATCTCGCCCGGACGCGGCTGGCCGGCGTCGGCGAGCGCGAGGCCCGGCAGGAGGACCGCTGCAACGCTCAGCGCGATCCCGAAAGTGCTCAGAAACTTGCCGGCCAACGATAACCCCCTTGCGATCCCGATCATGCGGCTTTTGGGCTCAGAGGGTTGAGGGTAAATTACGCGGCATTGCGAACGCCGCTCCGACTCAACCCGGAGCGCTCTTAGCGGTTTCGACCTAAATCACATCGGGTTAGGCAACGCAATTCCGCGAGCCCGGCGGATCGTGCGTCAAAATGCGCTGGCGCCGGCGCCCGCCGGCCTTGGCTGTGCCTTGTTTGTCGCCGCTTTGTGCCGCGGTGCGGTTGCCAGCAGCGATTGGCGCGGGTTAGATCACAGCCGCCCTTCCGATGGCGGCACGAAGGCAAGGAGTAAGCGTCAGGTGAAGTTCGGGATTGTAGGCCGTACGATGGCCCTGCTGGCCTGTGCGGCACTCAGCGCCCTCCCCTCGATGGCGACCGCGCAAGGCGTGGTGAAAGCGCAGTACGGCGACTGGCAGATGAGCTGCGATACGCCGCCGGGCGCGAGCTTCGAGCAGTGCGCCATCATCCAGAACGTCACCGCCGAGGACCAGCCCAATGTCGGGCTCAGCGTCATCGTCCTGAAGACCGCCGACCAGAAGGCGCGGCTGCTGCGCGTGCTGGCGCCGCTCGGCGTGCTGCTGCCCAACGGGCTGGGGCTCAATATCGACGGCACCGACATGGGGCGCGTGGCGTTCGTGCGCTGCCTGCCGAACGGCTGTGTGGCCGAAGTGGTGATGGACGACGCGCTGCTCAACCAGCTCAGCACCGGCAAGACCGCGATCTTCGTGGTGTTCAAGACGCCCGAGGAAGGCATCGGCATCCCGGTGTCGCTCAAGGGCTTTGCCGACGGGTTCAAGCAGCTGCCGTAAGCGGTATCCCAACTATTGAGCATCTGCGTCCCTCGGTTCCGTCATGGCCGGACTTGATCCGGCCACCCAGATGGACGTGCAGGTTGCGGGGAGAGTTCGGCTGGGTCCGCGGGTCGAGCCCGCGGATGACGGAGCGGAGAGTTGGCTAGTACCTAGATCGCGCAATAAAAAAGCCGGGTCCGAAGACCCGGCAGTCGTCAGGAAACAGGCCGCCTGGCAGCGGCCGATCCGAGCTCC
>DATMTK010000102.1:0-37831 GCA_035564755.1 Devosia sp. | reverse complement strand
GACGCCGGCGACGTCGATTTCTCGAACCTGGTGGTCTGGAAGGATGCCAATGGCGATGGCATCAGCCAGCCGAGCGAGCTCACGACTCTTGCGGACAACGGCATCAGCAGCATTGGCCTCGCCGCTACGCCTACCGACACTTCGGTCGATGGGCAGGAGGTGACGGCGGAGGGCACGGTCACGCATGTCGACGGCTCGACCAGCGGCTATGCGGAGGTGTCGCTCGATACCTCGCTCGGAAGCCCCACGCCGTTGCTCGGCGTCACCGACAGTTCGTCGTTTAACGATGGCTTCGACTGGGACAACATCGTCGTCCCGCCGGCCGACGGATCCAACACGCTGCAGGGCACGGGCGGCGCGGACAAGTTCACGCTCACCGACCTGCATGCGGTCGAGCTGATCGCCGATTACAATTTCGACCAGGGCGACAGCATCGATCTGTCGGTGCTGCTCGGCCACAATTCCGGCGTGACGCAACAGAACGTGGCCGACCACGTGCACTATGACAGCACCACCGGCGCGTTGTCGGTTGCTGAGACGGGGGCAGGTGGGGCGCCGGAATTCATCGACGTGGCCGTGCTCAACCACCCGGTTCCAGATGTGAAGGTCGTGCTCGACGACGGAGTGGACGTGACCATCAATCACCTGGGGTAGGATCCCGAGGTGTCGTTGGATGCGCATGCAAAACCCGCCACCAGCGGCCGCCCAGGCCGAGGTGCGACGTTCGACCTGTCCGCCGTGGCTCAGACCGCTCGAACTTCGGCCAGCCGCCTGATCGAATAGTCGTCGTCCCAGCAGACGGCGGCTTCCCATGCGGCCGAGGCCTGCGAAGCGATGTCGAAAGCGGCGCCGTCAAGGTGGGCGGCGTTATAGGGCAGCGCCAGGTCGAGGTCGGGGACGTCGACGTGCGATTCGTCCCAGTCGATCAGTGCCACCCGATCCGCCGTCATGCGGACGTTGTTAGGATTATACGGGTCGCCGTGAACAGCGCATCGCTCGCGTCCGGTGAGCCGCCCCCAAGCGGCCCGGCATCGCGCGACGGCCTCCGTCGGCATCGCTGCGAGGTTGATCCGTGTCGCCGTCTCGGTGTCGAGGAGGTCGGTCGAGGAGCGCCAGCCCGGGCGCTGCGGCCAGCCCTGCGTCAACCGGTGCAACTGGCGAAGCGTTTCGGCCACGCGTTGCCAGTCGGACTCCGTCCCGGGCGGGCCGCCCTCAACATAGGTCATCACCATCAGGCCGTTCACGAACAGTCGGCCGTCCGTGGTCGGGATCGGCATCGGTACGGTCAGGCCGTGACGGTCGAGGTGCTGGAGAAGCTCGGCCTCCCACACCAGATCGGCGTCGTCCCTGGCGCCGAGACGAGCGACGGCATGTTGCCCACGAACCCGCACGCTCCAGACGTCGTTGGCAACACCGCCGGCGAGGCGTTCGATGCGCGTGGCATCCTCGCCCCATTGTCCGAGCGCTTCCCAACCCATTGGCATATCCCGGCCCGCCCCGACCGTCCCCCGCCAGCTTGAAGGTCAACCCATAACAGTGTGGGCCGGCCCGATCGACCTGAAATCGGTCGCATCGGGCACGACGGCTGTTGCACCGGGAGCCAGTATCGACCGTAATCGGCAGCCAATGCCGACCATGGGACAAGAGCAATGGACAGGACGACCGAAGATCGTATCCGGCAATTGCTGTCGCAGATGACGCTGGCCGAGAAGGTGAGCCTGCTCTCGGGCGAAGACTTCTGGTCTCTGCCGGCGATCGAGCGGCTGGGGATCCACAAGCTCAGGGTGACGGACGGGCCGAACGGGGCGCGCGGCGGCGGCGGGCTGGTCGGCGGGGTGAAATCGGCGGCGTTCCCGGTCGGGATTGCGCTCGGCGCCACCTGGAGTCCGGCGCTGGTCAAGGAGATCGGCGCGGCGCTGGCCGAGGAGGTCAAGAGCAAGGGCGCGCACGTGTCGCTGGCGCCGACGGTCAACCTCCACCGCTCGGTGTCGAACGGGCGCAACTTCGAGTGCTATTCCGAAGATCCGGTGCTGACGGCGATGCTGTCGGGCGCCTTCATTACCGGGCTGCAGAGCCATGGCATTGGCGCCACCATCAAGCACTTCGTGGGCAACGAGTCCGAGGTCGAGCGTACCACCATCAGCTCCGAGGTCGACGAGCGCACACTGCGCGAACTCTACCTCGTGCCGTTCGAGCATGCGGTGAAGGTCGCCGGCGCGTGGGGGATCATGAGCTCATACAACCGGCTCAACGGCACCTTTGCCAGCGAGAATAACTGGCTCCTGACCAAAGTGCTGCGCGACGAGTGGCGCTACGACGGCGTAGTCATGTCCGACTGGTTCGGCTCGCACTCGACGGCACCGACGGTGAACGCCGGGCTCGACCTCGAAATGCCGGGACCGCCGAGGGACCGCGGCACCAGGCTCGTCGAGGCTGTCGGCAGAGGCGAGGTGACGGAAGCCACGATCGACCTCCGCGTCGGGAACATCCTGCGGCTCGCGATCCGAACCGGCGCGATCGACGATTCGCAGCCTTATGTCGAGCGGGCGGATGATCGCCCGGCCCATCGCGCCCTGATCCGCCGCGCCGGCGCCGAGGCTGCGGTGCTGCTCAAGAATGACGGCGTGCTGCCCATCGAACCGTCGCACCTTGCGGGGAAGATCGCGGTGATCGGCCCCAATGCAAAGGTGGCGCGCATCATGGGTGGCGGCAGCGCGCAGCTCAATCCGCACTACGCGATTTCACCGTGGGACGGGCTTGCATCAGTGTTTGGCGAGGATCGTCTGGTGTTTGCGCCGGGCGCCGGCAACGACCGCTTCGAGCCGCTGCTGACCGGAGGCTGGAGATTGGACTATTTCGATGCGCCCGATCTCAGCGGGCCGGTCGTCCACAGCGAGATGCAGGTGACCTCCGAGCTTTTCCTGTTCGGCAATATTGCCGGCGGCAAGGTTGATCCGAAACACTGGTCGGCGCGCATGACGAGGCCGTTCACGCCGGAGGTCTCCGGCACTTACAGACTTGGTATGGCGGCCGCGGCTTTCGCACGCGCCAAGGTCGACGGCAAGCTGGTGATCGACGCCTGGACCAACTGGACGCCGGGCCGAACGTATTTCGAAGAGGGCTCGGACGAGGCTATCGGCGAAATTCCGATGGAGGCCGGGCGCCGCTACACCATCGAGATCGAATTCGCCAAGAAGCCAGCGCGAGTACTCGATCTCGCGGCGATCCGCGTCGGGTTGGGCCTGCCGCTCGGCCAACAGGCGATCGTGGACGCAGCCGCTGCGGCCAGGGCGGCCGAGATCGCGATCGTCTGCATCGGCCGCAATGGGGAGTGGGACACCGAGGGCAGCGATCTCGACAGTATCGAGCTTCCGGGGTTGCAGAACGATCTCGTTCGTGCGGTCGCGGCAGCCAACCCGAAAACCATCGTGGTGCTGCAGACCGGCGGGCCGGTGGAAATGCCATGGCTCGGCGATGTCGCCGCGGTGCTCGAGGCTTGGTATCCGGGGCAGGAGGCGGGCAACGCCATCGCCGACGTGCTGACCGGTGCGGTCGAGCCGGGCGGGCGGTTGCCGCAGACCTTCCCGCGGCGGATGGCGGATAATCCAACCCATTCGCAGGACCGCGAGATCTATCCCGGGCTCGAGGGCCGGGTGCGCTATGAAGAGGGCGTGTTCATCGGCTACCGGCACTACGAACGGCATAGCATCGCACCGCTGTTCCCGTTCGGCTTCGGGCTCGGCTACACGAGCTTCGAGCTCAGCGACTTCAGCATCGACGATCGCAAGCTCGAGGCTGACGGCAATGTCAGTGTGTCGGTGACGGTCGCCAACACTGGCGCGCGAACCGGTCGTGAGGTGGTGCAGCTTTATGTCGGCGACCCGCAGGCCTCGGTACCGCGGCCGCACAAGGAGCTGAAGGCCTTCGCCAAGGTCGAGGTCGCGGCCGGGAAATCGGAGCGCGTGACGCTGGAACTGAGCGTTCGCGACTTCGCGTACTATTCGACCGCACACGGCTGCTGGCTGGTCGAGCCGGGCGAGTTCGTGCTGTCGGTGGGGACGAACGTTGCGGCGATCGCGTTCTCGGCGACAGTCACCTGGCCAAGGGAAATGCGGATCGACGTCTAGCGAGTGCCGGGGGCGCCCGGCCTTCGCCGAGCGCCGATCTCGCGCCGCGGTCAGTCCTCCGCGTCCCAGCTCGCAAATGCCGCAGCGCCGCGGCGCCGCCAGGTATCGGCGTTCACCGGCTTGAGCTTGCCGGCTTTCGCGCGCGTGAGGGTGTCGCGCAGGCGCGCCGCGACCAGGGCGGCCTGGCCCTCATGCAGATTGCACGGATCGAGCTGGAACAGACCGTGGTCCGCCTCATGGTCGCGTACGATGACCGCCGGATCTCCCGTGGCAAGGTCGATGGCGATATCGAGCGCCGACGCACCGGCCCGTGTCGGATCGACCACGATCTTGAGACGGTCGAGCGGGTTGTCGGTCGGGTCGGGGATGATCGTTGCATCGATGCCGGCGAAGTCCTTGGCCGTGTCGCGCCAGAGGGCAAGAGCCGCCGCTTCGCGCGCGCGGATGCCGGCAGCATCGCGGGTGCCCCAGGCCTTGAGCGCCGCCATCGTCCCGGCGATCGATTCCTTGCCCACCTTCATGCCGCGGCCGATGCCGGCGTTCTGCATGTAGGCGGCGTGGATGAGGTCGCGACGGCCGGCGACGATGCCGGCGGTCGGTCCGCCGAGGAATTTGTGGGCCGAGTAGATGACGACATCGGCGCCGGCCCTGAGGAAGCCGTGCAGATCATATTCCGAAGCCGCATCGACGATCACGGGAACGTCGCGCGCGTGGCAGATTTCGGCGAAGCGCTCGAGCGGCACCTGGCCGTAGTCGACGACATGGTGCGAGACGACGAACAGTCCCGCGGCGGTATCGTCAGTGATCGCGCCGGCGACATTGTGCTCGGCGACGAGCGTCGCCGTCCCCACGAGGTCGACCTTGGCGCCCGCGAGCCGAGCTGCCTGCGACAGCGGCGCGCCGTAGTAGCAGTTGTGGCCGGCCTGCAGCACGACGCGGTTCTTCATGCCGGTGGTATCGGGCAGCTGCTCGATACGATTGAGGTCGGGACCGGTCATGGCCGCGGCGACCGCGAGCGTAATCCCGGCGCTCGCCGATGCTGTGATGAAGCCGGCTTCGGCGCCGGTCGCCGCCGCCACGGCGCGGCTCGCCCGGGCGTGGAGCTCGCCCATCTGGACGAAGCGCGGCAGGATCGCGGCCACCGCCTCTACCGCTTCGGGCACCGCGATCGAGGCGCCGAGCGAGGTCATCGTCCCCGAGACGTTGACGACGGGCCTCAGCCCTGCCGCGCCATAAAATGCATCCCAGTTACTGGCCACGATGGTTCCTTTCCGATCCGGACGTCATGCCGGCTTGTGATGAGGGCTGTTCCATAGTACGGGAACAGCTATGGATGAAATTGCCTCGACCGCCGAAGCCTCTGTCCGTCGCAGCCGCACCAGCGGCATCGACCGGAGCCTGCAGATTCTCGACCTGCTGAGCGCGCGCGGGCGGCCGGCGAGCGCCTACGAGATCGCCAAGGCGATCGGCGCCCCGCTGTCGACCGTCTATACGCTGGTCGACGAGCTCACCGAGCGCGGCATGCTTTCGCGCCCGCAGGACAAGCAGGTCTGGCTCGGGCCGCGCGTCATGCGCTACGGCCTCGCTTACGAAAGCCGGATGGATACGCTCACCGAGGCCAAGCACGAGATGACGCGGCTGTCGCGCTCGCTCGGCGAGACCGTGCAGATCTGCTATCGCGACGAAGAGCTGATGGTGGTCGCCGCGATGAGCGACGGTGAGGGGCATTTCCGCGTCTCGTCGGACGTCGGCACACGCGTGCCGCTCAACTGGACCGCCTCCGGCCGGCTGCTTGTCGGCCATCTGCCCGATCGCGAGCGGCTCGACATGTTCCGCGCCATCGCCCGGCCGTCGCCCACAGGCCTTGCCGAAACCGATCCGGAGCTGCTCGCCGAGCAGGCCGGCGCCGATTTCCGCAAGCGGCTCGCGGTGCAGATGGGCGCCTCGGACTTTGCCGTCGCCTGCATCGCCGCGCCGATCCGCAACCAGGCGGGCGAGTGCACCATGACCATTTCGATCGTCCTCGCCGAGCAGAAGGCGCAGGCCAACCTCAAGCGCTACGGCGATGCCGTTCGCGCTGCGGCGGCCGCCGTCGAGCGCGCCCTCGGCCGCGACGAAGCCGCCTGAGTCCCATTCCGGCGCGCCGCCCTCACGCATCGCCGATCTCGAAAATCGCCTCGATCTCGACCGTGATGTTGTTGGGCAGCGAGCCCATACCCACGGCCGAGCGGGCATGGATGCCATCCGGGCCGAATACTTCGGTGAACAGGTCCGAGCAGCCGTTGATGACCTTGGGGTGATCGGCGAAATCGGGCGCCGCGTTGACCATGCCGAACAGCTTGATCACCCGCCGGATGGTCGACAGGTCGCCCATCTGCTGGCGGGCTACCGCGAGGAGATTGAGCCCCGCGAGGCGGGCGTGCTCATAGGCCTCGTCCACCCCGACATCGCCACCCACCTTGCCGGTCATGACGCGGCCATCCGCCGTCACCGGACCCTGGCCCGAAACAAACAGCATCGAGCCGATGACGATGGCGTTGGCGAAATTGCCGACCGGCGCCGGCGCCAGATCCGGCAGGACGAGGCCCATTCGCCCAAGCCGCTCCTCGGGCGACATCGATCCGGCTTCGCGGTGGGTTGCAATCGTCATCACGCAAATTCTCCAATACGTAGACAGGCGGCGTCGTGCCGTGGACCGAGATCGACCGCGGGCGGTATGGTTCCGGCGCACTTTTCGATGGCGTAGCGGCAACGGGTGCGAAACACGCAGCCCGATGGCGGATGCAAGGGACTCGGGATGTCGCCGCGCAGGATTTCACGCTGGCGCTGCGCGTCCGGATTGGGCACCGGGGCCGCCGAGAGCAGGGCGCGCGTATAGGGATGCGCCGGCGCGGCGTAGATGGAGCGGCCGTCGCCGCGCTCGGCGACGCGCCCCAGATACAGCACCACCACCTCGTCGCAGAGATATTCGACGACGCTCAGATCGTGCGCGATGAACAGGATGGTGAGCCCGCGCCGGTCGCGCAGATCCTGCATCAGGTTGAGAATCTGGGCCTGCACCGACACGTCTAGAGCCGACACCGACTCGTCGGCCACGATGAACTCCGGCTCGACCGCGAGCGCTCGCGCGATGCCGATGCGCTGCCGCTGGCCGCCCGAGAACTCGTGTGGAAACCGGCCCATCTGGTCGGCTTTGAGCCCAACCTCATCGAGCAGCGCGGCGATCATGTCGCGGCGTTCGCGGCCGCTGCGGCCGATGCGATGCGCGACCAGCGCCTCGCCGATGATGTCGCGCACCCGCATGCGCGGATTGAGGCTCGAGAACGGGTCCTGGAAGATGATCTGCATGCGCTTGCGCATGGCCTGCATCGCCCTGGTATCGAGCTTGGTGATCTCGGTGCCGTCGAAGCGGACCGAGCCGGAGGTCGGCTCGATCAGCCGCAGCAGGCAACGGCCGAGCGTGGTCTTGCCGGAACCGGATTCGCCCACCAGCCCCACCACCGCCCCGCGCGGGATGTCGAAGCTCACATCGGCGAGCGCGTGCACGTCGCCGCGCAGCGTCACAAAGGTCTTGGTCAGGCCGGAAATGCTGACGAGCGGCGCGGTCACGCGGCGTCTCCCCTCTTCCAGCAGCGCGTGAGGTGATCCGGACCGGCGGCGATCAGCTGCACCGGCTCGCGGCAGCGCGCTTCGGCCAGAGGACAGCGTGGCTCGAACGGACAGCCAGGGGGCAGGGCGTAGATCGAGGGGACGGTGCCCGGGATCGGCGTCAGCCGCTGCCGCTCGCCATTGGTTGCCCCGTATCGGCTGGAGTCCGGGATCGAGGCGAGGAGGCCCGAGGTGTAGGGGTGCCGCGGCGCCGCGAACAGCGCTCGCACCGGTGCCTGCTCGAGCACCTCGCCGGCATACATCACCGCCACGTCGTCGGCGATCTCGGCGACCACGCCCATATTGTGGGTGATGAAGAGGATTGACATGCCGAACTCGGCCTGGAGGCGCTTCAGGAGGTCGAGAATCTGCGCTTGGATGGTGACATCGAGCGCCGTCGTCGGTTCGTCGGCGATCAAGAGCGCCGGCCGGCAGACCAGCGCCATGGCGATCATCACCCGTTGCCGCATGCCGCCCGACATCTGGTGCGGATAGTCGTCGAGCCGCTGTTCCGCCGCTGGAATCTCGACATGCTCAAGAATCTCCAGCGCCCGGGCGCGCGCTATGGCTGGAGCGGCGTTCTCATGCAGCCGCACCACCTCACCGATCTGTTCGCCCACCGTCATCAGTGGATTGAGCGAGCTCATCGGCTCCTGGAAGATCATCGAAATCTCGCGGCCGCGAATGCGGCGCATGGTCTTGTTGTCAGCCGTCGCGAGGTCGAGCACCTCGCCTACGCTGGTGCGATAAAGAATACGCCCATCGACGATCCGGCCGGGATGGGTGAGCAGCCGCAGGATTGCAAGCGAGGTGACCGATTTGCCCGAGCCGGATTCGCCCACGAGCGCCAGCGTCTTGCCCTTGCGCAGCGAGAAGGTCACGTCGCGGATCGCGCGCGCGGTGCGGCTGCGATAGACGAAGGCTGCGCTCAGATGTTCGACGCCCAGCACGGCGTCTCCGGCGAGGGCCTCGCCGGGTAGTGTCGTGGCAGCCTTGTCGAGCGCAGCAATGGTCATGCGTTGGTGCCTTCGGGTGCGACCCGGTGCGCCTCGACGCGATGCGTGCCGAGGATCGCGAGGCGCGGCTCGAACATGCGGGTGAGCCGCATCGTGTCGCCGCCGCTGTCGCGCACCGTCTCGTCGCAATCGACCAGATCGAACAGGGTGAAGTCGGCGCGAGCGCCGGGCTTTGCCGTGCTTTCGAGCTTGAGGAAGGCCCGCGGATGCGCGCCGATCGCCCGCACGCAATCGTCGAAACCGAGACCTGAGCCGAGGACCTTCGAGACCGTGGTCGCGAGATCGTAGACCGGGCCGTGCACGTTGCGCAGGTGCAGGTCCGTCGAGATGGAATAGGGTTTCAACCCTTCGCCGATCGCCTGGCGGGCGACGCGGAAGCTGAACGAGGCGCCACCATGGCCGATGTCCATCAGCACGCCAGCCGCCGCCAGTTGCTTGGCCATCGCCATAAGTTGGGGCGTGTCGGCGATCGAGCCGCCTTGCTTGCCGTTGAAGCAGTGCGTGACGACATCACCCGGCGTCAGGACCGACAGCACTTCGTCGAGCGTCGGCGGCATCTCGCCCACATGCACCATCACCGGCAGACCGGCGATCTCGGCGAGGCGCTTGCCGATCCTCAGTGGCGTAATGCCCCAGGCGCCCACGATGACGCCGCTGGCGCGCACTTTGATGCCGCAGATCACGTCGCGGTTGTCCTCGATCACCTTGAGCGTGCGGTCGACGTCGATCGAGCGCATGTCGATGAGCTCGGACACTCGGTTGCAGGCGACGAGGCCGATCGAGCCGATGTTGAGGAAGGCCCGGATGGTCTCGGGCTGGCGGTCGAGCACATATTCGCGCAGGCCGTGGAAATTGGCTTCGCCGGCCGAGCCGGCGTCGGCCATCGCGGTGACGCCGTGGGCGAGCCCGCCCTGGTCGGCGCGCACGGAGATGTCGGTGCCGCCGTGCCAGACATGGACGTGCAGGTCGGCCCAGCCCGGCGACAGCCAGCTGCCCTTGCAGTCGAGCGTTTCGGCGTCGGGCTCGGGCGCGGCACGCAATATACCGTCGGCGCCGACATGCAGCGTATCAGGCACGGGGCCGTCGAAACCGACTGGCTTGAAGTGGGTGAGCGTCAGGCCCGCCATGTCAGAGCTCCCTCGAAAGGCGCGGATCAAGCGCGTCGCGCAGGCCGTCGCCGGCGATCTGCAGCGACAGCACGCAGAGCGTAATCGCGATGCCCGGAAAGAAAATGATCCAGTCGGCATTGCCGACATACTGGCTGCCTTCGTTGATCATCGTACCCCAGGTTGGGGTCGAGGCATCGACGCCAACGCCGAGGAACGACAGACCCGCTTCCGCCAGCATGGCGTAGGCAAAAACGAACGTCGCCTGTACGATGATCGGTGAGGCGACGTTGCGCAGGATGTGGTTGCCAAGAATCCGCCAGGTCGCGACGCCGAGCGCCCGCGCCGCCTCGACATAGGTTAGTTCGCGGATCACCAGCGTTGCGGCGCGGATGACGCGGGCGATGCGCGGCGTATAGACGATCGCGAGCGCGATGATGACGTTGACCAGCGACGCGCCGAGCGCCGCGACCAATGCGATCGCAAGCAGGATGTCGGGGAAGGCCATCATCGCATCGATGATGCGCGACACCGGCGCGTCGAGCCGCCGGAAGAAGCCGCCGACCAACCCGAGCACTACCCCCAGGATCGACGCGAGGACCGCGACGCCCAAGCCCACCGACAGCGAGATGCGGCCGGCAAAGATCGCGCGGCTGAACACGTCGCGGCCGAATTCGTCGGTGCCGAACCAGTTGTCGCCGGACGGCGGCCGCAGCCGGTGCGCGATCGACAGCTTGTTGGGATCGTGCGGCGCGATGAACGGCGCGAACACCGCCGTCAGCACCAGGATGGCGAAGATCGTCAAGCCGATCGCGACCGCCGGCCGTCGCAGCATCACCCGGAACAGCCCGGCCTCGCCCGGCAGGGACGTCGAGATGGAGGCGGTGGCCATGGCTAGTATCGCACCCGCGGATCGACCAGCAGATAGAGCATGTCGATCGCGAAATTGATAAGGATATAGAGTCCGGCGATGACGACCAGCGTGCCCTGGATCAGCGGATAGTCGCGGCGCAGCACCGCGCCCACCACCAGCGAACCGACGCCGGGCAGGTTGAACACGCGCTCGGTCACCACGGCGCCGGAGATGAGTAGTGCGAAGGTCAGGCCCACCACGGTGATGATCGGGATCAGCGCGTTCTTGAACGCATGCTTCAGGACGACGCGCCATTCGCTCATGCCCTTGGAACGGGCGGTGCGGATGTAGTCGTCGGACAGGACGTCGAGCATCGAGGCGCGCGAAAAGCGAATGATTAGCGCTGAATTGACCAGCCCCAGCACCAGCGAGGGCAGGATGAGGTAGCGCATGTGCTCGAAAAAGCTGCTGCCGGGGTCGCCGAAGCCGGAGACCGGCAGTACGCCGCCGCCGGTCAGGTGCTGCTGGAACATCAGCCCGAGCCAGAAGCTCGGGATCGAAGCGAGGAGCATGGCCGTCGACAGCGCGCCTTGGTCGAACCACGAACCGCGCCAATAGGCCGAAAGGATGCCGACGGGCAGCGCGATCCCCACGGCGATGACGATCGAAAACAGCGTCAGCAGCACGGTCGGCTCCGCCCGCGCCGCGATCACCTGGAGCACCGGCTGGTTGAAGAAGATCGACTGGCCGAGATCACCGCGGACCGCCTGCGCCAGAAAGCTCACGAACTGCACCGGGATCGGCTGGTCGAGGCCCATGGCGTGGCGCAACTCAATCACATCGGCGGGGGTCGCGTCCGGCCCCAGCATCAGCCCGGCCGGATCGCCCGGCGCGAGCCGTACGATGATGAACGTGGCGGTGAGCACAAGGAACATCACCACGATCATGCCGAGGACGCGGTTGGCGATGTAGCGCGCCATAGGCTCTCCTGATGGGAGTGGCCGGCCCGCGGGCCGGCCGATCGATGCTTTAGGCCGAAACCTGCGCGTTCCAGAAGAACGGCCAAGGCGTCTGCGGCACGCCGCTTAGCTTCTTGCTCTGCCCGAGCAGGGCATTGAAGTCGCCTACCTTGTAGAACGGCACCTGCTCGAACACCATCTTCTGCAATTGCGCGAAGAGCGCCTGGCGCTGCTTCTGGTCGCTCACCGTGGTGAACTGGTCGAGAACCTTGTTCTTGTCCGCATCGTTCCAGCCGACCGGCGAGTTCGCATCGTAGGTGCTGTTGAGCGCCGGCTCGGGCAGGAATGGCGAGTGCGAAATGTAGATGTCCCACAGATCCGGATTGGCGCGGCGCTGCGTCAGCGTCGCCCAGTCGACGACGTCGAGCTCGACCTTGAAGCCGGCCTGCTGCAGATAGGCCTGCGCTACCACCGCCATCTGGTAGTGGAACTCGTACTGGTGCGAGGTCAGGATACGGAGGGGCGAGCCGTCGTAATTGCCCTGCTTGAGCAGGCCGGCGGCCTTCTCCGGATTGGCCTGGTTGTAGAGTTCGACGCCGGCATCGTTGCGCCACGCCCAGCCCTCCGGATACATCGGCCCGTCAACGGTGAAGAACTTCTTGTCGCCGAACGCGGCGGTCAGCATATCCTCCGGCGCCAGCGCCGCTTCGACGGCCTGCCTGATCTCGAGCTTGGACATCAGGCCCTTCTTGGTGTTCATCGCGAACACCGGCCAGCCGAACGAATTGAGCAGTACCGGCATCGATACGTCGCTCTTGGCGAGCCGGTCATAGGCTTCGTTCGAGAGGCTGTCGGCGAAGGCGAACTGCCCGGAGATCACGCCTTCGACGCGGGTGTTGGTGTCCGGCACCGGCACGAAGCGGATTTCGTCGAGATACTGGTTGCGCTGGCCGAACGAGCCATCGGAGGGCTCGGTGCGCGACTGGTAGTCGTCGAACCGGACCACCTGGATATACTGGTCGGGCTTGTGGTCGGCGAGCTTGTACGGGCCGGTGCCGATGATCGCCGTGAGCTGGTCACCAAGGTTGCTCTTGGGAGTGATCATGCAGGCCGAGTTGGAAAAAGCCAGCAGCGACATCATCGGCGAATAGGGCGTGTTCATCGCGATGGTCACGGTGTGGTCGTCGGTCGCGGTGATCGAATCGATCTTGGCGGCGACACCCTTGCCGCGGGTCGCGAGCTTGGTCCAGCGCTGCAGGCAGGCGACGACGTCGTCGGCGGTCATGGTCGAGCCGTCGTGGAACTTGATGCCCTGGCGCAGCGGGATAACATAGGTCTTGCCGTCGTCGGAGATCTTCGGCATGTCGCTCGCCAGCAGCGGAACCACATTCCAGTGGGAGTCGAACGTGTAGAGCGTGTCGAAGAAGTGCTGCGTCACGGTGCTGACCACGTCCGCCGTCGACAGCATCGGATCGAGGGTCGGCGGCTCGCCGATGATGGCGACGGTGATCGTACCACCCTTCTTGCCGGTCGCATCCCCCGCTGCGAAGCTGACACCCGATACCCCGGCGATTGCGAGGCCGCCCATAAGTCCCAGGACTGTTCTGCGCTGTACCATCTGGTCTCTCCCATTATTCCAGTGTTGCGGAATATACTCCATCCAGATGGAACATTGGCGCGGGCGAGGGAGGCCTGTCAAGGATGCATCTCTCGGTTCTTGCTGACCCGAGGGCGGACTTACGGTGTCTCGATAATCGCGCCACGCCGGCTTTCCGTGTAGGCGACGAAAGCTCCGGCCACCACGACAAGCGCCGCGCCGACATAGACGTAGAGAGCCGGGGTTTCGCCCCATCCCAGAAAGCCGAATAGAAACGACCAGGCGAGAGCCGAATATTCCACCGTGCCCAGAACGCTGGCAGGGACCAGGCGCGCGGCGTCGACCAGGATGTACTGGGCGGCCCCGCCCAGCAGGCCGGTCAGGACGACCAAGGCGATCGTGCGGGGGTCCATCTGCTGCCAGACGAACGCCGAGGCGACCCCCATGGCCAGCACATAGACCACATTGATCGCAAGGATCTGCGCCAGTGCGCTGTCGGTCTTCGGGATACGGCGCATGGCGATCATGGCGACGGCCCAAAGAAAGGCTGCGCCCAGGCACAAGGCCTCCGGCCACGCGATGCTGAGACCTGCCGGGTTGCAGGCGACGATGATTCCGACGAATCCGAGGCCGGCGGCGAACACGCGCGCCAGGGTCAAGCGCTCGCCGAGCAGGATTACGGCAAGGACGATCGTGATCACCGGAGCGACATAGTAGAGGGTCGTCATCTCGGCGAGCTGAAGATAGCGGCCCATCGAGTAGTACATGCACCACGCCGCAAGTGTCAGCACCGCACGCAGCAGCATCAGGCGCTTGCCCGTGGCGCGCCGGAAATCGGCGACCACCGATGTCCGGCCGATCAGCAGGCAACCGGCGACGATCACGAGGCTGCGGACAAACAGGATCTGCACGACGGGCAGCTCCGAGATGACCGATTTGACGACGGCATCGTGGAAGGCAAACAGCGAATAGGAGAGCGCCCCAAGTACGATCCCGCGCAAAGGAGTGGCGTCGCGTTGTGCCAGGGAGGTCACGGAAGGCCCACGGAAACAGCAGGGTGAATTCGAGGTGGAACAGGTCTTTAGTATACAGCCGGCGGCGCGGCGGACGGTCGCTACGTCAGGTGGCTCTGCAATCTCTCGATCATGATCAGGCAGGCATCGAGCTGACTCAATTCAATGAACTCGTTCGGCTTGTGCGCCTGTTCGATCGAGCCCGGACCGCAGATGACGGTGGCAACCCCATGCTCCTGGAAAAGGCCGGCCTCGGTGCCGAACGACACCAGTTGCGCCGGGCTCGTGTCGCCGGTCAGGGCCCGGACGAGTTGCTCGGCTTCGTTCACGCTCATCGGCACGAGACCCCCGACTTCGCCGATCGTTTCGGTAACAATGTCGGCGGCCCCCGAGTTGCGCCGCATCTCCGGCAAGAGATGGTGTTCGACCAGATCCTCGAGCGCCTGCCTGGCGTAGCGGAAATCGTCGCCGTTGACCGGCCGGAGCTCCCACTCGACTACGCACTTGCCGGCGATGGTGTTGCGGGACACACCGCCAATGATACGGCCGACCTGCACGGTGGACCAGGGCGGGGAAAACTCGGAGCCCGCCGGAGCCCGCCGCACCAGCTCCTCGCCGATCGATGTCAGGTGGTCGATATAGCGTGCGGCATAGTGAATGGCATTGACGCCCAGGTCGATGCGCGAGGCGTGGC
This sequence comes from Devosia sp., assembly GCA_035564755.1. Taxonomy (GTDB): domain Bacteria; phylum Pseudomonadota; class Alphaproteobacteria; order Rhizobiales; family Devosiaceae; genus Devosia_A. The sequence goes on along the minus strand of DATMTK010000102.1, from coordinate 22,818 downwards.
CCTCGGTGCCGGTGAATGTCGTGGTGTATTCGCAGCAGCCCTTGTGGCCGTCGATGATCCTCATCTGCGTCGGCTCGCCGACGATACAGCGCGACGGACGAATACCGGCGGCGGCAAGGTCGGCCAGCATGATCTGCGCGCCGAGGCAGCCCACCTCCTCGTCATAGGTGAACGCGAAGTGCAGCGGCCGTTTCAGCTCGAGGGCGGCGAATGAGGGTGCCAATGTCAGCGTCGCCGCGATGAAGCCCTTCATGTCGCAGGTGCCCCGGCCATAGAGCCGTCCGTCGAGTTCCGTCAGCGCGAAGGGGTCGCTCTGCCAGTCCTGCCCCTCGACCGGCACCACGTCGGTGTGGCCGGAGAGCACGATGCCGCCGTCGGCATCGGGGCCGAAGGTCGCAAAGATGTTCGCCTTGCGTCGCCCCGCATCGTGGGTGATGCGCACCCGCGCGCCCAGGCGGTCGAGCCGCTCGCCGACGAAGTGGATGAGGTCAAGGTTCGGGTCGGCCGAGACCGTCGGGAAGGCGACGAGGTCACCCAGCAGGTCAACGGTCTCGGGCAACAAGGTATGCGGCACGGAAGGCTCCCGGTTACCGCTTGACGGTCAATTCGCGCGCGACGTCCGACAGGCACTCGGCGGCGGCGCCGGACCTGATCCGGATGGTCTCCGACGATTCGTAGCCCCATTCGTCGGTCCAGATCGCGGGCATGAAGTGGAACGTCATGTTTTCTTCCAGGATACTGGGATCGCCGGGCCTGAGACTCATCGTCCGCTCGCCCCAGTCCGGGGGATAGGAAACGCCGACAGGATAGCCGGTGCGGTTATCTTTCTCGATCCCGTATTTGCGCAGGACCGCAAAAAACGCTTCGGCGACCTGTCCGCAGGTGTTCCCCGGCCGCGCCATTTCGAGCCCGGCCTGCAGCCCTTCGAACACCGCATCCTGGGCCCGCAGCATCGCTTCGGGCGGCTCGCCCAGAAACATCGTGCGCGACAGCGGCACGTGGTAGCGGCGATAGCAGCCGGCCACTTCGAAGAAGGTGCCTTCGCCACGCTTCATCTTGCGGTCGTCCCAGGTCAGGTGCGCGGCCGACGCATCGGCGCCCGACGGCGTCAGCGGCACGATCGCCGCGTAGTCGCCGCCTTCGGGCCCGGTCAGCGCCGCGTCATAGATCTGCGCAACGAGGTCGCATTTCCTGAGTCCGACATCGGCCACCTCGCGGATGCGGGCGTGAATGGACTCCACGACCCGCGCCGCGCGGCGCATGTAGTCGAGCTCGCGCGCCGACTTCACGGCGCGCTGCCAGTTCACCAGCGCGGTGACGTCGACGATTTTGGCGTCGGGCAGTTCGGCGCGCAGCACCTCGAGGCACTTGGCCGAGAAATAATAGTTGTCCATCTCGACGCCGATGCGCGCCTTGCCCAGACCTTTGTCCCGCAGGACAGCGGCCAGGATCTGGTACGGGTGAACCTTTGGGTTCTGCACGTAGTGATCGGGATAGGAGAACGCCGACGCAGCATCGAGGAAGGTGGTGAGCCGGACGCCCGCCTTGTCGATCGGCCGCCCGAACCATAGCGGCTCTCCCTCGGGCACCAGGATCACCGCCTGATGCACATAGAACGACCAGCCGTCGTAGCCGGTCAGCCAGTTCATGTTCGACGGATCTGTTGCAACCAGCACCTCGACGCCGGCCTTTTCCATGGCGGCACGCGTTTTGGCCTGGCGTGCGGTATATTCAGCCCGCTCGAAGGCGGGCACGGTTTCGGACATCAAGTAACTCCCCCGAAGGTTCAACTGGAAAAGCGTTCTCCGACGCCCTGCTCCTGGGCGCGGGTCACGGCGAAATTGGCGATGGCGGTGTCCTGGACGCCGGTGCCGGTCAGGTCGCACAGCGTGATCTCGCGGTCATTGCGGCGGCCGGAGGCGTGGCCGGCCAGCACCGCGCCGAGCTCGGCAAAGCCGGCGTCCGGCCTGGCCGATCCGGCGCTGATGGCGTGATGCAACTCACCCAGCGTCCGCGTCTGGCTCAGGCGGTCGGGAACGTACAGGTCGAGCCGCAAGAAAGCGGCCGGTTCGATTTCGTTCTTGTGCTCGGCGTCCGACCCCATCGCGGTGATGTGCTGGCCGGACTCGAGCCAGTCCGCCATCAAAATCGGCTCCTGTGCCGGGGTGGTCGTGACGATGATGTCCGCGCCCTTAACGGCCTCCAGCGCGCTGATCGCGGGGACCACCGGCAGGCCAAGCTCGTCGGACAGCTCGCGTGCCGCCGCATCGGCCCTGTCGGTGTTCCGCGCCCAGAGCCGGGCCCGCTTGATGGGACGCACGAGCGTCAGGGCCTTGAGCTGCAGCCGCGCCTGCACCCCGGCCCCGAGGATGGCGACGCTCGAGGCGTCGGGCCGCGACAGGTGCTTTGCCGCAACGGCACCGGCCGCCGCAGTGCGAACGTCCGTCAGATAGCCATTGTCGAAGAGCGCCGCCTCGAGCAGGCCGGTCCTGGCGCTCAGCACAACCATCAGGCCGTTCACCGACGGCAGTCCAAGCCTTGGGTTGTCGAAAAAGCCCGGGCTGATCTTGATGGCAAATCGGGTCAATCCCGGAACGTAGGCGGTCTTGACGTCGACCTCGCCGCGCGCGTCCTTGAGGTCGAGGCGAAGGATCGGTGGCATCACGACGGGCTGGGTTGCCAGCGCACGGAACGCCTCCTCGACGCAGGCGATGGCGCCGAGGTCGAGCGGAACCAGGCCCCGCAGGTGCGCCTCCGAGAGCATGGTGATCTCAGGCATGCGCGGCTCCTCCTGCGAGATCTGGGGTCTCGCCGCCGACAATACGGGCGTGCAGCGTCATGTCGATATTCCTGCCGGTGAGCAGCACGGTCGCTGGCCCTGCGGGGCGCACCTTCCCGCTGGCGAGAGCGGCGATGCCGACGGCGGCCGCGCCTTCGATCACTTCGCCCTCCTCGAAATAGGCCGTTCGGATCGCCCCGGCGATCTCCGCCTCGGAGACGGTCACCACCTCGTCGACCAGCGCCTGAGCTATTCCAAACGTGTGGCGATTGCCGAGGCCGATGCCACCGCCGAGGGAATCGGCAAGTGTCGGTAGTTCCTCGATTTCCACGGGACGGCCGGCGGCGAGGCTTGCCTGCATGGCGGCACCGCGCTCCATGCTGACGCCGACGATGCGGACTTTCGGATTCTGGGTCTTGGCTGCCAGGGCGACACCGGAAATCAATCCACCGCCCGAGAGCGGAACCAGCAGCACCATGGTGTCGGGCGCCTGCTCCAGCGTTTCGAGCCCAAGCGTGCCCTGGCCGGCGATCACATTTGGATCGTCGAAGGGCGGCACCATCGCCATTCCCTCGTCGGCCACCAGCCGGTCGACCTCACGCTGCGCGTCGTCCTGGCTCTGGCCGACGATCCTCACGGCGGCGCCCAGAGACCGCACAGCCTCAACCTTGTTGCCGGGCACCAGGTGTGACATGCAAACCACGGTGCGGACGCCGAGCCGCCGGGCGGCAAACGCCACCGCGCGGCCGTGATTGCCGGTCGATGCGGTGACCACTCCGGCCTGCTGCCCTTGCCGGCTCAAGGAGAGCAGGGCGTTGGTTGCGCCGCGCAGCTTGAAGCTTCCGGTGGTCTGGTGATGCTCGCATTTGAGGCGGACCGGCACGCCCGCTCGACGCGACAGGCCGACCGCCTCGCGTAGCGGCGTGCGCAGCACGAGATCGCCGATACGCTTGCGCGCTTCGAGCACTTCCGTGAATGCCAACATGCTGCCGCAGCCCTCATTCTCGCCGCACAGTGCGCCGGCGCCAGCCTTGCGCGACATCCCCACTATGGCGTTCACCCCGGCAGGCGATCCTTCCAATCTACGCCATTGCGGTAGCCGTTCCTGCTGCCGTCGCCGCGACATATAGAGACATCGTCGCTCGACTCCAGCGACACAATTTTCGACGCTGTAGATGAGGAGGAGACCGCGGGACCGTATCGTTTGGTTCTGCACGCGTAAGCCGCACAGTCCATCGCGCATCGCCGGTCTCGACGCATTAATCGGCAACGGAGAAGGGGAGACTTCATCTATGAGCAACATCGGAAAACTGAAACGCTGGACGGGCACCACGGCGCTGGCGCTCGTCGCACTGTCACTGGCGGCGACGGCAAGCAGCGCCGCCACACTCAAGGAGATCAAGGACCGCGGCTATATCCGCATCGCGGTCGCGAACGAGATCCCCTACGGCTTCGTCGATCCCAACGGCGACGCCAAAGGCGCCGGTCCGGAAGTCGCCACCGCGGTGGTGAAGGCGCTGGGTATCGCGCCGGAGAACATCCAGTGGGTGGTCACCAATTTCAGCTCTCTCATTCCCGGCCTGCAGGCCGACCGCTTCGACATGACGGCCGCCGAAATGGCGATTCGTCCCGAGCGCTGCGACAAGGTCATCTATTCGGAGCCGGATACCTCGTATGGCGAGGGCCTGCTGGTGCTCAAGGGTGACCCCAAGGGCGTCCACACCTACGCCGATTTCACCAAGCCCGGCATGAAGGTAGCCGTAATGGCCGGGGCCGATCAGCTCGGCATGATGCAGAAGCTGGGCGTGCCCGAAGCAAACATCGTCACCATCAACGCCAATGCCGATGCCATCTCGACGGTTGCCGACGGTCGTGCCGACGCCTACGCGGCGACCGGCCTCACTGCCGGGTCGCTGGCCCAGAAGAGCGACAAGGTCGCACTGGCCCCGGACTTCACCGATCCGGTGATCGACGGCGCAGCGGCGCGGAGCTGGGGCGGCTTCAACTTCGCCCAGAAGTCAACCGATCTGCGCGACGCATTCAACGCGGAGCTCGTGAAGTTCAAGAAGACCGACGCCTGGAAGCAGATCCTCACGAGCTATGGCTTCACGCCCGAGGACATCGCCGGCGCCAGCGCCAAGACGACCGAACAGCTCTGCACGAAATAAGCTGGACGCGGGGAGGGGGCCGAAATCGTCGGCCCCCTTGCCATATCCTCTCGTGGCCTAGATCGTTGACCCGATCGTATCAGACGCGGAGGCTCAGCTCATGTCGTGGGTCGACTATCTGAAGCCGTTGTCCCAAGGCGCCTGGGTGACCGTCCAGCTGGCGGTGTTCTCGACGCTGCTCGGCGGGGTGTTGTCGTTCGCCGCCGGCATCGGCAAGATTTCGAGCAACTGGGCCATCCGCTCCGTCGCAATCGTCTACATCGAGGTCTTTCGCGGCACCTCGCTCCTGGTGCAACTGTTCTGGCTCTATTTCGCGCTGCCGATCGCCGGCGCCGCGATCGGGCTCGACCTGCGGCTGCCACCGGTCGAGGCCGGTGTCGCGGCCCTGGGACTCAATATCGGCGCCTACGGAGCGGAGGTCGTGCGCGGCGCCATCCAGGCTGTGCGCCCGGCTCAGCATGAAGCCGCCGCGGCGCTCAATTTCACCCGGCGGCAGGCGCTCTGGCGCGTGATCCTGCCACAGGCAATCCCCGAGATGATGCCGTCGTTCGGCAACCTCGCCGTGCAGAACCTCAAGGATACTGCGCTCGCCTCGCTGATCAGCCTGGGCGACCTGTCGTTCCGCGCCGAGCAGATTCGCAATTACACGCAGGATTCGACGACGGTCTATACGATCATCCTGTTCATGTATTTCGGCATGGCGCTGGTGCTGACCGCCCTGATGCGGCTGCTCGAGCGCACGGTCACGCGCTGGCAGCGGGCAGGGAGCTGACGCCATGCTGTTCGGCCTGAGTTGGGACACGGACCATGGCGAACTGGCGTTCGCAATCTCGATCCTCCCGATCCTGCTGAGAGGGCTGCTGGTCACCCTCGAGGCGTCGATTGCCGGGTTCGCCGTCGCGCTGGTCCTCGGGCTGATTTTTGCGATCCTCAAATCGGCGCGCTCGCGCTGGATTTCCTGGCCGGCGATCGCGATCGCCGAGTTCTGCCGCGATACGCCGCTCCTGGTGCAACTGTTCTTCCTCTATTACGTGCTCGCCGATATCGGCATCATCCTGCCGGCCTTCCTGACCGGCGCACTGGCGCTCGGCGTGCAGTACAGCGCCTACATGGCCGAGGTGTACCGGGCGGGCATCGAAGCTGTGCCGAAAGGTCAGCGGGAAGCGGCGCACGCGCTGGACCTGACGAACGCCCGCACCTTTACCCATGTGATCCTCCCGCAGGCCGTGCCGCGGGTGGTGCCGGCGCTGGGCAATTATCTCGTCTCGATCATGAAGGACGTCCCTGTCCTGTCGGTGGTGACGGTCCTCGAAATGCTCAGTGTGGCCAAGATCATCGGCGACCAGACCTTCGACTACATCGTGCCGCTGTCGATGGTCGGCGGGCTCTATCTGCTGCTGACGCTCGTCGCCTCGACCATTGTTCGTCTGATCGATGTCAGCCTCCCAAAAACAGGACTCCCGTTGAGATGACGGAACCAATCATCCGCTTCGACAAGGTCGTGAAGCGCTACGGCAGTCTTGTCGTCATCAACGAGCTCGACTTCGCGGTTGCGCCCGGCGAGAAGGTGACGATCATCGGGCCGTCCGGGTCGGGAAAATCGACCGTCCTGCGCATCCTCATGACGCTCGAGAAAATCCAGGGCGGGCTCATTACCGTCGCCGGAGAGCCGCTCTGGCACGAGCAAAAAAACGGCGCTCTACACCCTGCCGGCGACGCGCATCTGCGCAAGATGCGGCGCACGCTGGGCATGGTGTTCCAGCAGTTCAACCTGTTTCCGCACATGACGGCGCTGCGCAATGTGAGCGAGGCGCCGCGGCAGGTTCTGGGCCTCTCCAAACAGGATGCGCGCGAGCGGGCCGAGGAGCTGCTCAAAATGGTCGGTCTTGCCGATCAAATGCAGAAGTTTCCGCACCAGCTTTCCGGCGGCCAGCAGCAGCGCGTCGGTATCGCGCGGGCGCTGGCGATGCGGCCGCGCATCATGCTCTTCGACGAGCCGACCTCGGCGCTCGATCCGGAGCTGGTCGGCGAGGTGCTGACGGTCATCCGCCGGCTGGCCGAAGAGCACGATCTGACGATGCTCCTGGTCACGCACGAGATGCGGTTTGCCCGCGAGGTCTCGGATCGCGTCTGCTTCTTCGATCGCGGCCGGATGTGCGAAGAGGGTAAGCCCGAAGAGCTGTTCACCGCACCCAGGGAGCAGCGGACCCGCGACTTCCTCAGGGCCGTCCTGTAAGGGTCGGCTCGGGCCGAACGCTCCGAGGGTTTCCCTCACGTTCGTCATGCTTTAGTCTCCCCGCCTGTCCGCCGACGGAACCGATGACCGCCGTGAGCACAGCCAAAGCGCCGTCGATCAAGCTCGATGCCCGCGACATCAAGATCCTGGGTATCCTGCAACGGGAAGGCCGCATCTCGAAAGCGGCCCTCGCCGAACGGGTGAACCTTTCGGCGACGCCATGCTGGGAACGTCTCAGGCGGCTCGAGGACGCCGGGATTATCCAGAGCTATGGCGCGCAGATCTCGCTCACCGCCTTCGGCCCGCTGACCGTCGTTTTCGTCCAGGTGGAGATCGAAAACCATCGCCACGAGGACTTCGTGCGCTTCGAGTCGGCGGTGCGCAAAATCCCCGAAATCGTCGAGTGCTGGGCGATCGGCGGCGGCATGGACTATATGTGCCGGATCGTGGTCCGGCATCTCAGCGACTACCAGGAGCTGATCGAACAGTTGCTGGCGCGGCAGATCGGCATCAAGCGCTACTACACCTACGTGGTGACCTCGCCGGTCAAGAATGAGCCGATCCCGGTGGAATTGCTGGCGCATCCCGAGGCCTGAGCCGCGCCGTTGCGCACGGCTGCAATCCGCCAGACGATCCTCTTCGTTCCGAGCCCGCAAACAGCAGGCTCTCTCGGTTTTTGCCCCCAGCTTCAGCACCTCTCTCTGCCACGCCTCGGTTATCGTGCCGCGACGTTTGAGAGGCGTTTATGCAGACCGCTGCGGCGAACAAGAACGGATCGACCGGCTGGGAGTCCCTGCGCGACCCCGCGCTGCTGTGCGCCGCCTCGTTCATCGACGGCCAGCAGGTTCGGAGCGGGGCGCGCGGCGATGTGGCCGTTCTCGATCCGGCGACGGGGGAAAGCGTCGGCTCTGTTCCGGCGCTCGGCGCCGCCGAGGCGCGTGTAGCCACCGACGCGGCGGTCGCCGCATTCCCCGGCTGGTCGGGCCTCCTGCCGCAGGAACGCTCCCGTATCCTGCGCCGCTGGTTCGAGCTGATCCTTGCAGCGCGCGACGATCTCGCCTTCATCATGACGCGGGAGCAGGGCAAGCCGATTTCGGAAGCGCGTGGCGAGATCGACTACGCCGCATCCTTCGTCGAATTTTATGCCGAAGAGGCCAAGCGTCCCAACATCGAGGGCGTGACCTCGCACCTGCCGGATGCCGAGCTCGAGGTTTGGCGCGAGCCCGCCGGTGTGGCGGCGCTGATCACCCCGTGGAACTTTCCCTCGGCGATGCTGACCCGCAAGGCGGCCGCGGCGTTGGCTGCGGGCTGCACCGTCGTCGCCCATCCTTCGATCGAGACGCCATTTTCGGCGACGGCGCTGGCGGTGCTGGCGCAGCGGGCCGGCGTTCCGGCCGGCGTGTTCAATATCGTCACCGGGCATGCGCCGGAGCTCGTCGGCGCCTGGACCGCCGATCCCCGGGTGCGCGTGCTGTCGTTCACCGGCTCCACCGAGATCGGCCGGCTGCTGTTCCGGCAATCCGCCGAGACCATCAAGCGGCTGGTGCTCGAACTGGGCGGCCACGCGCCGTTCATCGTCTTTGCCGACTGCGATCTCGACCGCACCGTCGCCGAAGCCATCAAGGCCAAGTTCGCGACCGGTGGGCAGGACTGCCTCGCTGCCAACCGCTTCCTGATCGAGCGCCCGATCTACGAGGAGTTCTGCACGCGCTTTGCGGCGGCGGTGTCGGCGCTCACCGTGGGGCCGGGCCTCTCCGACCCCGACATCGGTCCGCTGATCAACAGTCGGGCGATCGACAAGCAGCGGCGGCATGTCGAGGACGCGCTGTCCCGCGGGGCCCGCTGCCTCGTGGGTGGCGACGTGCATCCGGCCGGGCCGCGGTTTTTTGCACCGACGGTGCTTGCCGACGTTCCTGCCCACGCCCTCATCGCGCATGAAGAAACGTTCGGGCCGGTCGCGGCGCTCGCGCCCTTCGACGGTGAAGCCGAAGCGCTCAGCCGGGCCAATGACAGCGAATACGGCCTCATCGCCTACGTCCATACCAACGACCCCCGGCGCATCTACCGCTGCAGCCGGGCGCTGCAATACGGCATGGTCGCGGTCAACCGCACCAAGGTCACCGGCGCGCCCATTCCCTTCGGCGGGATGAAACAATCGGGCCTCGGGCGCGAGGGCGCGCGCCTCGGCTTGGAGGCCTACACCGAAGTCAAGTACGTCTGCCGTGATTGGCACTGACGGGCGCAATCTCGAAAGGACGCTGCACATGCTTTCCAACGACCAACTCGATGCCTGGGACCGCCAGAGCTTCTTCCATCCCTCGACCCATCTGGGCCAGCAGGAGCGCGGCGAAAGCCATGGCCGGATCTTTACCGGCGGCAGCGGGGTCTATGTCGAGGACCGGAACGGTACCAGGCTGCTCGATGCCTTTGCCGGCCTCTATTGCGTCAACGTCGGGTACGGCCGCAAGGAGATCGCCGACGCGATCGCCGACCAGGCTCATTCGCTGGCCTACTACCACTCCTATGTCGGCAACGGCACCGAGGCGTCGATCACGCTCGCCCACATGGTGCTCGAGCGCGCCCCCAAGAACATGTCGAAGGTCTATTTCGGGCTCTCGGGGTCGGACGCCAACGAGACCAACATCAAGCTCGTCTGGTACTACAACAACATTCTCGGCCGCCCGCAGAAGAAGAAGATCATCTCCCGCTGGCGCGGCTACCACGGCTCGGGCCTGATGACCGGATCGCTCACCGGCCTCGACAGCTTCCACAAGAAGTTCGATCTGCCGCTGCCCTACGTCTTCCACACCGAAGCTCCGTACTATTTCCGCCGCTCGCAGCTCGATATGAGCGAAGCGCAGTTCGTCGCGCATTGCGTCGCCGAGCTCGAATCGCTGATCGCCCGCGAAGGTGCCGACACCATCGCGGCGTTCATCGGCGAGCCGGTCCTGGGGACCGGCGGCATCGTACCGCCGCCGGCCGGATACTGGCCGGCGATCCAGGCCGTGCTCAAGAAGAACGATATTCTGCTGATCGCCGACGAAGTGGTGACCGGGTTCGGACGGCTCGGGACCATGTTCGGTTCGGACAAATACGGCATCGAACCCGACATCATCACCATCGCCAAGGGCCTGACCTCGGCCTATGCGCCGCTGTCCGGATCCATCTTCGCCAAGGGCGTCTGGGACGTGCTGGTGCGCGGGACCGACGAGAACGGTCCGATCGGCCATGGTTGGACCTATTCGGCGCACCCGATCGGGGCGGCCGCGGGCGTCGCCAACCTCAAGCTCGTCGACAGCCTGGGGCTGGTCAAGAACGCCGGCGACGTCGGGGCGTATTTCGTCGCCGCCTTGCGTGATGCATTGGGCGAGCATCCCAATGTCGGCGACATCCGGGGCAGCGGCCTGCTCGCTGCGGTGGAATTCGTCGAGGATCGCGCCAATCGCAAATACTTCGACGCCGCGCGCAAGATCGGGCCGCAACTGGCCGCGGCGCTCGCTGCGCGCGGGGTGATCGCGCGGGCCATGCCGCAGGGCGACATCATCGGTTTTGCGCCGCCGCTCTGCCTGACCAGGGCCGAGGCCGATACCGTCGTCGGGGCGTTCGCCGGCGCGGTCGGAGACGTGCTCAAGCGCTAGGCGCACGCATCTTTTTCATCGACGTGGGAGTGCGGCCGCGGAGCGCGGCCGCCTGGTGCACGGCTATCCAGGGAGGGCAGGCAATGTTGATCGGTGTACCGAGGGAAGTGAAGAACCACGAGTATCGCGTGGGACTGACCCCGGAAAGCGTGGCCGATATCCTGAAGGCGGGCCACGCGGTGCTCGTCGAGACCAATGCCGGCAATGGCATCGGTGCCGATGACGCGGCGTATCGCGCCGCCGGAGCGGAGATCGCGCCGGACGCCGCGACGGTGTTCGGGCGCGCCGAGATGATCGTCAAGGTGAAGGAACCGCAGGCCGCCGAGCGGGCGATGCTGCGGCCGGACCAGATTCTGTTCACCTATCTGCATCTGGCCGCCGATCCCGAGCAGACGCGCGAGCTGGTAGCCTCGGGCGTCACCGCGATCGCCTATGAGACAGTGACCGACGCGGCCGGCGCTCTGCCGCTGCTGAAGCCGATGAGCCAGGTTGCCGGCCGCATGTCCATCCAGGCCGGCGCCACGGCGCTCGAGAAGGCGCATGGCGGCCGCGGCGTGCTGCTGGGCGGCGTGCCTGGCGTGCAGCCCGGCCGGGTGGTGATCCTCGGCGGCGGCGTGGTCGGCTTCCATGCAGCCGAGAACGCCGTCGGCCTCGGCGCCGACGTGACCGTCTTCGACAAAAGCGCGACTGCCCTCGAGCGGCTCAGTACACACTTTGGCGCCAGGGCTCGTGTGCTCTATGCGCAGCAGGAGCCGCTGGCCGCCGCCGTCGCAAATGCCGATCTGGTGATCGGCGCGGTGCTGGTGCCCGGAGCGGCGGCGCCAAAGCTGGTGACGAAGGCGATGCTGGGCGGCATGCGCCGCGGTGCCGTGCTCGTCGACGTCGCCATCGACCAGGGCGGCTGCTTCGAGACCTCAAGGCCGACGACCCACGCCGATCCCACCTTCGTGGTCGGCGGCGTCGTGCACTATTGCGTGGCCAACATGCCCGGAGCCGTGGCGCGCACCTCGACCTACGCGCTCAACAACGCGACGCTACCGCATGTTCTGCGGCTGGCCGCGCTCGGCTGGCGGCAGGCGCTGCTGTCCGACCCGCATCTGCGGCGTGGCCTCAACGTCTCGCAGGGCAAGGTCACCTGCGAGCCGGTCGCCGCGGCGCTCAGCTACGCCTACACATCGCCCGAGAGCGCGCTGGCGGCGTGACGATCTGTTCGGAGCCCTACGTCTTGGGTGGAATCTGATCCAGCGCCACATCGGCGAGGCGGGCGGTCAGCCGGAACACAAATCCGTCCGCTCCAAACTCGGTCGAGACGTCGCCGCGCGTTTCCGCGCGCAGCACGCGCGAGATGAGGACGGTGCCAAAGCCGGTCTGTGTCGGTGGCGCGACGGGCGGGCCGCCGCGCTCGGTCCAGCTCAGGCGGAAACTGTCGCCATCGACATCCCAGTGCACCTCGACGCGGCCATTCTCCCGGCTCAGCGCGCCGTACTTCACGGCGTTCGTCGCCAGCTCGTGCAGCGCCAAGGCGAGAGCCGACGCCACCTTGCTGCGTAGCTGCACGGACGGGCCTTCGATTTCGAGGCGGTCGCCGCTGAGGCCGACGAATGGAGCAACCCCTTCGCGGACCAGGTCTTCGACATCGCCGGCGCGATCGCTCTGCATGAGCGATTTGGTGTGGGCGCGAATGATCGCGCCGATGCGGCTTTCGAAGGTACGCACCTCCGGTGATGCGTCCGGCCGCGCCAGCGTCTGGCGGGCGATCACCTGAATGATGGCGAGCAGATTCTTGACGCGGTGCTGGATCTCGCGAGCGTAAAGATCGCGCTGTTCCTCCGCCTGCCGCTGCAGCACTTCGCGGCGATCGAGGTCGTCGAACAGGTTGTCGACGGATTCGCCGATGACGCCGAACTCCGATACGTCGCCCGCCAGGCCGGTTCGGGCGGACCGGTCGCCAGACCGCCGCGCGGCGATGGCGCGATTGAGCACGCCGACCGGACGCTCGATGAAGACGCCGCCGATGAACCACGCGAGCAGGAACGCCACACCGGCACCCGCAAGGGCGATGAGCGAGTTGATGATCCCCGCTCGGTCGATCGGGGCCATGATCGGCGCCTCGGGCAGCTCGAATACCGTCGCGATCGGCAAGGCGTCCGACACCGGCCGGTAGCCGATGATCTCAGCGACCCCATCCGGATTGCTCGTCCGCAATGTGCCGGGGGCTTCCGCATGCACGAAACGGTCCATGTACGCGGGCGCGGCTTGCCCGGGCTGGATGGTGCTTGCCGGCAGGCTCAGCAGCACGATGCCCGACCGGTCCGTGACGGTGGTGCGGCTTCCCTGTAGCTCCTTGGTCGCCGCCGTGACCTGCCGCACCAGCTCGGCCATGCTGACATTGAGCAGGATGTAGCCCTCGACCTTGCCGTCGGCGCCGGTCTGCGCCAGCCCGATCGGCAATGCCGCACCGCCCGAGGTCTGGGTATAGCCGCCCACGGACAGTTGTCCGGGCCGCCCCGTCACCAGGGTCTTTATTCCGGCCTCGATTTCGCTGGCGGCAGAGTCGCCGGAATGGCAATAGAGCCGGCCCGTCGCGTCGGCCACGGCAATATCCATGATGGTGACCAGGTCGCGGCGGATCGCATCGGTGTAGCTCTGGCAGGCTGCGGCATCGTGCTGATCGACGATCTCCGAGCGCCCCATGGCGATCATCATCGTCGCCGCGGCGGTCAGGCCGCGCACCACCTCGTTCTGCACGACCTCCGTCATCTTCAAGGCATACGCGTCCACTTCGGCCGAGCGCAGCGCCCGAGAGGAAAGGTTGTTGGACAGGACGATCAGGAAGGCGGGGAGCAGTGCGACCGCGGTCAGCAGCAACAACCGGTGCCGCAGCGTAAACCGGCTCCAGAGGCGCTTGCGGGGCTGGGCTTGCTGGTCGATCGATGCTTCCTGTTCAGCATTGGATCGATCAACCATTGAACTCGTCGTCTTCCTTGACCATAACACCGAGCACATGAACGTCCCGAGCGAGGATGAACTATATTGTCAGGTCCGATCGATAGCCAGATGCCTTTGCGGTTGGGCCGGTCGCCCATCGAGGCTGCTCGGCCGCATGAGAGCTGCTGCCGCCTGAAGGAGCTGGCCCGATGACTCGGGTGCTCTATGTCGAAGACGAAGCCATCCTCGCCATTGCGATGGAGGGGGCAATGCTGGACTCCGGCTTCAGCGTCCAGCTCGCCCACGATGGCGATGAGGGCGTCCTGCAAGGCCGCCACTTCCAACCGCAAATCATCGTCACGGACTACATGATGCCCACGATGGATGGCCTGACGATGATCCGCGCGCTTCGCGATGCCGGCGTCCGCGTGCCGGTCATCGTGACGACCGCGGTTCCGGAGAAGGATTTCGGCCCCGAGCTTCGCGGCGAGTTCGACCTCTATCTCGGCAAGCCCTTCACCGAGGAAGAGCTCGTCGACGCCGTCCGCCAGCTCGCCGCCGACGGCTCCGGGCCGTCCGGCCAGGACTAGCGCTCGCTTCGCTACGCCAGTTGGCGCAGCAGCGACGGCTGCACCTGGTGCTGCAATGGGCGGCCAGAGACGAAGCGCTCGACTTCATCGGCCACGAGATCGCCCAGCCGCGTCCGCTCGCTGCCGACGGCACCGGCGATATGCGGCGTCAGGAACACGTTGGGCAGCCGGAACAGCGGCGAGCCGGGCGGCGGGATCTCCGGATCGGTTACATCGAGGATGGCCGAGATGCGGCCCGTCTCGAGTTCGGCAATCAGTGCGTCCTCGTCGACCAACGCGCCGCGCGCGGTGTTGATCAGTGTGCTCCCGTCGCGCATCAGGGCCAGTTCATGGCGGCCGATCATATGCCGCGTCGAGGGCAGGGACGGTGCGTGCAGTGAAACCACGTCCGAGCGCCGGATCAGCTCATCAAGCGTCACCAGCGCGGCCTGCCGGCCGATGGCATCGGCCGGTTGGACATGCGGATCGTAGAGCAGGACCGAGACGTCGAGTGCACCGAGGAGCTCAATCACGCGGCGGCCGATATGCGATGCGCCGACGATGCCGATCGTCCGGCGGAAATTTCCGACCGGCGTGTCCATGAGCGCGTAGCTCGAGGCGCGGCTCGGGTCGGCGCGATAGAGGTCGCGGAAGCCGACCACCTGCTTGTTGGCGAGAATGATCATTGCCAGCGTGAATTCGGCGACCGGCACGGCGTTGGCGTCGACGGCGTTGGTCACCGCAATGCCGGCTTCGAACACGACGGGGTCGAGATGGTACTTCACCGTTCCCGCCGCGTGGGCGATCAGCTTCAGGTTCGGCGCGGCACTGACGATATCGCGCGAAATGAAGGGGCTCCCCCAGCCGGTGACCAGGACTTCGGTGTCGTGCAGGACGCCGCGCGCCGCGGGCGTCGAGAGGTCCTCGAACGGTTCGGCCGAAAGCACGTCGCAGCTTAGCGACAGGCGCGCGAGCGCCTCGGCGCTGAATACGAAGCGGGTCTTGTTCGCTGCCATCGCGAAAGCCAGGCGGGGACGCATCAAAACCGCTCCGGAACCTGGAGGGCGCTGACATCGAGGCCCGAGCGCGCCAGTGCCTCGAGCGCGGCAAGCTCCGGCATCGGCGGCGGCGCGGCGAGCGCGGCGTTTGCCAGGTTGGGAGGCAGCGCCATCGCGGCGGTGGCGAGGACGTCCACGCCGGCGGGGATCCTGCCGCGCAACTGCGGCACCAGCGTCCGGGCGACGATCAGGTTGGTGTTGGGCAACGCCTTGTGCGCCCGCCCCGTCCGCGTCACCGAGGAGCCGAGATCGGCGATGGCGCTGACGTCGGTCGGCGTGCGGGCGCTGGCGTGGCCCGGTTCTTCGACGACAATATCGGTGTTGAGATCGGCGCGGGCGACGGCAAAGCCGCCTTCCGTCGTGTGCAGCTCGCGCGGTGTGGTGATGCGATGCACGCGGATGTGCCAGGGCGAGGCTGGCAGCAGCCAGGTCTCAGCCTTGACGTCCGGCCACGGATGCCATTCGGCATAGAGGGTATCTCCGCTCAGCCGTGCAACGTCGTTCTGCTCGCGCACCCGATAGTGGCGGCTGTCGTCGCTCAGCGCCAGCGCGCCGTCGAAGGCGCCCTTGTCGTAGGAGCGCTCGTCGACCTCGACCGAAAACGCATAGCGCGAGGAGTAGGCGAACTTGGCGTACTTTTCGGCGCCGGCGCGCATCTCCCAGTTCTGCTGTCCGGACGAGAGCGCGACCACATTGCCGGGCGTGTGCAGCATCACCATGCCGGGGTGGCGCAGTGGAACGGCGTCCCTGTCGAACTGCGCGGGCTGCTCCTCGGCTATCCAGAACGGATGGTCCGCCGGCAGCGCCAGCGGCAGGAACGCCTTGAAGGCCCAGTAGGGCGAACCGGCAGAGTTGTAGCTCTCGCTCATGAACAGGTTGGGGTAGCCGTAACCTACGCTCAGCACGCCGTCGCGGTCGGCGATCGGCAGCTTCGACCACCAGCGCAGATGCCTCAGATAGTGGCCCTTGATCTCGCCCCAGGGGAGCGCGTCCACGTCCGCATAGGCCAGTGCGCCCCAGATGGCGCCGCAGGCATAGCGGTAGGTGAGGCTGCGCCCGAAGGCGAGGACGCCACCATCTTCGTCGAACCAGTGCCGGATGTCGCGGGCGAACAGGCGCGCGCGATCGCGGTAGCGCGCGGCGCGTTCGTCCTCGCCTCTGTGCAGGCGGGAAAAGATCAGCCCGTAAAAGTGCATGGCGAACGGGATGTAGTGGTCGACACGGCGCACGACGCCGTCGCGATACCAGCCGTCGCCGAGATAGAAGCCGTCGAGCTCGTCGAGATAGGTCGTGGTCAACGTGTGGTCGAAGTCGATGCCGCAGCGCTCGAGCCCGAGATCGACGAGGATGCGGAAGAACTTCCAGTTGTTGTTGGCGTAGGGATGGACGCGTGCCGCCAGCAGGTAGTTGGCGACGTTTGCTTTCGCCGTGCTGTCGAGCGGGTCCCAGATATGCTCGGGCACCAGACGCAACCCGAGGCCGATCGCGGCGAGCTCGACCATGCGCTGGTCGGTGCCGGTCACCGGCCCCCAATATTCCGGATGGGCGGGATCGCAGCCGTTGGCGAGCCCGCGCCGGTAGAGCTCCCAGTGCTCGAACCGTCCGCCGCCGGCGGCGAGCGGGACCAATCCCCAGAGCGGCCGCGCGAAGCCTTCGAGGTCAGCGGCGGCACGGTCGAAATGCGCGGCCGCGCCGTTCAGCCGAACGCGGGCGCCCCCCGGCGAGAAGAACGGCAGCAGCGGCGCAAAGGACTCGCGCAAGGCCCGCTCGACGTCGTCCCGTGTCTTGAGGGGGTTGCCCCACATCGGATTGAATCGGGCCGGATCGGGACTCGTCACATCAGCACCTGGAGGCAAGGGAAGCGGCTGCCTTGGCGCCAGTGGTAAAAACAAAGCCGCGGGCTCACAAGCAAAATTTGCGATGCTGCAAAAAATGCAACTACTTGACCGCCTGGATCGTGCCGCCCTCGACCGCCGTCACCCCCAGCTCGAGCTGGTGGATCGAGCGGTCGCCCTCGATCTGCTGGCGCAACAGGCGGATGGCGGCTTCGCCGATGGCTTCGCGGTCGACATGCATGGTGCTCAGCCGCGGCGTCGCCAGCGAGGCGATCGGCAGATCGTCGAAACCGATAATCGAGTAGCGCCCGGTCAGCCCGCTGCGGTTCAGCGTCTCGAGCACCTGCACGGCGATGATGTCGTTCCAGATGAACAGGCCGGTGACGTCGTAGGCGCCTTTGACCAGGCGTGCGGCCAGCTCGGCCGCGCTCAGGTCGAGGTTGCTGAGGATCAGCGGCTCGACGCCGGCGGCCGTCGCAGCAGCCTCGAAGCCGCGGCGGCGCTGCGCGATGGTGGGGCGCAGCTCCTGGGTGAAATGCAGAATCCGGCGGTGGCCGGCGTCCAGCAGCCGGCGCGTCGCCGCGTAGGCGCCGTAGAAATTGGCCGGCGACACCGAGCTCAGGCGCATCCGCGGATCGCTGCCGTTGACCAGGACGACCGGCAGATCTTCCGCACGGCACCAGGCGACGAGCTCGTCGCTCGCATCGATGCCGGCCAGCAGCAGGCCGGTGGCGGCGCCGGCGGCTACCGTCTGCTTGATGGCGTCGATCGACAGCGCATGCTCGTCGATCAGTTGCACGTCGAGCGCGATCCCCAACTGCGCGGCCGCGATGCGCATGCCCTCGACGATGCCGAAATAGAAGCCGGAAAGCCCGCTGATCGCGCTCCCCAGCGGCACGAACGCCAGGGCCTTGCGGCTGGCCGCGGGGTTGCTCATGCGCTTGCCGCGATAGCCCAGGGTTCGCGCCAGGTCCCGCACGTCCTGCCGCACCATCGTGCTGATCCCGGCCTCGCCGGCCAGCGCCCGCGAGACGGTGCTCACCGAGATGCCGAGCCGGTCCGCGATATCTGTCTGGTTCAGTCGGCGGCCGCGCTTCATGGGTGCTCCTGTGATTTTGCGTTTTTTGCACAAACGCACAAAACTTGCAAACCGTGAGTCAGCGTGCAAGGAATTCCCCTGCGGTCGCCGAAAGGCTGTCATCGGAGGGGAGGCCAGATGTCGAGCGTTGCGGACATGTCGTACGACTCGTCCCGCGCCGTTCCTGCGCCCAGGCGATCCGCGCAGTGGCGGAAAGTGCTCGTCGCCTACTCCTTCATCGCTCCCAATTTCATCGGCTTCACCATCTTCACGCTGGGGCCGATCCTGTTCTCGTTCGCCCTGGCGTTCCTGCACTGGGACGGCTCGAACCCCATCACCTTCGCCGGGCTCGACAATTTCTGGCGGCTGTTCTCGGACCCGTCGTTCATCGCGGCGCTGTGGAACACCATTCTCTACACCGTGTTGTCGGTACCGCTGACGCTGGTCTGCGCGCTCGCCCTCGCCATTCTGCTCAACCAGAAGATTCCCGGGCGCAATTTCCTGCGCACGGCGATGTTCTTCCCCTACGTCGCGTCGCTGGTGGCGGTGGCGGTCGTGTGGAACATGCTGTTCAATCCCGAGATGGGGCCGGTCAACATGGTCCTTTACACGCTCGGGGTGGACCCACGGCACCTGCCGCGCTGGGCCGCCGACAAGAACTGGGCGATGATCACCGTAGTGCTCTTCGGCGCGTGGAAGAGCATGGGCTACTATATGGTCATCTACCTGGCCGGCCTGCAGAGCATCAACCGCGACCTCTACGAGGCGGCCAGCATCGACGGCGCCGGCGCCTGGCAGAAATTCCGCTTCGTCACGGTGCCGCAGCTCGCGCCGACGACGCTGTTCATCACCGTGATGCTGACCATCCAGTCGTTCAAGGTGTTCGACCAGATCTACCTGCTCACCCAGGGCGGCCCGGGCACCTCGACGCTGGTGCTGGTCTACCACATCTACAACCAGGCGTTCCTCTCCTGGGATCTCGGCTATTCCAGCATGGTGGCGCTGGTGCTGTTCCTCATCGTGCTGGCCGTGACGCTCATCCAGTTCCGCTTCACCCGGCGGGCGGCGCTATGACCGTGCTGGCGGCAGCAGGCGCAAGGGTGGGGACGCGGCGGCGCGTGAAGATCGGGCACGTGCTCGTCGTTGTGACTGCCATCGTCATCGGCCTGGTGATGCTGGCGCCGTTCGCCTGGATGCTGTCGGCCTCGCTCAAGCTCAACAAGGATGTCTTCACCTTTCCGATCCAGTGGATCCCCGCCCAGCCGCGCTGGCAGAACTACGTCGACATCTGGACCAAGATTCCACTGGCGCTGTTCATCTGGAATACCGCCAAGATCACCATCGCGGTGACGGTGCTGCAGCTTCTCACCTCGAGCCTTGCCGCTTATGCCTTCGCCAAGCTGCGCTTCCCGTTCCGCGACACGCTGTTCCTCGGCTACATCGCGACGATCGCCATGCCCTGGCAGGTGTACATGGTGCCGCAGTTCCTCTTGATGCGCGAGCTCGGGCTGCACAACACCCAGTGGTCGCTCATCGTGCTGCAGGCCTTCACCGCGTTCGGCGTGTTCCTGATGCGGCAGTTCTACCAGTCGATCCCGGACGAGCTGTGCGAAGCGGCGCGCATCGACGGCATGAACGAATACCAGATCTGGTGGCGGATCATGCTGCCGCTGTCGAAGCCGGCGCTGTCGACGCTGACGATCTTCACGTTCGTCACCACCTGGAACGATTTCCTCGGGCCGCTGATCTACCTGACCAAGACCGAGCTCAAGACCATCCAGATCGGGCTCCGGATGTTCATCTCGCAATATTCGGCCGAATACGGGCTGATCATGGCGGCCTCGGTGGTGGCGCTGATCCCGGTGCTGGTCGTGTTCCTCGCGCTGCAGCGCTTCTTCGTCGAAGGCATCGCCTCGACCGGGTTGAAGGGGTGAGCGCGATGCCCATCGAGCTCCATCCACAGTCCCGCGTTCAGGCGTCCGCCGCGCTCCGCGCCCGACCGGCCAGCAGCGTGTCGCTGCGCGGCGTACGCAAGGCCTTCGGCTCGGTGCTGGCGCTCGACGGCATCGATCTCGACGTCGAGCCAGGCGAGTTCATCGCCCTGATCGGCCCGTCGGGCTGCGGCAAGTCCTCGCTGCTGCGGCTGATCGCGGGGCTCGACGAGCCGGACGAGGGAGAGCTCCGCATCGCCGGTGCCGATGTTGCCGATGTCCCTGCGCGGGAGCGCCATCTGGCGATGGTCTTTCAGGCCTACGCGCTCTATCCGCATCTGACCGTCTTCCGAAATCTTGCCTTGCCGCTCGAGATCGCCAAGCTCGACCGCCCGACCGTCGAGCGGCGCGTCGAACGCATCGCCGAAATCCTCGACATCGTGCATTTGCTCAACCGCCGGCCCGGCCTGCTGTCGGGCGGCCAGCGGCAGCGGGTGGCGCTGGCCCGCGCGCTGGTGCGCGAGAGCCCGCTCTATCTTCTCGACGAGCCCCTCTCGCATCTCGATGCACCGCAGCGACGGGCGCTGCGCGCCCGGATCCGCACGCTCCACGAGGAACTCGGCGCCACCTTCATTTATGCCACCCACGATCAGGCCGAGGCGCTGGCGATGGCCGACCGCGTCGTGGTGATGAACGAGGGGCGGATCGCGCAGGTCGCGACCGCGCGCGGGCTCTGCGATCATCCGGCGCCCGGCTTCGTTGCCGGCTTCCTTGCAGCGGAAACCATGGCCGGTGCGCTCGACGCCCGGCGGGCCGCGCTTTCCGGGGAGCCGCTGCAATGAACTGGCTCGCCGCCCGCATCACGCGCGAGGGACCGGGCGTGCCCAGGAACGCCCCACGCAAGACCGGTCTGGCGCTCCTCGCCGACGTGGTGCGGCGCGAATGGTGGATGCTGCTCGAGCTCAACCTGCTGTTCGTCCTGTTCGCCCTGCCGCTGGTCACGCTTCCGGCGGCGCAAATCGCCTGCACGCGCATCACGGCGCTGATGCTCGAGGATCGCAGCGTCTATCTGCTCCGCGATTTCTGGGAGAGTTTTCGCGCCCGCTTCTGGCGCGCCACGGTCCTGGGCATGTTCGTCGTCGCGGTGATCGCGGCGGGCGGCTATGCGGCGGTGACCTTCCTTGAGGCCGCGCGGACAGCCATCGTCTTCGTGCTGCCCTTCGTCGTCGCGGCATCGGCGACGGTCTTTGCGATCATCACGGCGGTCTATGCGCTGACCCTGCTGGCGCTCAACGACCGGCCGCTGCCAACGATCCTGCGCCTTGCCTTGCTCGGCGCATTGGCGCGGCCGCTGCCGGTCCTGGCTGCACTTGCCGCCGTCGCGGCGCTGTGGGTCCTGCACATTCTCTTCTATCCGGCGTCGATCTTCATGCCGGCGCTGCTCAATTTCTCATTCGGCACGCTCATCCTCACGCTGAGCGTCCACCAGGCTGCAACCCGGCTGCTCGCCCACGACAGAGGCGTGGCGGAGGCGGGACAGAACGCAGGAGGAAGCGCGCCGCTGCGTGCTCAATAAAGGGAAGGAAGGCTCATCATCATGACAAAGCATTGGTTGCGCCGCGCCGTCGCGGGGACGGCACTGGGACTGTTCGTAGCTGGGGCAGGGGCCGCGCATGCGGCCGACCAGGTGACCATCAATTGGGCCCTGTGGGACTGGACCGCCACTCCGTACTACCAGCCGCTGATCGACGCCTACGAGGCGGCCCATCCCAATGTGAAGATCACCTACACCGATCTCGGCTCGACCGATTACGACACGGTGCTGCAGACGCAGCTCACCGGCGGCGGCTCCGACCTCGACGTCATCACCATCAAGGATATTCCGGGCTATGCCAACCTGATCAGCGCCAAGCTGCTGACGCCGCTCGACGACTACATCGCGGCGCAAAAGATCGACAAGAGCCTCTATGGCGGCGTGCTCGACGACCTGACCGTCGACGGCAAGGTCTATTCGCTGCCGTTCCGCTCGGACTTCTGGCTGCTCTACTACAACAAGGATCTGTTCGACAAAGCCGGCGTCCCCTATCCGACCAACGACATGACGCTCGATCAGTTCGCCGACATGGCGCACAAGATGACCAGCGGCTTCGGCCCGAGCAAGGTCTATGGAACGCACTTCCACGTCTGGCGATCGGCGGTCGAGCTACCCGGCATCTTCGACGGCAAGCATACCGTCATCGACGGCAATTACGACTTCCTCAAGCCCTACTACGAGCGCGTGCTGAAGCTGCAGGATGAGGGTGATGTCATGAGCTACGCGCAGCTCAAGACCTCCAACACCCACTATTCGGGGCCGTTCTACAACCAGCAGATCGCCACCATGCCGATGGGTAGCTGGTTCATTGCCACGCAGATCGCCAAGGTGAAGTCGGGTGAATCCAAGGCCGTGCACTGGGGCCTCGCCAAGTACCCGCATCCCGATGGGGTGGCGCCGGGCAGCACGGCCTCGACCATCACGGGCCTGTCGGTCGCGGCAAATTCCAAGAACCAGGACGCTGCGCTCGATTTCGTCAAGTTCGTCTCGGGGCCGGAAGGCGC
>DATMTK010000101.1:0-4294 GCA_035564755.1 Devosia sp. | reverse complement strand
CCCTTATGCTTCACCACCACTGTGGGTGCGGAAATGTGCTGCGGTTGCGAACGGGCCATGGCGGCCTCCGAAAGGGAAGTGGGTGCGGGGACTTGCCCCGCACCGTCAGGCCTGCTTGCCCATCATCTTGTCGAGCGTGGTGCGGCCGGTATCGACCGTGACGTTGGCGCTCATGCCGGTCTTGAGCAGCGCCACCTCGGGATCGTTCGCCGGCAGCTTGATGCGGACCGGAATCCGCTGCACGACCTTGACCCAGTTGCCGGTGGCGTTCTGCGCCGGGATCAGCGAGAACTCCGAGCCGGTGGCGGCGCCGAGGCTTTCGATGGTGCCCTGCAGCTTGCCCGGATAGGCATCGACAGTGACGACGGCGGGCTGGCCGACCTTCATGTCGGTGAGCTGGGTTTCCTTGTAGTTGGCTTCGACCCAGGTGCCGTCGGTCTCGACCAGCGAGGCGATGGTGGTGCCCGCCGCGACGAACTGGCCGACATTGAGGCTCGACACGTTCGAGACGATGCCATCGGCCGGCGCCACGACCTGTGTCTTGCTGAGGTCACGCTGCGCCGATTCGACCTGCGCCTGCGCCGCGAGCACGGCCGGGTGCTGGTCGATGGCGATATTGGGATCGCCGCCGAGCGCCGCGGTGGCTGCCGCCACCTGCTGCGTCGCCTGGTCGACCGCCGTCTGCGCCTGCTGCAGGGCAAGCTTGGGCGCATCGAGCGTCGAGCTCGAGGCGACGGCCTGCTTCACCAGCGCTTCCTGCCGGTCGAAGGAGGCCTGCTGGATATCGCGGGTGGCTTCGGCCGACCTGAGCTGAACCTGGGCGGTGGCGAAGCTGACCTTGAGCTGCTGCACGTTGACGCGCGCCGAGGCGAGCGCCGCATTGGCCTGGTCGAGGGCGATCTGGTAGGGCTGCGGATCGATGGTGAAGAGCACCGTTCCAGCCTTGACGTCCTGGTTCTCGCCGACGTTCACCGCGGTGATGCGGCCGGCGATGTCGGCGCTCAGCGACACTTTCGACTGCTGCACATAGGCATTGTCGGTGTCTTCGTAGCGCCCGCCGGTCAGCCAGAAATAGGCACCGCCGGCGATCAGCACCAGCGGCACGACGATCATCAGGATCAGGCGGCGCGAACCACGCTTCCTGGGCGCTGCAGCAGGAGCCTGGGCAGCGGGCGCGGTGGCTTCGGGCTGCGGCGCGGGAGCGCTCTTTTCGGCGCGCATTTCGGGCGCCGGAGCACTCTTGTCCGCACGCATATTGACCACTGTGGCGTCGCCGGCCTTGGGTTCAGTAGCACGGGCATTCATTCAGACGGCTTCCTTCTCTTCAGCAGTCAATTCCAAATGGTTGAGATTATCGCGAATGCACTTGAGGCCGGACACGACGGCGTCGCGGTCCTTGTCGCTCAGACCCACCAGGGCATTCTCGTAAAGTTCGCGTCCGACATTCTTGGCGGTGCGGACCAGATTGGTGCCGTCATCCGTCAAGCGCGCGAGTTTCGCACGGCTGTCGTTAGGATCGGTATAACGCTCCACCAGCCCGCGCTTTTCGAGCCGGTCGAGAATGCCGCTCAAGGTCATCGGGTCGGTATCGATGCAGCCGGCCAGCGACACCTGCGAGATGCCGTCGTTCTTGTAGATCTCGGCCAGGGCCCGCCATTGCGGCAGGGTTACGCCGTGGATCCGGGCCTCGTCCTCGAAACGGCGCCGGAACAGGCGCGCGACTTCGTGAACGAGAAAGCCGATCGACTTCTCCCGGTCGAGGTCGTGCATGTCAGGCTTGGTGTGCATCGTTTTCCTAAGTACGCTTATGATAAGCGCACATATGATAAGTGCACTTAGGAAGTCAACCGCGCCGCACGAAAACCTGATGCGACATCATCGCATAGCTAAAGAAGCATTACCGCCAAGGGTTTAGTTAGATGCGCCGGCCGCTTTCGCCGTCGAACACCAGCGCCTGGTCGAGTTGCCAGCGCAGCGGCAGGCGGTCCCCGGCGGCGATATTTGCCGTCCGCCCGGCCCGCACCACGACCTCCTGGCCGCCGGCATGACCATTGACGTAGAGGTCGGCGCCGGTCGGCTCGACATAGTCGACAGCGATGGTCTGCTGCGCCTCTTCCGGCGGCACGATCACCGCATTTTCCGGCCTGAGCCCCAGCTCGACCTTTCGCGCGCCGGCCGGAGCATCGAAAATGGACCCGGGAAGCTGCACGTCGAGCCCGCCGCCGGTGAACCGGCCGGCGCTGTCGAGTTCGCCGGCGACCAGATTGATGGCGGGCGAGCCGATGAAGGTCGCGGCGAAGCGGTTGACCGGCCGCGCATAGAGCTCGGTGGGCGAGGCGATCTGCACGATCTCGCCGCCCTTGAGCAGCACCACCTTGGTGGCGAGCGTCATCGCCTCGTGCTGGTCGTGCGTCACATACACCGTGGTGGCCTTGAGCCGCTGGTGCAGGTGCTTGAGCTCGACGCGCGTATCGTGGCGGAGCTTGGCATCGAGATTGCTGAGCGGCTCGTCGAACAGGAACAGATCGGGCTCGCGCACGAGGCAGCGGCCGATCGCGACGCGCTGCCGCTGCCCGCCCGAGAGTTGTGCCGGTAGCCGGTTGAGCAGGTCCTCGAGCTGCAGGGCCCTGGCAGCCTCCAATACGCGGCGGTCGCGCTCGGCCCTGGGCAGGTGATTGATCTCCATGCCGAACGAGATGTTCCGCGCCACGCTGAGGTGCGGATAAAGCGCGTAGGACTGGAACACCATGGCCACGCGCCGGTCCTTGGGATCGAGGTCGGTGACGTTGCGGCCATTGATGTAGATCTCGCCCTCGTGGTCCTCGGTGAGCCCGGTGATGAGCCTGAGCAGCGTGGACTTGCCGCAGCCCGAGGGCCCGAGCAGCACGACGAAATCGCCGGCCTCGGCCGTAAAGCTGATATCGTTCAGCGCCTTGAACGAGCCGAACGACTTGCTGACATTCTCAAGCTGCAGGAACGGCATTGTATTATCCCTTGACCGAGCCGCTCGTGATGCCGGCGTAGATGAAGCGCTGCAGGAAGAAGAAGCCGACCAGCGTCGGCAGGATGACGATGATCACCGCCGCCATGATCACCGCCTGGCTGATGGTGTTGGTGATGCCGGTGAAGTTATAGAGCATGATCGACACCGTGCTCTCCGACGGCCGGCTGGCGTAGAGGAAGGGCAGCACGAAGTCGTTGTAGATATAGACGCAGCGCAGGATCACCACGGTGGCGATCGCCGGCGCCAGCATCGGCAGGATCAGCCGGAAGAAGATCTGGAAATAGCTGGCGCCCTCGATCCGCGCGCTGTCGTCGATCTCGGTCGAAATGTTCCGGATGAACTGGATGAAGATCAGGATCGAGACGATATCGGCGCCGGAGTAGAGCGCCACCAGCGCCCAGCGCGAATTGGCAAGGCCGAGAAACTGCAGCACCTGGAAGGTCGAGACCGGGGTAAGGATGCTCGGCACCGCCACCAGCGCCGCGTAGGTGCCGAGCAGCAGCCGCCGCCCGGGAAAGCGGAAGCGGTTGAGCACGAAGGCGAGCATGGTGCCGAAGATCACCAGCAGCACCACGGCGCAGCCCATGATCATCGCCGTATTGAAGAAGGCCCAGCCGATCGGCAGCCCGGTCTGCGGGAACAGCACCTGCCGGTAGTTGTCGAAGTTGAGCCAGTTGGCCGGTGGCGCGCTGTGGCTGGTATTGATGTATTCGACCGGCGTCTTGAACGAGCCGGCGATGGTGCTCCACAGCGGCAGCAGCACCGCGATCGAGGCGATGACCAGGCTGCCATACTGGATGATGCGGACCAGCAGCTTGCCGGGGGTGAGCTTCCGTCTACGCGCCAAGCCCGCCCCCCACGACCGGCGCGTTGCCGCGCCGCGCAATCGCCTGCGTGACGAGATAGAGCGCAAGCACCAGCAGCAGCATGAATACCGCCATCGCCGCCGCTTCGCCGGCGCGGCGGAACTGGAATCCGGTCTGGATCATCTGGATGGCGAAGGTCGAGGTCTTGCCCTGCCCGTAGGTGATGAGCTGCGGCACCTCGAACACCTCGAGCGAACCGACCACCGACAGCGCGAGCTGCAGGAAGAGCACGTTGCGGATGCTGGGAAAGGTAATGCGCCAGAACGATTGCCAGTCGTTCGCGCCTTCGATCCTGGCGGCGTCGTACTGATCCTGCGGGATCGCCTGCAGCGCACCGAACGTCACCACCAGGTTGAACCCGAGATAGCGCCACACGCTTGCCGCCGCGAGCGAGAAGTTCGAGTAGCTCTGCCGCGCGTCGAGC
>DATMTK010000100.1:0-15981 GCA_035564755.1 Devosia sp. | reverse complement strand
ATCGGGGTACCGCGACGGGACTTACACGGGCACCAGCGAGAACGCCTATTATGGCCGTGTGCAGGTGCGGGTGACGGTTGTATCCCACAGGATCGCCGCCGTGAGCGTCCTCGACTATCCGCAGGATCGGCGCACCTCGCGCTACATCAACAGCCAGGCGCTCCCGCTGCTCAAGCAGGAGGTAATCTCCGCCAACAGCGCCAGTGTTGACACGGTCTCCGGTGCGACGCTCACGAGCGGGGCGTATCGGCGCTCGCTGGCGAATGCGCTGGACCAGGCCGGCGGCGCGAATGCGTAGCACGCGCCTGATCATGGGCATGCCGGTCACGATCGAGGTGGTCGGCGATGAGGGCGGTGAGGCAGCGCATGCGGCCTTCGCCTATTTCGAGGACGTCGACGCGCGCTTCAGCCCGTTCAAACCGGAAAGTGAAGTCTCAGGATTTGCTCGGGGCGACCTTCCGTTCGAGGATGTCAGCCGCGAGCTGCGCGAGGTGTTGGAGCTGAGCGAACTTACCCGCCGCGAGACCGACGGCTATTTCGATATCCGCCGTCCGGATGGTCGGATCGATCCATCGGGCCTCGTCAAGGGCTGGGCGATCCGCAATGCGGCGCGAGGACTCGAGGCAGCGGGACACACGAATTACTTCGTCGACGCCGGTGGCGACGTCCAGTGCCGCGGTCACAATGCGCAGGGGCAGCGCTGGCGGATCGGCATTCGCAATCCGTTCGACGAGGCGCAGATCGTCAAGGTTGTGGTTCCGGGCGATGCGGGCGTCGCAACCTCCGGCACTTATGTTCGCGGCCGCCACATCTATGATCCGCACATGTCGGAAGCGGTCTCCGATGAGGTCGCGAGCCTGACCGTGATCGGGCCCGATATCTACGAGGCCGACCGCTTCGCCACGGCGGCGTTCGCGATGGGTCGCCACGGCGTGGTGTTTCTCGAACAGCAACCGGGGCTCGAGGCCTATTCGATCGGCCGTGACGGCGTCGCCACGATGACGTCGGGGTTCACGAAGTACGTCGCGCAATGATCCGCCTTGTCGACCGCTTCATCGATCGCATCACCATGTACCGGCTGGTCCTGTGGTACCTGGTGGTCCTCCTGATCGCCGCCGCGCTGCTCGGCACGCTGCATGTGATTGCCATCAACCCTGTCGCGCTGGCGCTGTCGACGGTGCTGGTGCTCTCGGCGGGCTGGATCGCGAACCAGATGTTCGCGCGGATCTTCGGGGCGATCCCGAACATCGAGAGCGTCTACATCACGGGCCTGATCATCCTGCTGATCATGGACCCGGCATCGTTGGGGGATCTTGCTGCAGCAGGTGCGATCGTGCTCGCCAGTGCTTGGGCGATGGCGTCCAAGTTCATCCTGTCGGTCCGGCGGCGGCACATCTTCAATCCAGCGGCGCTCGGCGTTGCGCTGCCCGGACTGTTGCTCGATCATCCGGCAACGTGGTGGGTGTCGGGCGAGCTGTGGCTTGCGCCGATCGTCATCATTGGTGGGCTGCTGATTGTCAGGAAGCTGCGGCGCTTCGACCTCGTCATCGCATTCGGTGTGGCCAACCTCGCCACCACAATCCTGACCGGCAGCCTTAGCGATGCGTGGAACTCGGCGCAGCTCGCGCTGCTGCACTCGCCATTCTTCTTCCTCGCATGCGTCATGCTGACTGAACCACTGACGGCGCCGCAGGGAAAGCTCTGGCGGATCGTCTACGGTGGGCTGGTCGGCGCGCTGGCGTGTCCGAACACGGTGATCGCCGGCTACTACTTCACACCAGAGGTCGCGCTGCTTGCCGGCAACCTGCTGACCGTGCTCGTCAGCCCGAAGGGGCGGGTGGTCTTGACGCTCGAGCGGATCGAGCAGGCCGCCAACGGGATCTACGACTTCGTGTTTCGTCCCGACCGCCGGCTGGCCTTTGCCGCCGGGCAGTACCTCGAGTGGACGTTGCCGATGGAGAAGGGCGATGCACGCGGCAACCGCCGCTACTTCACGATCGCGTCGGCGCCAAAGGAGGCCGACATCCGGCTTGGCGTGAAGTTCGTCGACAATGGCAGCGCGTTCAAGCGCGAGCTCGCCAGTCTGACGCCCGGCGACCAGATCGTCGCCTCGCAACTCGCCGGCAGTTTCACCCTGCCGCGCAACCCGAACCGGAAGCTCGCCTTCATCGCCGGCGGCATCGGCGTGACGCCGTTTCGCAGCATGTTGGTGGAGCTGCTGCAGCGGAGCGAGAGGCGCGACATTGTCGTCGTCTATGGCAGCAACCGCATCGACGAGTTTGCATATGTCGATGTGCTCGCCCGAGCTCGCAAGGAACTCCATATTCCGACGCAGTACGTGGTTCGCGACGGCGCGGGTGCGCCGCCGGAAATGTACATTGGCCTGATTACGCAGCACCTGTTGCGAGAAACGATACCGGACTTCAGTGAACGATTGTTCTACGTGTCCGGGCCTCAGGCCATGGTGTCGGTGACACGCGATGCGTTACTGGCATTGGGAGTACCCCATCGGCGGATCAGGACGGACTTCTTCCCGGGGCTTGCCTAACAGAGCCGGGGTCAATCCACGTCACCTGGTGCGGCCGAACGCTTTCGTCCGGTAAACATCGAGGTCACAAGATTTTCCCGATGCCGAAAGCTCGCGAGGACGACCCCCGCCAGATGAACAAGGACCAGGATCAGCAACAGGTCAGCGATACGCTCGTGGACCCGTGCCATCCAGTCAACGCCCCAGAACTGATCGGTGGTCATTAGCCAACCTGTCAGGGCGGTCGCGATCATCGCAACGAGCAATGCGACAATCATGGCGCCGCCGGCCGGGTTGTGCCCGAGATAACGGGCCTCGCGTCCCGTGATGATGTCGCGGAGGTAGTTCAGGACGGTTCGCGGCGTACGCGTGAATTGGGTGAAGCGCGCATAGTGGCTCCCGATAACGCCCCATATGACACGAATCACGACCAGGACGGCCGCGGCATAGCCTGCAAGGTGGTGCACGTCTTCGCTGCTGTGTCGGGTAAGCCACGCGACGGCGAAGCTCGCGACCAGTGACCAATGGAACACCCTGACGACGACGTCCCAGACGCGCACCGTGAGGTGCGCGTCCGACGTGTTGCGATCAGCCTTCGCCAGCTTCGGCATTGTCGACCTGCTGCAACGTTTCGGCGTTGTAGGCATTGTTGATCTTCTTGCCGGCCTTATCGACAGCATAGACCTCGTAGCAGCCCTTTTCGGTCTTGATCTGCTTAACGGTCATACCCACCGACTTGAGCATGTCTTCGAGCTTCGTCTTGGGCTGGAACTTGCTGGGGTCTGATGTACTGCAGGTTGCCCCCGCTGCGAAAGCCGGGGCGGCGATCGACACAAGCGCCAACGTCATGAGGGTGATTCGAAGCATATATTTGAGTCCTTCCTTGTCTTAGGATGACTGACGCTGTCTGGTGTTGCTGACGTGAGCCTGACAAGCGATCGATCGCTGCATTCAAGCCCACGGGTCTGTGCACCCTGCAGTGGAACCCAAGTCACACGGACTGCGAGAACGTGTGTCGACGTGCGACAAGCAAGAACACTCCGTGCCTCATGCTCAGATCGACGACCAAGCCGAAGGCTCTCACTCGGCAAAGCGATATCCAACCGCGGGCTCGGTGCGGATCAGTTGCGGCGAGGACGCGTCGCGCTCGATCTTGCTGCGCAACTGACCCACGAATACGCGCAGGTACTGAACGTCCTCGACATGTGCCGGCCCCCACACGGCTTTCAACAACTGCCGGTGCGTCGTGACCAACCCTGCATGCCGCGCCATATAAGCGAGCAGATCGTACTCCTTCGGCGTGAGGTGTACGGCCTCGCCGTCACGCGTCACGAGGCGTCTGGCGAGGTCGATGCAGAGTCCATCGAACTCGTAGCGCGTCGTCGCAATCGTCGCCGGCTCACGATGGCGGAGTGCCGTGCGGATGCGCGCCAGCAACTCACCGATGCCGAAGGGCTTTTCGACATAGTCGTCGGCGCCGAGGTCGAGCGCCTCGATCTTCTCGGTCTCTCGGTCGCGGGCCGAGAGCACGATGATGGGAAGCTTGGACCAGGCTCGCAGGTCGCGAATGACGTCCTTGCCATCCTTGTCGGGGAGTCCGAGGTCCAGGATGACCAATTCGGGGGCAGCCGTAGCGACCATTCGCTCGGCCTCGCCGGCTGTCGCGGCTTGCAACGGCTCGTAGCCGGCTGCGGTCAGGGCAGGCTTGAGGAAGCGCTGGATCTGGGGTTCGTCGTCGACGACGAGGATGCGGCCTTCGCTCACCGCCCGGCCTCGTAGATCGGCAACCGGACCGTGAAGCGCGCGCCGCGCTTTCTCGTGGCTGGGCTCTCGGCTTTGATGGTGCCGCCCATGGCCTCCACGAAGCCACGCGCGATCGAGAGGCCGAGGCCTGTGCCGGCGGCGCGACCGTCGCCCCTGGTGCGGCGGGCGAACTTCTCGAAGATGCGTTCGAGATCCCTTTCGGGGATGCCCTTGCCCTGGTCGGTCACCGCTATCGCCACGCTCTCACCGTCACGACGCGCAAAGACCGAAATGGCTCCGCCATCGCCCCCATACTTTGCCGCATTGTCGAGGAGGTTGAACAGCACCTGGCCGAGCAGCGTCGCATCGCCTCGAGCAGGTGGTAGATCGGGCGCCAGGCTGAGGTCAAAGGGTCGCTCAGGATAGAGCTTGCGCGCCCGGTCGAGAGCACCGCTCACCGTGTCGCCGATATCGATGCTGTCGCGCTTGGCTTTGAGGGTGCCGGCTTCGATGCGGGTCATGTCGAGAAGGTTGATGACGAACCGATCGAGGCGAGATGTCTCCTCTTCGATCGAGATGAGGAGATCGTCTCGCGTTGCCTCGTCCATCTTGTCCCCGAGTTGCCGCAGACTACTGGCCGCGCCGGCGATAGTGGCTAACGGCGTCTTGAGGTCGTGCGACAACGATGAGAACAGGGCGCTGTTGAGCCGTTCGCTTTGCTCAAGCGCAGCAGTGCGGAGGTTCTCACGCACGAGGCGCGCGCGGTCAATTGCGATGGCCGCCTGTTCGAGGACGCCGCGAACAACCTGCTCCTCGTGCGGCAGCAGCGCCCCGTCGCCTTCGGTGCGTAGCAGGCCAAGCACGCCAGCCACCCCACGCGAGGTGTGGATCGGACGGAACTGCCAGGGCACTTGCGGGAGCGTCGAGGTGAAGCGGCCCGCGGGCTCGCGCTTACCGAACGCCCAGCGCGCGGCGGCTTCGTCTGTTGAATCGAGCGCGAGATCGGGTGGCCAGGCGGCCTGCAGATCGAGCTTGCCGTCCTCGGAGAGCAGAACGGCGGCGCCGAGACCGATGCTAGCGTAGATATGAGCGACTGTTGCATCGAGCACATCTCCCAGGCGCGCGGAACCCGAAAGCTTGCGCGAGAACTCGTAGAGTGCCAGCGTCGCCTTCTCTTGCCGGCGGGCTCGTTCCGCCTGCTCACGCATCCGGCCTGCGAGGTCGCCCGTGAAGATGGCAGCGCCGAGAAACACGACGAGCGCAAAGAGCTCATGCGGTCGGGCGACCGTGAAGGTGTAGACGGGGTCTATGAAGAAGAAGTTGTAGGCGAGAAAAGAGATGCCGGAGGCGATGATCGCCGCGATGCGGCCGTTCATCGTGCCGCACACGATCACCGCCACGAGATAGAGCATCGAGATGTTCTGCAGGGGCATCAGTGCGGTGAGCACAAGGCTGGCGAGCGTCGCCAGCGTCGTCGCGACGAGCGCGAACGCGATCGTTTCCAGCCAGCGGCGGCCTGGTTTGCCGCGTAGGGCAAATCCACCGAACAAGAGAGTGACCGGCTGGTCGTCGCCTTCCTCGGCCGAGACGACATGGATCGACAGATCGCGCGATTGACGTAGCAGAGCGTCGGGTAGCGAGCGGCGCGTAAGACGCGACAACCATGGCCTCGGCGACCGTCCGACGACGATCTGCGTAATGTTCTCACGCCGGGCGATCTTGAAGACTTCGGCCGCAAAATCCTCCGCGGTCACGCGGCGGGTCTCAGCACCAAGCCGCTCGGCGAGGCGCAAGGTGTCCTCGAGCTGTTGAGCCGCAGCGGTGTCGATGTTGGCCGACGGGCGAACCATCGAGACGGCGAGCCACGGCGCATTGAGGCCTGAGGCAAGGCGACTCGCGGTGCGTACCACTTTCTCGGACAGCGGATCCGGTCCGACTAGCACCAGGAGCCTTTCGGAAGTGGCCCAGGGTCCCTCGATCGCGCTCTGACGAAGGAAGTCGACCATCTGGTCGTCGACACGATCGGCGGTGCGCCGCAGAGCGAGCTCGCGCAGCGCCGTCAGGTTGGCGGGCTTGAAGAAGCCCTCGATCGCGCGCTGCGCATTGTCCGGCAGGTAGATGCGGCCTTCCTTCAGACGCTCGATCAGCTCAGCGGGAGGCAGGTCGACGAGGATCACGTCGTCGGCACGCTTCAGTGCGATGTCGGGCACGAGCTCGCGCACGGTGATTCCGGTGATCCGGTCGACAAGATCCGACAGGCTTTCGAGATGTTGGATATTGAGCGCGGTCCAGACATTGATCCCGGCCTGGATCAGCTCCTCGATGTCCTGGTAGCGTTTGGGGTGGCGACTTCCTGGCGCGTTTGAATGCGCCATCTCGTCGACCACGATCGTAGCCGGGTGGCGAGAGAGTGCGGCATCGAGGTCGAATTCGTCGAGCTCCTGCCCGCGGTAGAGAACCTTGCGACGCGGGAGGACCGTGAGACCGTCCAGCAGCTCTGCAGTCTCGGCGCGGCCGTGCGTTTCGACGAGCCCGATGACAATGTCGATGCCGGACGCGGCAAGGCGGCGCGCCCGGTTGAGCATCGAGAATGTCTTGCCGACACCGGGTGCAGCGCCGAGAAAGATGGTCAGCTTGCCTTTGCCCGCGGTCGTCGCAGCAGCGAGCAGGGCGTCTGGATCAGGGCGGCGGTCGACTGCGTCCCACACCATCAGCTTGAGGGCTTGGCGGCCAATACGTCGAGGGCGAGGTTGAGCTTCAGGACGTTCACGCGACTCTCTCCCATGAAGCCGAGTTGCGGCCCCTCGGTCTGGGCGGTCACCAGCGCTTCCACCTGGTCAGCGGGCAGTTTGCGGGCCCGAGCGACGCGGGCAACCTGGTCGTGAGCATATGCCGGGGAAATGTCCGGATCGAGTCCCGACGCAGACGTGGTCACCGCATCGGCGGGTATGGGCTTGTTGATCCCGGTTGCCTCAAGGGCGACGATCGATTGCGTCACGCGGTCCACCAGCTTCTTGCTCGTTGGCCCGAGGTTGGAGCCGGAGGAATTGGCTGCATCGTAGCCGTTACCGGCGGCCGAGGGCCGCGGCCAGAAATACCCGGGCTCGGTGAAGTTCTGCCCTATCAGAGCCGAGCCGACGACGACACCGTTGCGAATAATCAGGCTGCCATTGGCGGTCGCGGGGAAGATCGCCTGGCCGATGCCGGTGATCGCCAGCGGATAGAGAAGCCCCGTGAGGATCGTGAACAGCACGACCATGACGATGGCGGGACGGATGGTTTCGGTCATGAAAAGTTCCTCAGGCGAGACCGAGCATGGCGACGATCAGATCGATGAGCTTGATGCCGATGAAGGGCGCGACGAGCCCGCCGAGCCCATAGACGAGCAGGTTCCGGCGCAGCAGCGCCGCCGCACCGACGGGACGATAGGGCACGCCGCGCAACGCCAGCGGGATCAGCGCAATGATGATCAAGGCGTTGAAGATGATGGCCGACAGGATGGCAGAGTGCGGTGAGCTCAACCCCATGATGTTGAGCGAGTTGAGCTGCGGGTAGGTCGCGACGAACAGCGCCGGGATGATCGCGAAGTATTTTGCAACGTCGTTTGCAATTGAGAAGGTGGTCAGGGACCCGCGCGTCATGAGGATCTGCTTGCCGATCTCGACGATCTCGATGAGCTTAGTCGGACTGGAGTCGAGGTCCACCATGTTGCCGGCCTCGTGCGCCGCTTGCGTGCCGGTCTGCATGGCGACGCCGACATCGGCCTGCGCAAGGGCGGGGGCATCATTGGTGCCGTCGCCACACATGGCAATCAGCCGGCCGCCCTTCTGTTCGTTGCGAATGTAATCGAGCTTCTGCTCAGGCGTCGCCTGGGCGAGGAAGGTGTCGACGCCAGCCTCCGAGGCAATCGCGGCGGCGGTGATGGGATTGTCCCCAGTCACCATGACCGTCTTGATCCCCATGGCACGGAGCGCGGCGAAACGCTCCTTGATGCCCGGCTTCACAACATCCTTGAGATGAACGACGCCCAGCAGCCTGTTGCCTTCGGCGATGGCAAGCGGTGTGCCGCCGGTGCGGGCGATCGACTCAACCGCCTCGGTGAAGGCTTGCGGCACCTGCAGCTCAGTCTGGCCGGTGTAAGCGAGGATCGAGTCGACCGCGCCCTTGCGAAGGCTCCGCCCGTCGATGTCCATGCCCGAGATGCGCAATTGTGCACTGAAGGCGATCGGAATCACGCTTTGGCCCGTGAGGTCGGGCTCATTCAGCCGGAACTCCGACTTCGCGAGCGCAACGATCGATCGACCTTCGGGCGTCTCGTCGGCCAGGCTCGCGAGCAGCACGGCTTCGGCGAGCGCCTGCTCGCTGACGCCCGGAACTGGCAGGAGCTCCGTTGCCATTCGGTTGCCGAACGTGATGGTGCCCGTCTTGTCGAGCAGAAGCGTGTCGACATCTCCAGCCGCTTCGACAGCGCGGCCTGAGGTCGCAACGACGTTGAACCGGATCAGCCGGTCCATGCCCGCGATGCCAATGGCCGAGAGCAGGCCGCCGATGGTGGTGGGAATCAGCGTCACCAGCAGCGCCGCGAGCACCGTGACGGTCATGACGGCGCCCGAATAGGCCGCCAGGCCGGCGAGCGTCACCACCGCGATCAGGAACACCAGCGTGAGGCCGGAGAGCAGGATCGAGAGCGCAATTTCGTTGGGCGTCTTCTGCCGTTTGGCGCCTTCGATGAGTGCAATCATGCGATCGACAAAGGTTTCGCCGGGCATGGTGCTGATCCGGACCTTGATCCAGTCGGAGAGCACGGTCGTGCCGCCGGTCACCGCTGAGCGGTCACCGCCGCTTTCGCGGATTACCGGGGCTGACTCGCCGGTGATGGCGCTTTCATTGACCGAAGCGACGCCCTCGATCACCTCGCCGTCCCCGGGGATTATGTCGCCAGCTTCGACCAGAACAACATTGCCGACGCGCAGTTCGGCGGCCGGCACGACGTCATATTTGTTACCGTCACCCGATTTGAGGCGCTTTGCTGTCAGGTTCGACTTGGTCTTGCGCAGGCTGTCCGCCTGCGCCTTCCCACGGCCTTCGGCGACTGCCTCCGCGAAAGTCGCGAACAGTACCGTAAACCACAGCCACACAGCGACCTGGCCGGAGAAGGAGGCGCCGGTGCCCGCGAAAAAGTCGCGCACAAACATGACCGTCACAACCAATGCCACGATCTCGGTGACGAAGATCACCGGGTTGCGCACGAGCTGGCGCGGATCAAGCTTGATGAACGCGCTGCCGAGCGCCGGCGTCAGCAGCGCCGGATCGAAGATGGACAGGGCTGGAGCTTTGGATGCCATGGTTGGATCTCAGAAGGTCTGGCCGGCGAGCATCAGGAAGTGCTCGACGATCGGCCCGAGAGCGAGTGCGGGAAAGAACTGCAGCCCGCCGAGGATGAGGATGACCCCGACCAGCAGGCCGACGAACAGCGGCCGGTCGGTGGGAAAAGTGCCGCTCGAGGCGGGCACCCGCGTCTTGGCGGCGATCGAGCCCGCGATCGCCATGACCGGCACCACGTAGGCGAAGCGACCAAGCAGCATGGCGATGGCGAGTGTGGTGTTGAACCACGGGGTGTTGGCGGAAAGCCCGGCGAAGGCGGAGCCATTGTTCCCCGCAGCTGAGGAATATGCGTAGAGCAACTCGCTGAGCCCGTGCGGACCGGGGTTGAGGATCGAGGACAGGGCAACGGGCAGCAGTGCGGAGATCGCTGTGAAGCCCAGGATCGCGAACGGCAGGATGAGCACGGCGAGCATTGCGAACTTCATCTCGCGCGCCTCGACCTTCTTGCCGAGGAACTCCGGCGTGCGGCCGACCATAAGGCCGGCGACGAACACCGATAGCACGCAGAAGACGATCATGCCGTAGAGGCCCGATCCGACTCCGCCCGGCAGGATCTCACCGAGCTGGATAA
Organism: Devosia sp.; assembly: GCA_035564755.1. GTDB lineage: Bacteria > Pseudomonadota > Alphaproteobacteria > Rhizobiales > Devosiaceae > Devosia_A. The sequence goes on along the minus strand of DATMTK010000100.1, from coordinate 5,755 downwards.
GGAACAGCGGCACTAGCCCGCCGAGCGCGGTCAGCGAGTCGTGCATGCCATTGACGCCGCCATCCGAAATGCCCGTGGTGACCGCCGCATAAAGTGCTGTCAGCGCCTGGCCAAAGCGGACCTCTTTGCCTTCCATGTTGCCCATCGAGGGATCGAGGCCAAGCCCGGAGAGGATCGGGTTGCCCGAGGTTTCCGCCCAGTAGACGACACCGACGCCGACAACGAGGAACATCCCAATGGCAGCTATGATCGCCCAGCCCTGCCTGCGGTTCCCGACGATCTCGCCGAACGTGTGGACAAGCGCCGAGGTGACCGACAGCATCGCCAGGATGTTGAGGAAGTTCGAGATCGCGTTGGGATTCTCGAATGGATGTGACGCATTGGCGTTGAAGAAACCGCCGCCATTGGTACCAAGCTGCTTGATCGCCTCCTGGCTCGCAATTGGCCCGAGCGCTATCTGCTGCTGAGCCCCCTCGAGAGTTGTGGCAAGTACGGAGCCGTCGAGCGTCTGGGGCAACCCGAGCCCAACGAAGACAATCGCCAGCACGATTGAGATCGGCAGCAGGACGTAGAGCGTAGCGCGGGTCATATCGACCCAGAAATTGCCGAGGGTAGCTACGCTTGAGCGTGCAAAGGCACGTGTGACCGCCAAGGCAAGGGCGATGCCGGTCGCTGCCGAGAGAAAATTGTGCACTGCAAGTCCAGCCATCTGACTGAAGTTGCTCATTGTCGTTTCGCCTGAGTAGGACTGCCAGTTGGTGTTGGTCAGGAAACTAACGGCCGTGTTGAAGGCCAGGTCTGGTGCGACGCCCGGAAAGCCCTGCGGGTTGAGCGGCAACAGGTTTTGGAAGCGCAAGATCAGATAGAGCGAGACGAACCCCCCGATCGAGAACATCAGCATGGCGGTGGTGTAGGCCAGCCAGCCCTGCTCACGCTTTGGGTCGACGCCGGAACTGGCGTAAAACACTGATTCAACAGGCGCGAGCACCGGCGACAGGAACGTGCGCTGCCCCTCGAACACCCGCGCCATGTAGATGCCGAGCGGCTTTACGATCAACAGTACAGCCACAAACATCAGGCCGATCTGCAGCCATCCGACCAACGTCATGATTGTCTCCGGAACCTAGAACCGCTCAGGGGCGAGCAGCGTCACGATGAGGTAGACGGCAAGCCCGAACGATATGCCAAGACCCAGGATGAGCTCGAACATGCCGCACTCACAAACGCGCCAAGGCATGGGCGTAGAGGATCAGGGCAAGCAGTGCGCCGGCACCGAGCAGCAGAAAAGCAAAGTCCATCGCGCACCTCTGGTGTGTACGGTGCGCAGTGTCGGCTCAGCGAAATCAGCATTCGATGGGGAAGGGGCCGGCCTTGCATAAGGATGGCATAAAGGCTGAGCCAACCCGCCCCCTGCATCCACACCTTGGGCCCGCTTCTCTGGGTTTCATGGCGTGGGCTTGAACGAAGGCCCTGGTAGCGGAGGAGGGATTTGAACCCCCGACACGCGGATTATGATTCCGCTGCTCTAACCACCTGAGCTACTCCGCCAGCGTCCCCTTGGGGAGGGCGCGCCTTCTTAGGTTTGGGGGTGGGCGGTGTCAAGCATGGGGGTGGTCAGCGGCCGAACTTCTGCCGCCAGGTGGGAAAAACGTCGTCGGGCGCGGCGGTTGCGAGATAGACGGCGCGGGCAATGGCGCGGCTCAGGCAGGTGGCTGCGGCGTGGCCGATGGCGATGGCGTCGAAGATCGGATCGGCGAGCGGCCGCGCGCCGGTCGAGACGGAAAAGACCAGATCGCCGTCGACGAGGGTGTGGGCGGGGCTGATGGCGCGGGCCATGCCGTCCTGCGCGGCGACGGCCATGCGCTTGAGCTCGGCCTTGCTGAGCGCGGCGTCGGTGGCGACGATGGCGATGGTGGTGTTGGCGAGCTCGGCCAGCGCGTCCTTCTTGGTGCGGACCGATTGCGCGAAGGGGACAGGGGCCGGATGGACGCCAAGGCCGCCGAATTCGTCGCCGATTTCCCATGGGGCGGCCCAGAAATTTGGCCTGTCGCCGGCGGTGACCGAGCCGGTGGCGTTGGCGCCGACCAGGGCGCCGATCGTGATGCCGCTGCTCAAGACCAGCGAGGCGGAGCCAAGGCCGCCCTTGAGGCCGGCGGTGGTCGCGCCGACACCGGCACCGGCGGTGCCGAGGGCGAACTCCTCCGACGCGGCGGCGAGGGCGCGGGCGCCGAGCTCACGATATGGATTGGTATTCCAGTTCTTGTCGCCGCCGCCGGCAAGGTCGAAGAGAATGGCGGCGGGGACGATCGGGATGATCAGGTCGGCATAGGTGAAGCCGCGGCCCATGGCGCGCAGGCCATCGCTGACGCCGGAGGCGGCATCGAGGCCATAGGCCGAGCCGCCGGAGAGGACGAGCGCGTCGACGCCGTCGACCAGCTTGTCGGGCGCCAGCAGGTCGGTCTCGCGCGTGCCGGGCGAGCCGCCCATGACGTCCACCGAAGCGCGGAAGGGTTTGTCGGCAACCAGCACGGTGGTGCCGGTCTTGATGCGGTGGTCTTCGGCGTTGCCGACGCGGAGGCCGGGAACGTCGGTGATGAGGTTGCGCGGTCCGGGTCTCATGCGGCGGAGGTCCCTATCTGCAATTTGTCCGGAGCGCGCCCGATCTGCGAGCGGACGAAAGCGAGGTCGCGGTTCAGCGGCACGCCGTCGGGGTCCCAGGTGCGGCGCATCTCCAACATCTCAGCGGCGACGCGCCAGTTGCCGAGCTTCAGATGCGCATCGAGCAGAAGCTGGCCGAAGAGGTCGCGCTGGGCGTGGCTGCCGCCGATCTCGGTCAGGCGCGGATTGGCGATCGTGAGATTGCGGGCGGCGCCGGCCCAGTCGCGCCTGGCGTGGGCATAGACGCCGCGGGCAGCCGGCAGGGCGACCTCGCGCCAGACGGCGCGGTCGAAGGTCTCGGAGGTGCGCGCCTTGTCCTCCACTTCGGCGAGCAGGGTATCGGCTTCGACGAAATCGGCGCGGGCGAGGCCGTAGAGATATTGCAGTGTCAGGAAGGGCTGGATGACGTCGCGGGCGCGCGGGCGAAGATACTCAGCGAGCTGCTGCCAGCGGTCGCCGACATCGAGGCCGGCGATCTCCATGCGGGCGAGGAGCGAGACGGCGCCCACCTGATCCTGCGAATAGGTGGGCTCGATGCCCCAGACGTGATGATCGTAGGCGTCGTAGACCGACGCGTTGTCGCCGAGCGAGATGTGGAACAGCGCCTTGTGCCACCAATTGTGGGTGTACATGAAGCTGTTGAGGTCGACCCAGGTGCGCTGGGCCTCGTCGAGGAAGGCGACGCCTTCGCGCACGCGGCCGGTCGAGAGCATGACGTGGGCGAGGGCGTGCTGGGCCCACGGCTCCTTTTCTTTGAGCGCAAGGGCGCGGCGGGCTTCGCGCTCGGCGGTCGCGAGGTCGTGCAACTGCTCGTGGCCGAAGGCGAGCATGCCGTGGAGGTGCGGGCTTGCCTGGTTTTCGGGTTCGACCCTTTTGGCGATGGCGAGCATGGATTTCGCGTCGCCGCGGTTGAAGCTGAAATACTGGTGCAGCTTCACGCTGGCGAGGTCGCGGGGGAAATTGTCGGCGATGGTTTCGCCGAGCTTCTGGACTGCCGGAATGTCGCCGGCGATCCAGCGTTCGAGCTGATCGAGCATGAGCTGCTCGCGCGCATTGGCCTTGGGGCGCAGCGCCCTGGCGCGGTCGTAGTAGAGGCGGGCATGGTCCTCGGCGCCGGCGGCTTCGAGGAACATCCAGGTGAAGCCGGCATAGATGTTGGCGAGCGGCGAGTCCGGATCGGCGTCGGCCGCCGCGAGGACATTGGTCGCCCTGGTCTCGTAGCCCAGGAAGCCGGTGACGAAATCGTCGATGCCATGCAGGGTCGCTGCATTGCCGCCCGTCACTTCGTTGCCGAGGGAGTCCTGCGCCATGGCGGTCCCTAGATCACCCGCCCACCATCGACCTCGAGGGCGACGCCGGTGACCATGCTGGCCTCGTCGGAGCAGAGGTAGCAGGCGGCGTTGCCGATGTCGGCGGGGGTGGAGAAACGGCCGATGGGGATGGTGCTCAGGAATTTCGCGCGCATTTCGGGCGTGTCCTCGCCCATGAAGGTCTTGAGGAGCGGCGTTTCGCCGGCGACGGGGTTGATGGCGTTGACGCGGATGCCAAGCGGGGCGAGCTCGACGGCCATCGACTTGGTAGCGGTGACCATCCAGCCCTTGGATGCATTGTACCAGCTTAGCCGCGGACGCGGACTCACCGCGGCGGTGGAGGCGATGTTGAGGATGACGCCGGACCTGGCTGCCTTGAAGCGCGGCACGACGTGGCGCGCGGTGAGGTAGACCGACTTGACGTTGACGGCGAGCACGCGGTCGAAATCGGCCTCGGAGATCTCGTCGAGCGGGGCGGGCAGGTGGCTGACGCCGGCATTGTTGACCAGGATATCGAGCTTGCCGAAGGCGGCGTAGGCGGCCTCGGTCATGGCGGCGACGGACGCATCCTTGGCGACGTCGACCTGCTGCGCGGTGGCGCCGAGCTCCTTGGCGAGCGCGGATGCGGCGTCGCCATTGATGTCGGCAACCATCACGCGTGCGCCTTCGGCGACGAACTTGCGGACGATGCCGGCGCCGAAGCCGGAGGCGCCGCCGGTGACGATCGCGGTCTTGCCGTTCAGCCGTGCCATGCCGCCACCGTCTTCAACACGCTGAACCCGTACAACGCTTCCATGCCTTTCTCGCGGCCGAAGCCGGACTTGCCAGTGCCGCCGAAAGGCAGCTCGACGCCGCCGCCGGCGCCGTAATTGTTGATGAAGACCTGGCCGGAGCGGATGGCCTTGGCGAGGCGCATCTGGCGGCCGCCGTGGCTGGTCCACAGGCCGGCGACGAGGCCGAAGTCGGTGCCGTTGGCGATGGCGACGGCCTCCTCTTCGGTATCGAATGGAATGACGACCTGCACCGGGCCGAAGATCTCGTCCTGCGCGAGGCGATTGGTTGGCGCGACGCGGGAGAGGAGGGTCGGCTGCAGGTAGTGGCCGCCGGGCGGGGCGTCGGCGTCGATGCTGCCGCGCGCCGCGATCTCGGCGCCGCCGAGATCGGCGAGGAAGCCGTTGACGATTTCCTTCTGGCGCTCGCTGACCATCGGGCCGACGTCGAGATCGTCGATGGCGGCGCCGACGCGGAGGGCGCGGTAGCGCTCGGCCATGCGAGCGAGCAGCTCGTCGTGGAGCTGGCGCTCGACGAGAATGCGCGAGCTCGCCGAGCAGGTCTGGCCGGCATTCTGGATGCCGGCATTGACGAGGAACGGCAAGGCACGCTCGAGATCGGCATCGGCGAAGACGAGCTGCGGCGACTTGCCGCCGAGCTCGAGCGTCACCGGAACAACGTTCTGGGCGGCGGTGCGCTGGATGATCCGGCCGACCGGCACGGAGCCGGTGAAGGAGATATGGCCGATACCGGGATGGGCGGTGAGCGCCGCGCCGGCCTCTTCGCCGAGGCCGGGGACGACGTTGAGGGCACCCTCGGGCAGGCCGGCTTCGGCAGCGATCTGCGCGAAGGCGATAGCGGTGAGGCAGGCCTCCTCCGCCGGTTTCAGCACCACGGCGTTGCCCATGGTCAGCGCGCCGCCGACGGAGCGGCCGAGCACCTGCATGGGGTAGTTCCACGGGATGATGTGGCCGGTAACGCCATGCGGCTCGCGCAGGGTATAGACGGTGTAGCCA
>DATMTK010000099.1:0-7429 GCA_035564755.1 Devosia sp. | reverse complement strand
AGCTCGCCACTCGCGCCGCGGCGGCGGGCGTCGCCGACGCCAAGGCCGCGGTCGACGCGGCGGCGGCGGCCTTCAAGAGCTGGAGCAAGACCGGCCCGGGCGAGCGCCGCGCCCTGCTGATGAAAGCCGCCGACGTGATGGACGGCAAGGTCGGCGAATTCACCCGCCTGATGCTCGAGGAGACCGGCGGCACGGCGCCCTGGGCTGGGTTCAACGTCATGCTCGCCGCCAACATGCTGCGCGAAGCCGGTGCCATGACGACGCAGATCGCTGGCGAGGTCATCCCCTCGAACAACCCGGCGATTACTCTCGCCATGGGTATCCGCCAGCCGGCGGGTGTCGTGCTTGGCATTGCGCCGTGGAACGCGCCGGTGATCCTCGGCACCCGCGCCATCGCCATGCCGCTTGCGTGCGGCAATACGGTGGTACTCAAGGCCTCCGAAAGCTGCCCCGGTATCCACCGGCTGATCGGCCAGTGCCTGCTCGAAGCGGGCGTGCCCAAGGGCGTCGTCAATGTCCTCACCAACGATCCCAAGGACGCCGCAGCGGTGGTCGAAGCGCTGATCGCGCATCCTGCTGTGCGCCGCGTCAACTTCACCGGCTCGACCGGCGTCGGCAAGCGCATCGGCGAGCTCGCCGGCCGTTACCTGAAGCCGGCACTGCTCGAGCTCGGCGGCAAGGCACCGCTGGTGGTACTCGACGACGCCGACATCGATGGGGCCGTGAACGCCGCCATCTTCGGCTCGTTCATGCACCAGGGACAGATCTGCATGTCGACCGAAAAGATCATCGTCGACGACAAGATCGCCAACGAATTCGTTGACAAGCTCGGCAAGCGCGCGGCGCAACTGCCCGCCGGCGATCCGCGTGGCCATGTCGTGCTCGGCTCGCTCATCAGCACGCAGTCGGCCGAAAAGATGGAAGCCTTGATCGCGGACGCCACTGCCAAAGGCGCCAAGATCAGGGCCGGCGGCAAGCGCAACGGCACCGTGGTCGAGGCCACCGTGCTCGACAACGTGACCGCGGGCATGCGCATCTATTCCGAGGAATCGTTCGGCCCGGTGAAATCGGTGATCCGGGTGAAAGGCGAGGACGAGGCCATCCGCGTCGCCAACGACACCGAATACGGCCTCTCCTCGGCCGTATTCAGCCGCGACATCCAGCGCGCCCTGCGCGTCGCGTCGCAGATCGAGGCCGGCATCTGCCACATCAATGGCCCGACCGTGAACGACGAAGCGCAGATGCCGTTCGGCGGCGTCAAGGGCTCGGGCTTCGGCCGCTTCGGCGGCAAGGCGGCAATCGCCGAGTTCACGGACCTGCGCTGGATCACCATTGAAGACCCCAAGCAGGGCTATCCCTTCTGATGCAATTCGCCCGCCTCAACGATGTGACGCTGCACTATCAGGTGATCGGCTCGCCGCAGAGCCGGCCGACGCTCGTGTTCGTCAATTCGCTGGGCACCGACTTCCGTATCTGGCGCGACGTGGTGGTGCGGCTTGTTGGCGAGTTCGCCCTCGTCACCTACGACAAGCGCGGGCACGGCCTTTCCGAAGTCGGCGCGACGCCTTACTCGATGGAGCTGCTGGCCGAAGACCTTGCCGCCCTGCTCGACCATATCGGCGTGCGCCGCGCGACCATCTGCGGCGTTTCGGTCGGCGGGCTCGTTGCGCAGCAGCTCTATCACGATCGTCCGGATCTGGTGGCCGCGCTCATCCTCTGCGATACCCTCGACAAGATGGGCGATGCCGAGTTCTGGAGCCGGCGCATCGCCGCCATCGAAGCCAACGGCCTCGGCTCAATCGCCGACGGCATCCTGGAACGCTGGTTTACAGCGGAGTTCCGGTCGGCGGACAACGCCGACTTCGCCGGCTACCGCGCGATGCTGGCACGCCAGCCAGCCGACGGATACATCGCGACTTGCATCGCCCTGCGCGACGCGGACCTGCGCGGCAAGACATCCCGCATCACCGCGCCCACGATCGTGATTGTCGGCGACCAGGATGTGTCGCCGACGCCCCGCGCTGCGGCCGACTTTGCCAAATCTATCCCGCATGCCCGCCTCGAGATCATCAAGGACAGCGGGCACATCCCTTCGGTCGAACAGCCGGAAATGCTGACGGCCATCCTGCGTACGTTCATGTCCTTCGTCGGAACGGAGACGGTCTCCCATGTCAGCCACTGATCTCAAGTCGCCGCGCCTGCGGCAGGGGGAGCAGACGCGCCGTGCCGTCCTGAGCGACGAACATGTCGAACGCGTCGAGGCGGCGACCACCGGCTTTGACGCGCCGTTCCAGGACCTCATCACCGAAGCCGCCTGGGGCCATCTGTGGTCGCGCAGCGAGTGGAGCAAGCGCGAGCGCTCGATCGTCACGATCGCGTTGCTGGCGGCGCTCGGCCACACCGAGGAACTGGCGATGCATGTCCGCGCCACCGTCCGCACCGGCGCCAGCGAGGCCGACGTGCGCGAGGCGCTGCTGCACGTCGCGATTTATGCTGGGGTGCCCGCCGCCAACACGGCCTTTCGTGTCGCCAAGCAGGCCTTCGCCGAAATGGCGACCGGAAAAGCCGCCGAATGAGTAACGCGTCCAACAGCGCCCCCGAGACCGGACCGTTCTATCCGCGCGACCGCCTGTGGCACCCGCCGGCGCTGACCCCGAACTACCGCACCACGGTGCTCCGCTCGCCGCAGCGCGCGCCGATCTCCTTTTCCAATACCATGTCGGAAATGACCGGCCCGGTGTTCGGCCACAGTGTCATCGGCGCGCTCGACAACGACCTGATCCACAATTTCGCCAAGCCCGGCGAAAGCGCCCACGGTCCCCGCATCATCGTCCACGGCCGCGTGCTCGACGAGCGCGGCCGTCCCGTCCCTGGCGCGCTGCTCGAATTCTGGCAGGCCAATGCGGCTGGACGCTACCGCCACAAGAAGGACGGCTACCTCGCTCCGCTCGATCCGAATTTCGGCGGCTGCGGCCGCGTCCTCACCGGCGACGATGGCAGCTATACGTTCCGCACCATCCAGCCCGGCGCTTACCCCTGGCCGAATGGCGTCAACGACTGGCGGCCCGCGCATATCCACTTCTCGATCTTCGGCTCGGGCTTCGCCCAGCGGCTCATCACCCAGATGTATTTCGAGGGCGATCCGCTGATCAAACTCGACCCGATGACCGGCGGCCTCAGCGATCCGCGCGCGGTCGAGCAGTTGATCGCGCCGCTCGACATGGCACGCACCATCCCGATGGACGCCACCGCCTACAAATTCGACATCGTCCTGCGCGGTCGCCGCTCGACCATGTTCGAAAACCGCCTCGAGGGCAATTGATGCCGCAACCCCTCGACATCCTCAAGGAGACGCCGTCGCAGACCGCCGGCCCCTATGTCCACATCGGGCTCATGCCAAACTTCGTCGGCATTCACGGTGCCCACGCCGACGATCTCGGTGACCACCTCGTCAACGACAAGACAAAGGGTGAGCTTGTCGTCATCGAGGGTCACGTCTTCGACGGTACCGGCGAACCATTGCGCGATTGCGTTATCGAGATCTGGCAGGCCGACGCCGAGGGCCTCTACCCCAGTCCCTCCGAAACTCGTGGAGCCGCCGATCCAAACTTTGCCGGCTGGGGCCGCACCGCCGCCGACCCGCAGACCGGACTCTATCGCTTCGAAACCATCAAACCCGGCCGCGTCCCCTTCCCCGACGGCCGCATGCAGGCGCCGCATGTCAGCGTCTGGATCGTCGCGCGCGGCATCAATCTCGGGCTCAATACGCGGCTCTATTTTGCCGACGAGGCCGAAGCGAACGCCGCCGATCCCGTCCTCGGCCGCATCGAACACAAGACGCGCGTGAAGACGCTGATCGCCCCGCGGCAGGGCGACACCTACACCTTCGACATCCACCTTCAGGGCCAGGATGAAACGGTGTTCTTCGACACTTAGGAGCATCGCATGAGCATTTCGCCGTTCGATCACGCGCTCCTCTCCGGCCTGCTCGGCGACGATGAGGTCGGCGCATTCTTTTCAGCCGACAGCGAAATCCAGCAGATGCTGCGGTTCGAGGAAGCGCTGGCACTGGTCGAAGGTGAAGAAGGCATCATCCCGTCGGAGATCGCAGATGGGATTGCCGAGCAATTACAGAGCTTCGTGCCGAACTACGATGCCATCCGGAGGGCGACCCAGCGCGACGGTGTGATCGGCGTCGAGTTCGTGCGCCAGTTGCGCGATGCGCTGGGGGCCCCGTTCGACCAGTACGTGCATTTCGGGGCAACCAGCCAGGATCTGGTCGACACCGCCCTCGTACTGCGGCTACGGCCGGTCCTCGGCATCATCGAGCAACGGATCGTCGCCGTCCGAAGCAGCCTCGCGGAACTCGGCCGGCTCTTCGGCGACCGCCGCGTCATGGGCCGTACCCGCATGCAGGACGCCCTGCCCATTGCCGTATACGACAAGCTTGCGACGTGGGATGGCCCGCTGGAGCGCCATCTCACCCGGCTGTCCGAGCTCCGGCCACGGTTGATGGTGCTGCAGTTCGGCGGCGCCGCGGGCACGCTCGACAAACTGGGCGATCGCGCCAGCCAGGTCTCTGCGCGCCTCGCCAAAGCGCTCGATCTCGCGCCAGCCCGTTCCTGGCACAGCCAGCGCGACAACATCGTCGAGCTCGCCGACTGGCTGTCGCAGACCGCCGGCAGCCTGGGCAAGATCGGCGCCGATATCGGCCTCATGGCGCAGAACCGCTTCGGAGAGATCGCGCTCGAGGGCGGCGGCGGCTCGTCGGCCATGCCGCACAAGCACAATCCGGTGGGCGCCGAGGTTCTGGTTACCCTGGCCCATTTCAACGCCACCCAGATCGCCGGCATGCACACCGCGCTTGTCCACGAACAGGAACGCTCGGGCGCGGCCTGGACCCTCGAATGGCTGATCCTGCCGCAGATGGTGGTTGCCACCGCGGCCTCGCTGCGCACCGGGCTATCACTTCTCGGTCAGATCACCCGCATCGGCGACATCGCCTGATGCGGACCCAGGTCGCGATCATTGGCGCCGGGCCCGCCGGTCTGTTGCTCGGAGCGCTATTGGGCAAGGCTGGCATCGACAACGTCATCGTCGAGCGCGCGAGCGCCGCACATGTCCTGTCGCGCATCCGCGCCGGGGTGCTCGAGCAGGGCACCGTGGATTTGCTGCGTTCGGTCGGATGCGGGGCCCGCCTCGATCGCGAGGGACTGGTGCACGAGGGCATCGACCTCGCCTTCGACGATGCCCTCCACCGCATCGACCTCCGGCGGCACTCGGGCGGCCGCAGCGTCACCGTGTATGGCCAGACCGAGGTAACGCACGACCTGATGGAAGCCCGCACCACGGGCGGCCACACCACGATTTACGAAGCCGCCGATGTCGCGGTGCACGATGTCGGCACTGCTCCGTTTGTGACCCTCGCCAAGGACGGCACGGAAATCCGCCTCGACTGTGACTTTATCGCCGGCTGCGATGGCTTTCACGGCGTCAGCCGGCAATCCATCCCCGCGGACGCCATGCATGCGTTCGAGCGCATCTACCCCTTCGGCTGGCTGGGGCTGATGGCCGACGTGCCGCCGGCCAACGACGAACTGATCTATGCCCGTCACCCGCGCGGCTTCGCCCTCTGCTCCATGCGTTCGCCCACCCGCAGCCGCTACTATGTCCAGGTCGACTCCTCGGAGCGGGTCGACGACTGGAGCGATACGCGGTTCTGGGACGAGCTGCGCCGGCGTCTGCCCGAGGCGGCCGCAGCCCGTATCAGCATCGGCCCCTCGATCGAAAAGTCGGTGGCGGCGCTGCGCTCCTTCGTCGCCGAGCCGCTGCGCTTCGGCCGCCTGTTTCTGTGCGGCGATGCCGCACACATCGTGCCGCCCACCGGCGCCAAGGGGCTGAACCTCGCCGCCAGCGATGTGCACTATCTGTTCGAGGGGCTCCGGGAGTTCTACAAGGACGCGTCCGAAGCCGGGCTCGATGCCTACTCGGCGCGCGCCCTCGCCCGCGTCTGGAAGGCCGAGCGTTTTTCGTGGTGGATGACCTCCACCTTGCATCGCTTCCCGGACCAAGGCGAGTTCGGCGAGCGCCTGCAGCTTGCCGAGCTCGACTACCTCACCCACTCCGACGCCGCGATGAGCGTCCTAGCTGAGAACTACGTCGGATTGCCATTCTAGGCGCGTTCCAGTGCCACCGCGATCCCCTGCCCCACGCCGATGCACATGGTGGCGAGTGCGCGACGCTTGCCGCTGAGGCTCAACTCCAGCGCTGCCGTGCCGGCAATGCGGGCGCCGCTCATTCCGAGCGGATGGCCCAGCGCGATCGCTCCGCCATTGGCATTGACGTGCGGCGCGTCGTCGGCCAGCCCCAGCTCGCGCAGCACGGCAAGCGCCTGGCTGGCGAAGGCCTCGTTGAGCTCGATCACATCGAAGTCTTGTGGGCTGAAGCCGAGCCGGGCGCAGAGCTTGCGGGTCGCCGGCACGGGGCCCATACCCATGATCCGTGGCGGCACGCCGGCGGCCGCACCACCGAGTACCCGCACTATCGGCGTCAGCCCGTGTCGTTTCGCTGCGGCCTCGGACGCCACGATCAGCGCGGCGGCGCCGTCGTTGACCCCCGACGCGTTGCCGGCCGTCACGGTCCCGCCTTGCCGGAAGGGAGTGGGCAGCTTCGCCAGCACCTCCAGTGAGGTGTCGGCGCGCGGATGCTCGTCCTTATCGACGACGATGGGGTCCTTTTTCCGCTGCGGGATGCTGAGCGGCACGATCTCCTTGCCGAACCGCCCGTTCTGCTGCGCCGCGATGGCCCGCTGCTGCGACCGGAGCGCGAAGGCGTCCTGATCGGCGCGGCTGACCTTGTAGTCCTCGGCCACGTTCTCGCCCGTCTCCGGCATCGAATCGATACCGTACTGCTGCTTCATCAGCGGATTGACGAAACGCCACCCGATGGTCGTGTCATAAATCTCGGCATGGCGCGAGAATGCTGCTTCGGCCTTGGGCAAAACGAACGGCGCCCGGCTCATGCTCTCGACCCCGCCCGCAACGTAAAGCTCGCCTTCACCCGACTTGATCGCACGCGCGGCGATAATCACCGCATCCATGCCGGAACCGCACAGCCGATTGATCGTCGTCCCCGGCACGCTCAGGGGCAGTCCCGCCAGCAGCAGGCTCATCCGCGCGACGTTGCGGTTGTCCTCACCCGCCTGGTTGGCACAGCCGAAGAGGACGTCGTCCACCGCCTCCCAGTCGACACCGGCATTTTCGGCGATCAGCGCCTTGAGCGGCACCGCGCCCAGATCGTCGGCGCGGACCGACGACAGTGCCCCGCCGAAGCGGCCGATCGGTGTCCGCCTGTAGGCGCATATGAAAGCTTCGCTCATCGTGCGTCCCCGCGATGCGCGGCAGCGGTCCGTGCTTGCAAGTCCCGCAGC
>DATMTK010000098.1:0-9589 GCA_035564755.1 Devosia sp. | reverse complement strand
GCGCGATCAGGCTTCTTCGCCACCGGCGTCGGCAGCGGCGGAGCCGGCTTCGGCCTGGCCGGCGGCGAATTCGGCCGCGGCTTCGTCGTCGAAGGTCTGGACCGTGAGGTCCTCGCCCTTGGCCTGGCGCTCGGCCTCGTCGTCGGAGCGGGCGACGTTGACGGTGATCGTTACCGCGACCTCGGCGTGCAGGTGCAGCGGCACGGTGTGGAGGCCGACCGTCTTGATCGGGTTGGCGAGGTCGACCTGCGAGCGGGCGACGGTGAACCCATCGGCGCTCAGCGCCTCGGCGACGTCGCGCGAGCTCACCGAGCCGTAGAGCTGGCCGGTCTCGCCGGCCTGGCGAATGATCACCACGCTGCGGCCGTTGATGCCGGAGGCGATGCCGGCGGCGGCTTCACGGCGCTCGGCGTTGCGCTTTTCGATCGCCGCGCGCTCGACGTCGAACTTCTTGCGGTTGGCTTCGGTGGCGCGGAGTGCCTTCTGCTGCGGCAGCAGGAAATTGCGGGCGTAGCCGTCCTTCACGGTGACTTCGTCGCCGATGTGGCCGTGCTTGCCGATGCGCTCGAGGAGAATGACTTTCATTGGATGTTCCTTGGCTGTCCCATCGCGCCTGTCCTCCGAAAAGTGGCGTCCGGCTTTCGGACGAGGGCAGGCGATATTTGAGAGATGGTTAGGAGCCGCGGACCATCCGCGACCCCAGCAATACGGCTTGCGACCTTACGAAACCGCGTAGGGCATGATGCCGATGAAGCGGGCGCGCTTGATCGCCTGGGCGAGCACGCGCTGCTTCAGCGCCGATACCGCGGTGATGCGGGACGGCACGATCTTGCCGCGCTCGGAAACGTAGCGCTGCAGCAGGCGGACGTCCTTGTAGTCGATCTTGGGTGCGTTCGGACCCGAAAACGGGCAGGTCTTGCGGCGGCGCTGGAACGGACGGCGCGCCTGGGAGGTGGAGAGATCTTTGATGGCCATTTGGGGCGTTTCCTCGAATTAGAACCGGCGTGGGGGGCGCGAGTCACGATCGCCACGGCCGAAGCCGCCGCGATCCGGACGGCCGCCCGGACGATCATCGTCGCGGTCGCGCTTCTGCAGCATGGCCGAAGGGCCTTCCTCGAGCTCGTCGACACGCACGGTCATGAAGCGCAAAATGTCTTCATTGATGCGCATCTGGCGCTCCATCTCGGCCACGGCAGGAGCCGGAGCGTCGATGTTGAGCAGGCTGTAATGGGCCTTGCGGTTCTTCCTGATGCGGTAGCTGAGGGACTTGAGGCCCCAGTACTCGTTCTTGGTGACCTTGCCGCCGCCCTGGGTCAGGACTTCGGTGAACTGGTTGGTCAGTTCCTCGACCTGCTGGGGCGAAACGTCCTGGCGGGCGAGATAGATATGCTCGTAGAGGGGCATGAAGCGCCTTCCTTCTGGTTCAACACGTGCATCGGCGGCGCGGAGCCCCTTTGAAGCCCGGAAAGGCGACAAAGCAGTCTTCTAAAGAGCGGGAACACGGGAGGCCGGGAATTTTACCCTGTCTGGCACCGCTTTGGGCAATGCCAAACCCTCCGTTCAGCCCCCGGCCGAACGAATGCGAGGCGGGAGATAAGGGAAAAGGGTGGAGAAAGCAAGGCGCGATGGACTAGATCGTCGCGGCGTCGATACCGAGCCGTTCAGCGACGACGGCCAGTCTCCGATCTTTAGTCCAGAGGAGATCACCCGCGTCAAGCAGCGTTGACGCGATTAGGTGGGCGTCGATCAGGCCGATGCCAGAGCCTGACAGTTTTTGGCGGTCGACCAATTCGAGTACATCCTCTTGGGCCACCACCGGGGCGACCGGAACTGCGCGCAGTTCCGCGAGCGTCTGCTTGCGGTTGCGCAGCGACCCAAGAGCTATTTCCCCTAAGACGAAAGGGTGAAGCATCACCGCGTCCTCAGCCAGGAGCCACTCCATGACCTGCTCACCTTTATGCAGGTGATCGATCCAGATCGACGTATCGACAATGATCATTCCGCCGCTTGGGGCCGGCGTCGGGGAATATATTCGAGCCCGGGCTGAGTGCCGCCCATTTTGGCCAAACGCCTCGCAGCCTGGCGCTGGACATAGGCTTCGAGCCCCATTCGCACCAAGGTGGACGTCTCCTTCACGCCGGAATATTCCCGCGCCTTTTCGAGCAATTCGTCATCAATGGTCACTGTCGTGCGCATTTAGCCAACCTCCGCATCAAAAATAGCATCACATGATGCACTTTTCAATGCAGTCGTCCTTGACACGCCTCGGCAGGTTCGCCACACGCACGCAACTTGTCGCCGGGCTTACTGGCTTCTAGGTTGATTCAACACCTCAAGAGGCGGGGAGCATGGCCAAGCGCGCATTCACCTTTCCGGGCCAGGGCAGCCAGGCCGTTGGGATGGGCAAGGACCTTGCCGCGGCCTTCCCCGAGGCCAGGGCCGTGTTCGACGAGGTCGACACGGCGCTCGGCCAGAAGCTCAGCCAGATCATGTTCGAGGGGCCGGACGAGACGCTGCGGCTGACGGCCAATGCACAGCCGGCGCTGATGGCGGTGAGCCTTGCGGTGGTGCGGGTGCTCGAAAGCAAGGGGATCAAGGTCGCCGACAAGGCGACCTATGTCGCAGGCCACTCGCTCGGCGAATATTCGGCGCTGGCCGCCGCCGGCGTGTTTTCACTGGCCGACACGGCGCGGCTGCTGCGCATCCGCGGCGAGGCCATGCAGGAGGCGGTGCCGGTCGGGCAGGGCGCGATGGCGGCGATCCTCGGGCTCGACCTCGAGACCGTGCTGCGGGCGGTCAATGACGCCGAGGACGGCGAGGTGTGCGGCGTCGCCAACGACAACGCGCCGGGGCAGGTGGTGATCTCCGGCCATGCCGGCGCAGTCGCCCGGGCGATCGATCTGCTCAAGGCCGCCGGGGCCAAGCGGGCGCTGCCGCTGCCGGTGAGCGCGCCCTTCCACTGCGCGCTGATGCGGCCGGCCGCCGACGCCATGGAGCACGCGCTGGAGGGCGTGACGATGCACGCGCCGAGCGTGCCGGTCGTCGCCAACGTGACGGCGCAGCCGACGACCGATCCCGAAACGATCAAGCGGCACCTGGTCGAGCAGGTGACGGGCATGGTGCGCTGGACCGACAGCGTCAAATGGCTTGCGGCCGACGGCGTGACCGAACTCTACGAGCTTGGCGCCGGCAAGGTGCTGACCGGCCTCGCCAAGCGTATCGCCCCGGAAGCGACCGCAACGGCGATCGGCACGCCGACGGACATCGAGGCGGCGCTCGCGGCTCTCGGCGCCTGACTCATTTTCTCCCAAGGAGACTTCAAGTGTTTGATCTGACGGGAAAACGCGCGCTGGTGACGGGCGCCTCGGGGGGGATCGGGCGCGAGATCGCCAGGGCGCTGGGCAAGGCCGGGGCACGCGTCGCGCTGTCAGGCACCCGCGTTGCCGCGCTCGAGGATACAGCCAGGGAAATGGGCGGCGGCGAGCACCCGATCCTGCCGTGCAATCTCGGCAACCAGGACGAGGTCGACAAGCTCGTGCCGTCCGCCGAGAGTGCGCTGGGCGGGCTCGACATCCTTGTCAACAATGCCGGCATGACCCGCGACAACCTCTTCATGCGCATGAAGAACGAGGAATGGGACGAGGTACTGGCGGTAAACCTGACCGCGGCCTTCCACCTGACCCGGGCGGTGCTGCGCGGAATGATGAAGCAACGCTACGGCCGGATCATCTCGATCACCTCGGTGGTCGGGGTCGCCGGCAACGCCGGACAGGGCAACTACGCGGCGTCCAAGGCCGGCCTGATCGGCATGAGCAAGTCGCTGGCGCAGGAAGTCGCGTCCCGCAACATCACCGTGAATACCATTGCCCCGGGCTTCATCGCCTCGGCCATGACCGACGAGCTCAACGACAAGCAGCGCGAAACCATCCTGCAGAAGGTGCCCGCGGGTCGGCTGGGAACCGCCGATGAGGTGGCCGCCTGCACGGTATTCCTCGCCTCCGCCGAAGCCGGCTACATTACCGGCCACACCTTGAACGTGAACGGCGGAATGCTGATGATCTGAGGCGGCAAGTATTGGCGGGGCGGCGCTTTCGCCAATATGGTCAAAGCTGAACGAGTGTGTTAGTGCCGCGCCCTGTTGAACAGGGACACGGCCTCACTTGCGGGCTCTGTGAACGCCGCCTACAGTCCGCCCGGCCAAGAATTGAGCGCTCGGGCGCGATTAACGAACCGAACCAGACTATCGAAAGGGAAGTCAAAATATGAGCGATATCGCTGACCGCGTCCGCAAGATCGTTGTGGAGCACCTCAACGTCGACGCAGACAAGGTTACCGACAAAGCCAGCTTCATCGACGATCTGGGTGCTGACTCGCTTGATCAGGTCGAGCTGGTGATGGCGTTCGAAGAAGAATTCTCGGTCGAGATTCCCGATGACGCCGCCGAGTCGATCCAGACCTTCGGTGATGCCGTCAGCTACCTCACCAAGGCGGTCGGCTGAGCCTCAGTCGCCGGAACGGCACATCGATGGACCTGCGCCGCGTCGTCGTAACGGGTATGGGGACGGTCAATCCCCTCGGGTGCGGCGTAGAGACCACCTGGACCAACATCCTCGCCAGCAGGAGCGGCGCCAAGCGGATCGACGACTTTGTCGTCGATGACATCGCCTGCCAGATTGCGCACCGCATCCCCCTCGGCTCGCTCGACGAAGGCAAGTTCAATCCAGACGACTGGATGGACAGCAAGGAGCAGCGCAAGGTCGACCCGTTCATCATCTTCGCGATGGCCGCCGCCACGATGGCCATCGCCGATGCCGGGGTTGAGCCCCGAACCGCGGACGAGGCCGAACGCACCGGGGTGCTGATCGGCTCCGGCATTGGCGGCGTCGGCGGCATCTACGAGACCTCGGTGACGCTGGCCGAGAAGGGGCCGCGGCGCGTGAGCCCGTTCTTCATCCCGGGCCGCATCATCAACATGGCCTCGGGCAACGTCTCCATCCGCTTCGGACTCAAGGGGCCGAACCACTCGGTGGTCACGGCCTGCTCGACCGGCGCCCATGCGATCGGCGACAGTTGGCGTATCATCGCCATGGGCGACGCCGACGTCATGCTGGCAGGTGGCTCGGAATCGCCGGTCAACCGGCTGTCGATGGCGGGCTTTGCCGCCTGCCGCGCGCTCTCGACCAATTTCAACGACCGCCCGACCGAGGCGTCGCGCCCCTACGACAAGGACCGCGACGGTTTTGTCATGGGCGAGGGCGCGGCGGTCGTCGTGCTCGAAGAGTACGAGCGCGCCAAGGCTCGCGGCGCCAGGATCTACGGCGAGGTCATCGGCTACGGCATGTCCGGCGACGCCTACCACATCACCGCGCCTGCGCCGGACGGCGACGGCGGCTACCGCTGCATGCAGATGGCGGTGAAGCGCGCGGGCATTTCGCCGGCCGACATCGACTACATCAACGCCCACGGCACCTCGACGCCGCTCGGCGACGAGATCGAGCTCGGCGCGGTGACGCGGCTCCTCGGCGATGCCGCGCCCAAGGCCGCGATGTCCTCGACCAAGTCGGCCATCGGCCACCTCCTCGGGGCGGCCGGTGCGATCGAGGCGATCTTCTCGCTGCTCGCCATGCGCGACAGCGTCGCGCCGCCCACGCTGAACCTGAACAACCCCTCGGTCGAGACGCCGCTGAGCCTCGTGCCGAAGGTGCCGCTCAAGAAGCGGATCGACGTGGCGCTCTCCAATTCCTTCGGCTTCGGCGGCACGAATGCGTCGCTGATCTTCCGCAAGGTGGCGTAGCCACCGGTCGAGAGAATCCGGTCGTACTGATCACACTATAGCATGTACGATATATAGCGTATATGCTATGGACGGTTGAGACGAGGTCGATGGCGAACTCGCAGCATTGCCATCTGGCTTACGTGCAAGGCTTCTTCGCGTGTTCGAGATGATCGGCAGGCTGGGCCTCGAAGAGGTCAACGAACCGCACGTGAAGCATCTCGACGGCAAGCTTTGGGAACTCCGTGCAAAGGCGCCGGAGGGTATCGCGCGCGGCATCTATGTGACGGCGACCGGACGAAGGGTCGTAGTGCTGCACGTCTTCGTCAAGAAGAGTCAGAAGACGCCGCGCAGAGCCCTCGAGCTGGCGCGGGAACGAATGAAGCAGGTCATACCATGACGACGATCGCAGAACTCAAGAAGCGCTTTATGGAGGACCCGGAGTTCCGGGCCGACTACGCAAAAGCCGATGCCGAATATGCAGTCATCGAAGCGCTGATCCGCGCGCGGACCAAGGCCAAGCTGACCCAGTCCGAGCTTGCCCAGCGCATTGGAACCACGCAGTCAGCGATCGCACGCCTCGAAGGCGGTCGCGTATCTCCCTCGCTTGCGACTCTCCGCCGGTATGCGGAGGCGACAGGAGCAAGACTGCAAATCGATCTTGTATCCCGCTAGGCCGGATCTCTCGGAGAACCCATTTCTCCAGCCACAAGCCGCACTTGCGTCCTTGTTTTGCCCGCTTCGTTGAGGCAAATGGCGCGGGGAGCATGAACTGGCAAGAGGGGACCGGATGGCGCCGCGCGAGAAGAAAAGACGCCGCAAAAGCTCGAGCTGGGTGGTTCTGCTCAGCGGTCTCTTCGCCATCCTGATCATCATTGTGCTCGGCATCGGCGGGGCCATCGTCTATGGCCTGCATCTGTTCTACGAGCCGGGCCCGATCGACACCGACAGCCCCTTCATCGTGCAGAAGGGCAGCAGCCTGACCACCGTCACCAACGACCTCGTGGCCCAGGGCTTTACCGAGGACGGGACGCTCCAGCCGATGATCTTCCGGCTGGCGACCGAGCTGCTCGGCGCCAAGAAGCGCAAGCTGCTGCCCGGCCAGTACACGATCCCGGCGCATGCCTCGATGGCCGACATGCTCAATATCGTGACCGAGACCAAGCCGCAGGAGTTCTTCGTCAACGTGGTGCCGGGCGAAACCTCGTGGCAGGTGGCGCAGGCCCTGAACGATCCGGCCCTCAACCTCACCGGCCCGCAGATATCGCCGCCGAGCGAAGGCGGGTTGCTTGCGGTGCGCTACGACTTCTTTCCGGGCGATACGAGGCAGTCGCTGATCGACAGCATGCAGAAGGCGATGAGCGACAAGGTCGCCGAGATCTGGAAGGACCACGATCCCTCGATCGACGACGTCATCAAGTCGCCGCAGGACATGGTGGTCATGGCCTCGCTGGTCGAAAAGGAAACCGGGCTCGAGACCGAGCGCCCGGACGTCGCCTCGGTGTTCCTCAACCGGCTGCGCAAGCACATGCGGCTGCAGACCGATCCCTCGGTGATCTACGGCATCACGCTGGGCCAGGAAAAGCTCGACCGGCCGCTCTCCAGCAAGGACCTCAGCGCCAAGACGCCTTACAATACCTACCAGGTGGACGGGCTGCCGGCAGGACCGATCGCCAATCCCGGCGTCGAGGCGCTCGAGGCGGTGGCCCACCCGTCCAAAACGACGTTCCTCTACTTTGTCGCCAAGGGACCGGACCCCAAGGACGGGCATACCTTCGCCTCGACCTATGCCGAGCACCGCAAGAACGTGCTGAAATACCGCCAGGCGGTGGCGCAGGACGCGGCCGAGCAGGAGAAGGAAGACCTCGAGGCGCAGCAGGCCAAGGACGCCGGAGACACCACGCAATAAACCGTGTATCGGCAGGCGCATGGGGAATTCTCTTGCCAGCATGACCGGCTACGGACGGGCGCAGGGCGCCGTGCCCGGCATCGGCTTTTCGGTCGAGATCAAATCGGTCAACGCGCGCGGGCTCGACATCCGCATGCGGCTGACGCCGGGCTACGACGCGCTCGAGCCGGAAATCCGCCGCCGCATCGGCAAGGCGCTGAGCCGCGGTTCGGTGACGGTGAACCTCAATATCGAGCGCGAAGGCGAGGGCGGCCGCGTGGTGGTGAACCACGAGGCGCTCGACGCCGTGCTCGGCGCGCTGCGCGAGATCGCCGGCAAGGTCGACGCCGCCAAGCCGACGCTCGAGGGCATCCTCGGGTTGAAGGGCGTGCTGGAGCAGCACGAGGCGCCGCTCGACGCCGATGCCGAAGAGCGGCTGCAGGCGGCGATCTACCACGCGGTGGACGAGGCCCTGGCGGCGCTCGGCACGGCCCGCCAGGCCGAAGGGGCAATCCTTGGCACCGTGCTGCTTGGCCAGGTCGGCGAGATAGAGCGGCTGAGGGGCGAGGCGGAGGCGCATCCGGGCCGCGGCCGCGAGGCGATCCTCGCGCGCATCAAAGAGCAGGTGGCCGAATTGCTGGCGGCTGCGTCGGCGCTGCCCGAGGACCGGCTGCTGCAGGAGGCTTTGCTGCTCGCCACCAAAGCCGACATCCGCGAAGAGCTCGACCGGCTGCGTGCCCACGTCGCTTCGGCGCGCAGGCTGCTGGGCGACGGCGGGCCGGTCGGCCGCAAGCTCGACTTCCTCTCACAGGAATTTAACCGCGAAGCGAATACTCTGTGCTCCAAATCCAACGCGGTGGAGCTGACCGCGATCGGCCTCGACCTCAAGGCCGTGATCGACCAGTTCCGCGAGCAGGTGCAGAACCTGGAGTAACGTATGACGCCCGTCGCTCGTCGCGGCATGATGCTCGTCATCGCTTCCCCGTCGGGCGCGGGGAAGAGTTCGATATCTCGCGCCGTGATGGCAACCGACGAGAACATCAGGCTTTCCGTATCGGTCACCACGCGCGCCAAGCGGCCGAGCGAAGTCGACCACGTTCACTACCATTTCATCGACCGGCATGAGTTCGAGCGCATGCGGGCCGAAGGCGAACTGCTGGAATGGGCGGAGGTGCACGGCAATCTCTACGCGACACCGCGCGCGCATGTCGAAGAGCAACTGGCTGCCGGCAAGGACATCCTTTTCGATATCGACTATCAAGGCACGCAACAGCTCTACCGGGCCAGCCGCGCCGACATGGTCACGGTCTTCATCCTGCCGCCGTCGATCCGGGAATTGCGCCACCGCCTCGAGCGGCGTGCCGAGGACGGCTCCGATGTCATCATGCGCCGGCTACGCAACGCGCGCGTCGAGATGGACCACTGGTCCGAATACGACTACGTCCTCATCAACGACGATCTGAACAGGAGCGTGGACGCTGTCCGGGCGATCCTTGCTGCCGGCCGAACCGCTGGATCGCGATTGACCCAGATGGCCAGCTTCGTCAAGGACCTGCAGAACCAGATCGATTCCCTCTGAGCGCCTCCGCCATCTTCAGATAGGCGTCCAGCGACAGTGTCTCGGCGCGCTCGTCGCCCTTGAGCCCGGCGGCTTCGAGCAGGTGCTCGACTGGAACGCCGGTCGACTTGAGGCTCTGGCGCACCATCTTGCGGCGCTGCCCGAAGGCGGCGCGGGTGACGGCTTCCAGATCGCGCAGCCGCACCGAGGGATCGACGGGCTTGGGAACGAGGTGCACCACGGCCGAGGTGACCTTCGGCGGTGGCGTGAAGGCGCTGCGCGAAACGTTGAAGGCAATCTCAGCATCCGTCCGCCAGCCGGCAAGGACCGCCAGCCGGCCGTAGGCGTCTTCGCCGGCCTTGGCCACGAT